>JAPPKM010000177.1 GCA_028874315.1 Chloroflexota bacterium
ACCTGCGCTATCCCGACGACAAGGACCTCATCAGCAAGCAGGGCCACCCCCTCACCCGCGCTGTGGCCGACCTCGTGCTGCTCGTCCGCTATCCCGACCGAGCCCGCGCTGGCCAGACCTACGACGGCCTTGTCACCAACACCGACATCGCCGCCACCGTCCTCGCCGCCGCCGGCATCCAGGCCCCCACCGAAGGCCGGGACATCGGCCCCGCCCTCCGCGAAAACCGGCCGTCCCACCGATCCCACGTCAGCATCGGCTGGGGACCCCTCATGACCGTCGTCACCGACGCCTGGTGGTGCAACGCCACCATCTGGGGCGAAGCCCCGCTGCTGCACCGCCTCCCCGACGACGACATGCTCCGCACCAACGTCGCCGCCGACCACCCGGACGTGGTGGAGGACCTCATCAACCTCGCCATCGCCGACGCCGGCGGCTCAATCCCCGCCCAATTCACCGACTTCAAAGACCGCCCCGGCTGCACCCCCTACCTCACCGCCATCCAAAAAGGCGACGACTACGTAGCCCGCCGCCGCTAACCGCAGTCGAATACTTGGTCTTCCTCCCTCTCCCTCGAGGGAGAGGGCCGGGGTGAGGGTGAATAGCCCCGGCCCACCCTGAAGCCTGAGTCGAACTCGCCCGCCACCGGCAGAGGTCCTTCTGGAAGGACCTAAGCCACAAACTCCTCCAGCCTCACCGTCCGCCCCTCATCGCTACTCCGCACCCCCGCCGCCGCAATCCGAATCGTGTCCAGGTTGTCCCGGCTCGAAGTCAGCGGCTCCCGTCCTTCGTTCAGCGCCGCCATCAACTCACCCATGCTCCCGCCGAACGCCTCCGGAAACCACCCTCCCTCGATCGGAAACCGCACCCGCCGCTCCGGCTCGTCCCGTCGCGTTACGTCTACATACTCCCGCGACGCACTGATCGAGCCCTCCGCCCCATCGATATGCCAGAACTCCGATTGCCCCGCCTTGCTCTGCACGATGTTGTTGAAGTGGTCGATCGCCGTCAGGTCCCCGCTGTCGAAATGCAGCGCCAGCGTGTGACTCAGGGGCGAAACCGCGTTCTGGCCCTGCATCCTCGCCGTCGTCGCACTGACCGCGTCCGGCGTCCGCCCGCTGAAGTGACGGATCAGGTCCAGGAAATGCACCCCGTGGTCCACGATGTTGAAATTCACCACGTCCCGCCACCACCGGTCCGGCTGGTCCTGGTAACTCCGCCGCACGTGCGCCACGCTGAACAGCGGGCCGCAGATCCCCGAATCGATCAGCAGCTTGATCGCCGCATGCGCCGGCGCCCACCGCGCCTGCTGGTTGATCATCAGCGTCACCCCGGCGTCCCGCGCCGAGTTCGACATCCACGCCGCGTCCTCCCAGGTCATGGCGAAAGGCTTCTGCGACAGGAGCGGCTTTCCAGCTGCCAGCAGCCCCGGCCACAACTCCAGCCGCGCATGCGGATGCACTGCCAGGTCGATCACCTCCACCTGGTCGTTCTCCAGCACCACCCGTGGATCGGTTCCCGCCGACTCGATCCCCCAGCGCGCCTGCGTTGACTCCACCGCCGCCGGATCGATATCGCTGCACGCCACCACCTCATAGCCGAAGTCCCGGTACGCCAGCAGGTGCGCCCCGTTCGCAACCCCGCCGCACCCAATCAGCCCGATCCGGTAGTGCCTGCCGCTCGGCGGCTTCGGCCGGTAGTCCTCGGGACTCAGTCGCAACTCGTCCAGGTTCATGCCAGCTACCTCAACGGCGATTCACGAGAGAATGCCACGCCCTCCTCGCCTCAATAGCGGACGCCACCAACCTTGCTGATTCAAACCCGGCATCATTGGCCCCGCCGACCACCCCCGTCGCACCTTGAGGTGACCGCTTGATCACGAACCCGCTCGATCGACGCACCACCAACACCGGATACCAGGGCTCGCACCGCGCCTACGACTCCATCGTCCTGCCCGATGTCTCCATCCCGGCACGAGATGGCGTGCAATTGGCCGCCGACCTCTACCTGCCCGCCCTCAACGGCCGGCAGGTTGACGGACAGTTCCCGGCCCTCATCGAGCGCACCCCCTACCTCAAGGACTCTGGCCGCTACGCCCGCAAGGCGCACTGGTACGCGCGTCGCGGTTACGCCGTGGTCATGAACGATGTCCGCGGCCGCGGACGCTCCGGCGGCGAGTGGTACCCCTTCGCGAAGGAAGCCCCCGACGGCTACGACGCCGTCGAGTGGATCGCGGTCCAGCCCTGGTGCAACGGCCGCGTCGGCACCATGGGCGCCTCCTACGCCGGGTCAGATCAAAGCGCCCTGGCCACCCTCAACCCGCCGCACTTGCGCGCCCAGGTCGTCGGCCAGGGCACCAGCAACTACCTCATCTCATCCATGCGCCAGGGCGGCGCCCTCGAGCAGCGCTTCATCAGCTACGCCTACCGCATGGCCATCACCAGCCAGGAGGCCGGAGCCGACCCCGACCTCGAGCGCGTCCTCCGAGCCGAGTTCGAACGCGTACCCGAGATCCTCGGTCCGCCCCTGCGCTTCCGCCCCGGCCGCACCGCCCTTCGGTTTCTGCCGCTCTACGAGCAATGGGCCTGGGACATCCTCACCCACGGCGGCAACGGCCCCTACTGGTCACAGCGCGGCTACACCATCGACGAGTACTGGCACGAGCACGCCGATGTCCCCGTCCTCTTCCAGAGCGGCTGGTACGACACCTACCCCCGCGGCGCCATCGCCAACTTCCACGCCCTGCGGCGGCTCAAGTCAAGCCCCATGTCACTGCTCCTGGGCCACTGGCGCCACGGCGAGCCCACCACCGAGGAGACCTCAGCCGGCGACGTCGACCTCGGCCTCGAATCCGCACTCCCCCTCTACGACGACCTCCGCCTGCGATTCTTCGACCACCACCTCAAGGACTTGGAGACTGGCCTCGACCGCGACCCGCCCGTCCGCTACTTCATGATGGGTGGTCAGATCGGCCGCCCGCCTGCGGACCTGGAAAGCCGACTCTGGCACGGCGGCCGCTGGGAATCGGCCGACCAGTGGCCCCCGCCCGACACAGCCGAGTCCGCCCTCTACCTGCAAGCCGACGGCTCGCTGGACGGCGATCCACCCGATAAGCCCGCCGACCCCACCCGCTTCACCTTCGATCCGCGCAACCCCGTCCCCACCACCGGCGGCTCCATCAGCGCGGCCGAAGAAGCCCTGCCCTCCGGCGGCTTCGACCAGCGCGGCCAGCCCGGCCGCTTCCACGGCCACCACGACACCCTCTCCCTCGCCAGCCGCCCCGACGTACTCAGCTTCGAGACCGACCCCTTCGACGAACCGTTCGAGATCGCCGGCCCCGTCGAAGTCGTGCTCTTCGCCTCCAGCAGCGCCGTGGATACCGACTTCACCGCCAAGCTGCTCGACGTGTTTCCGCACAGCTCCGAAACGCCCGGCGGCTACGAGCTCAACCTTGCCGACAGCATCCTCCGCGCCCGCTACCGCAACGGCTTCGACCGCGAAGAGTTCCTGGAGCCTGGCGAGGTCTACGAGTTCCGCATCGTTCTCTACCCCACCGCCAACCGCTTCGCCCCCGGTCACCGCCTGCGCGTCGACATCTCCTCGTCCAACTACCCCCGCTTCGATGCCAACCCCAACACCGGCGAACCCCTTGGCGTAACGCGGCGCGTCGAGATGGCCCATCAGGCCGTCTACCACGACCCGACCCACCCCAGCCGCCTCCTCGTCCACGTCGGGCCCGATACCGAATGACCGCTGACCGACCGGAGGAAGGCAAATGACCCAGCTAAGGGTTGGAAAGACCCGTTTGACGCTCGTTCAGGGCGACATCACCATCCAGCAGGTCGACGCCATCGTGAACGCCGCCAACGCGGCGCTCAGGGGCGGCGGAGGCGTGGACGGCGCCATTCACCGCGCCGGTGGCCCCGACATCATGGCCGAATGCCGTCGAATCGGCGGCTGCCCGACCGGTAAGGCCGTCCGAACCACCGCCGGCCGGCTCCCAGCCGACCACGTCATCCACGCCGTCGGCCCCATCTGGTCCGGCGGCAACGCCGGCGAGCCCGATCTGCTCGCATCCGCCTACCGACGCTCCCTTGAAGTCGCCGCCTCCCAGGGCGCGCGCACCGTCGCCTTCCCATCCATCAGCACCGGCGTCTACGGCTACCCCAAGGACCTGGCCGCCGACACCGCTCTGGACACCGTCAGTGCCGCCCTATCGCGACTCGACTTCGATGAGGTCCGTTTCGTGGTCTTCGGCGACGACGACCTCGCCACCTACGAGCAAGCCATGCACGCCAGGGCGCCCGAATGACCGCCGAAGCCGAACAGCGCGCCGCCCGCCGAACCCGCGAGCACTGGGAAGCCAAGTACGTGGACGCCGATACACCCTGGGACGACGGCCAGCCCTGGCGTCCACTGCCCGCCCTGCTGGCTCGCTACGCCCCGCCCGGCGGCCGCCTGCTCGACATCGGCTGCGGCCTCGGCGGCAAGGCCGCCCAAATGGCCGATCTGGGCTACCGCGTCCTCGGAGTCGACATCTCCCAGGCCGCCATCGACGCCGCCCGCCAGCTAAACGCCGGATCGGACGGTTCGCTTGAGTTTCGCCGCGCCAACTTCCTCAAGGAGTCCCCGAAGAAGCCGTTCGACCTGGCCTTCGACCGCAGCGTCTGGTCGACCTTCGACGAAGCTGGTCGCGCCGCCTTCGTCAACCGTGTGGCGGAATGGCTTGCGCCGGGCGGCCACTGGATCAGTCTCACCGGCTGCGCCGACAACCGCGATCCCAAAACCGGCGAACCCGACCCTCGCGGCTACCCCCGCCACTCCCTGCATGCCATCGTCACCTGCTGCGAACCCTTCTTCGAAATCCTTGAAGTCACCCGCCAACCCTTCGGCGCCACCCCCGA
This sequence comes from Chloroflexota bacterium, assembly GCA_028874315.1. Lineage (GTDB taxonomy): Bacteria > Chloroflexota > UBA11872 > UBA11872 > UBA11872 > UBA11872. The sequence goes on from JAPPKM010000177.1 coordinate 4,905, forward strand.
CACCGACTTCACCGCCTGGGTGACAGTAATGCGTGCACGTACGTGACGGCGTATCCGCAGTCTGTCGAAGATGGAGACAGTGTCTCCCAATGTCGGGCGATTCGTAGACTAACCGGGTTTGTGGACGGCTATTGGTCGTTGGCAGGGCCGGTGGTTACGACAGAAGTGGAAAGTGGAATCGAATGCGGGATAACTCGCCGGATCCTGGAGTGACCGAGAGGGTCTCGGCGGCGTTGGAGGGGCGGCAGCGGGCTGTTGCGTTGCGGGATGGGGATCCCGCGGGGGCGGCAGAAGCGTTGCGCGCAGCGACGGCGGCGCTGCGTGTGGAGACGCATCCGGTGGAGTTCGGGCTGGCGAATTACGACCTAGCCGGGCTGCTACTGGAGGGCGACGCTCCAACCGACGAACTGGAAGAAGCGGCGCAGGCGGCGGCACGGGCGCTGCTGGTGTTCGATCCGCGGGAGCTTCCGGACCTGTTTGCCGGGGCGAGCGAGCGCCTGGGACTGTCGCAGTGGCGGGCCGGTCGTCGCGCTGACGCGCAGCGGACTTTCGCCCAGACGGCCGGCGCTCTTGGAAGCGTGCAACGACATGCGTTGCAGGCGCGGTTGCTGGGCAGCCTGGCACGGCTGCTCGGTCGGGCGGCCGGGGCCGGCGATGGGATCCGCGCTGGGGATGCGCTTGGTGCGTTCGACGCGGCAGTCGACGCCGCCCGACGCGCGGAGTCGACGGCGCTGCTGGCGTCGTTGCTGAACGATTCGGGGCGTTTGATCGCGTCGAGCCAGGGGGCGAACGGCGCTCCGCATTCCGACGCGGCGTTGACGCGGTTCGACGAGGCGGCGGCACTGGTGGACGACAACGACCTGGGAGCGGCGCTGCCGGTGCATGGGAACCGGGCGGCGGCGTATGGGCTGCGGGAGACGGGCGACCGGGACGCGAATCTTCGGGAAGCAATTGCGAGCTACCAGCGGGCAGTACATCTGCCGGGTCTGCAGGCTCATCCCGCCGACGCCGCCCGGCTCTACCGAGCAATGGGGACGGCCTGGGCGCAGCGGCCGGGCGGGGACCGCGTGGAGAATCTGCGGCAGGCAGACGGCGCGCTGGAGTCGGCGATCGAGCGAATGCCGGACGACGCCCACCGCGACGAGCGGGCGTCGATGTGGAACGAGCGGGGGCTGGCGCAGGCGGAACTGGCGCAGCGCGGGATACCCGGGGCCGTGAGCGCGACGGTGACCGCGTTTCGCGAAGGGGTGGCCGCGGCCAGCACGCCCGAGGCGACGGCGCTGGAGGCTCAGCTGGCGAACAACCTGGGCTCGGCGATCATGACGGCAGCCAGCCAGGGGCAGGAGGCTTCACTGGTTGACGCAGCCGCGGCGCTGGATCGAGCGGCCGAGTTGTGGACGTCACTGGGTCAGCCTGAGGACGCGGGCGCGAGTTATCTGAATGCGGGGCTGGTCTACATGACGCTGCATTCCGCGGAGCGCGAGGCGATACACCTGGACCGGGCGATTGAACGGTTGCAGGCGGCCTGCGCGACGCGTCCGCTGGGCACGCATCCGGAACCGCACGCGGCCGCGCAATTCAACCTGGGGATGGCGCTGGCGATCCGAGCCGGCGGCGCCAGCGAAGCTGATCTGGCGGCCAGCGTGGAGGCTTTTCGGACGGCGTTGCAGGTCTGGACAGGACCGAACGCCCCGCCGCAGGCGGCAGTGGCGCACGCGAACCTGGGCAGCATGTTGTTCGGGATGGCAAAGCAGAATGAGCCCGACTTGCTGCGCGAGGCGGCGTATCACTATGAGCAGGCGCTGGCCGTATACACAGCGGCGACGAATCCGCAGCAGCACCAGGTGATTTCGAACAACCTGGCGTTGCTGCGAAGGCGGCAGGCAGCAGGGAACGGGGCAGTTTGACCTAAGCGGTTGTGGCTCGATATCGGGGCGCTTCGACCGGAAGACGCGTTCTCTATGCCAAGGCCGTCACGATGACGTAGGTGCAGTGGACGATAAATCGCCGGGTGATTTGACACACTAACGGGAAAAGGAATGGCGAGTGCGGGTCATGCGCGCTGTTGAGACGGATGTGGCGGTGGTTGGTGGGGGACCGGCGGGGTCTTCGCTGGCGACGTTGTTGCGGCAGCAGGGGTACCGGGTGACGTTGCTGGAGCGGGAGCGGTTTCCGCGTCCGCACGTGGGCGAGTCGATGCTGCCGGGGGTGTTGTTTGCGCTGGCGAAGACCGGAGCGCTGGAGCGGGTAGAGAAAGCTGGATTCACGCGGAAGTACGGGGCGACGTATATCTGGGGTCGCGGTCGGGACCCGTGGACGATTCGATTCTCAGAGGTGCCGCAGGACCGCACGTTTACATTCCAGTGCGACCGGGAAGTGTTTGACAAGCTGCTGCTGGATCACGCCCGCGACGAGGGCGTGGACGTGCGCGAAGGCCACCAGGTGACCCGTGCCCACATGACGGACGGGCGGGTGACCGGGCTGTCGTTTACGAATGACGAAGGCGCGTCGGGCGAGATTCGGGCGCGGATATGCGTGGATGCCTCGGGTCAATGGTCGGTGCTGGGACGGCAGTTCCGGCTGCGGGAGCACAACCACGATCTACGGCACGTGGCGCTGTTCGGCCATTACCACGGCGGTCCGACGACGCTGCCGGACGTGCTGGACGAAATGGAGCCGACGGACGCGGGGAATGTGTACGTGGTGGCCGTGGACGACGGGTGGCTGTGGCATATCCCACTGGCGGGGGGACTGCGCAGCATTGGCCTGGTGACAGACCCGGAACGGATCCGCGGGATGTCGCGGACGGAGCGGCGGAAGTACTGGCAGCGTCAGATCGAATCGTGCGAGGAATACAAGGAGTTGCTGGAGGGTGGGCGCTGGGCAGGGGATTTCGACATCGTGTCGGACTGGTCGTTTATCTGCCGGCGGTTTCACGGGCCTGGGTACCTGCTGGTGGGGGACGCGGCGTGTTTTGTAGACCCGATCCTGGCATCGGGCATTGCGCTCGCGTTGCAAGGTGTGCTGCGGGCGACGAAAGCGATTCGCACCTCGCTGGAAGCGCCGGACCTGAACGGGCTGGCGATGGATTGGTACCAGGAGGGATACCTGCAACAGGCGAACGATTTCGTGGATATGGCGAATCACTGGTATCACGGACAGCGTCTGCAGGAGTCGTGGTTCTGGACGGCGCATCGGCTGGTGGACCCGAGCCAGAACCTGTCGCTGCGGCAGGCGTTTGTGTTTATTTCGTCGGGGCTGGCGCGGGAGACTCCGGAGGAGACGATTCGCTACATGGGCGGCTTTACGCCGGGTCAACTGGCGGTGACGTATGAGGCGCTGGCTGGCGATGAGTCGACGGGAGTCGAGCACACGGCGGTGGAGACTGCGGATCAGGAGCTGACGCGTCCGGGAGTCACGCTGACGCCCAAGCAGGCGTTGGCGCGGCGGCCGGCACTAGTAGCGGGGGCAAACGTTCGGGCGTGGATGCAGGAAACGGAGACTGGTCTGCGGCCGGTTACGCGGGTGGAAGTTACAGGGCCGGCGAATGGGGAAAAGCGGGAGTTATTGCTGTCGCTGCCGACGCTGTCGGTCTTGAACCTCCTCGACGGGCAACAAAGCGGGGCGCAAGTGGCGCAGACGCTGGCAGAGAGGTTTGCGGGGAGCGTGCGGACGGACGCGGCGGCGCTGCGGCCAATTGTGGGGTCGGTGATTGCCGACTTGGCGGCGGAGGGGGCGGTGGAGCTCGGCGCTTAGAGAGGCGAAGACGAGCGAGGGTAACAAGCGGACTGATTGCGAGCGTTGGCGGTCGAGGGATCCTGGTTCGACACGGCCAGGCGAAGACGCCGGACCAGCTCACCACGAAGGGTTCGATGGGCTGGGGTGCGCCGGAGGACGGAAAGCAAGACGCCTCATGTGGCCTGGACATGACACCGCGCGGCAGGCGCGGCTGCGATTCGCCGGTACGGCTCGGACTCCTCCCCAAAATGCCAAACGGCCCGCCGCGCGGGGCGGCGGGCCGTTGTGGTGAACGGTCGCGGACTAGGCCGGGACAGGTGCCCAGTCGCCGTACGAGTTGATGACGGCGTTGGTGTCCTTGGCCATGTTGACGGCCGCTTCCTCGGGGCCAACCTCGTTGACCCAGAGCTTGGACTGCCACACGCCGTGCGCACCGCGGAACTCGTCCCAGTAGGGGAAGTAACCGGGGGTACGCGGTTCGGGCGTGGTGGCGTAGGTCTTGAGCCAGTGCATACCCTCGGGCGGGCCGGCCAGGGACTCGGGCAGATCGGCGACTTCCTTGAACACAGGGAAGTGGCCGCGGTCGATTCCTACGCGTGCCTGGTATTCCGGACCCGCGAGGAAGGTGACCAACTGCACGGTCTCCTCGAGGTTGCCCAACCGCTCGGCGGCGATGGTGACGATGTGCGGCTGGTCATTCCACCCATGGCGCGCGTGACCCGTGTTGGGCGACGCGTACATGGGACCGACGGACCAGGTGAAACGGTCCTTGATCCGCGGAATGCCATAGCCGCTGCTGTACACACGGCCACCGGGCCAAATGCCGACCTTGCCGGCGGAGAACGGGTCGCCGAACTCACCGGCCACGCGCTGCCGAACTTCCTGAGTGAAGGCAACACCTTCGGTGTGCATGGTGCCGTGGGTCCAGGTGAGAGCTTCAATGGCTTCCGGCGTATCGAACTGGGATACACCCTGCTCGTTGAACCAGTATTCAACGCCGTTGGACCAGAGCATTGGGCCCCAGCCGAACTGATCGCTGGTAGGCGCCCACATGCCGTACTGGTCGTCGTCGGCGTCGGTCAGCTGCCGGGAAGCCTCCATGGCGTCGTTCCAGTCCCAGTCCTCGGCGGGCTGACCCACGCCGTTGGAGTCGAACAGGTCGACGTTGTAGACGATGCCGTTCATGCCTCCCTGGAAGGGGAGGCCGTGGAGGCGGCCGTTGGCCTGGTAGAGGGCGCCTTCCCACGGCAGCCAGCCGGTGGGCAGGACCCAATAGTCGTCCAAGGAGAAGCCAAGCCGGTTCACCGAGTCGGTGATGTCGGGGAAGTAGCCAGCCGCGTAGTGGGCCTGGAAGAGGTTGCCTTCGAAAAGGATGGCCTCGGCCATGCTGCCGGCCGCCAACTGGAGGTTGACCGAATCAAAGTAGTCGCCGCCGATGACGTCGATTTTGACCGGGTAGTTGGGATACCTCTGCGCGTACTGCTCCATGCCCCACTTCATGGCGTTGCCGCGCGGGCCGGACGTGTGGTCCGTGGCGAAGCGCACGCTGACGGGTTCGGCCGCCGGTGCGGGAGCCTCAACCGTCACGATTTCCTCGCGCGTGACCGGGACTTCCTTCTCGACGATCTTCTCGACCTGCTTGACCTGCGTGACGACCTTGACGACCTCTACGACTTCACCTTCGCCGCAGGCCGCAAGTAGAGCCACGCCAGCCGCGCCAATGGCGCCAGCGCTCCCAGCTCGAAGCATTTCTCGACGTGTCAGATTCCGCATATCCCCTCCTGCGTCCCGAAGAACTCGCGGCAAGTCGTTGGAGCCAAGCGGATGTTAGCGCGTCCGGGCCAATACGGAAAACCCGCGAACAGGACAGCGGAACATTCGTCGGGCGCTCTGAAGAGCCTGGGCTCTCCCACTGCGGACCAGGCAGAGTTGCTGCCGACCGGTTCTGCAAACGGAGCAATCTGCTGTGAGCGCGGCGACCGGACCTGTCCCGCGATCATAAACGAGTCTGGTTACCAGCTGGCCCCGCTGCGAAGCTTGAATTTGCCGTGCTCAACCTCGTCGTCACCGCAGGCCGCCAGCAGCCCGAGCCAGACAGCGGCAACAGCAGTGCCCAACAGAGCCCGACGGCGCGTGAGATTCGGCGGACGGGCGCGTTCTCTTGGCTGTTCGCGACGCATGCCTGACTCCTTACGGAGCATTCGCCTCATGCTTAGCATAAACGCTGGCGCGACGCGGCTAAGCGCAAGTTGGGCGTCTGAAGACGTTCCGCGGGTCAACCACGGAGAGGATTCCTCTTGAGTCAGCGAGGGTCTCGCCCCGGTTGAGCGGCGTGACGCCCGACTCCTGCCGGAGAAGGTAGACGGGGTCGCACTTGACGAGTGGCGTGACAAAGTCGCGCATGGGTTGGGCGGGAATGAGGCGAGCGATTGCGTTGCCCACAGGCGCAACGGCGGATATTCCGGCGACTTCCATCGCCTGCCCTGGGCGGTTGAAGTCGTAGCCGGGATAGCCGGCGTCGCGCAGGTAAACAACGGAGTCGAAGGGGACGAGGGACCCATCCGACCGGCGGAGGCGGCGCCGCAGCGTGTCGAGCTTGCGGAAGTGGAGCCGGAAGGCCACCTCGAGCACGTGGCAGGCGGTGAAGGCCTGGTAGGTAACACCGAGTAGCAGGAATCGGCCGTCGAGCGTGAAGACGGTTCCCAAGGGCCCGTCGGAGGACCAGGCTGTCTTGCCGTCCGCGTTAACAATGGTTTCGGCCTGAGGGCCGATGGCGCTGAGGCTGTGCGTGAGGTGACGGCTGCGGTTGTTACCAGCGCGGCGGCGGATTTCGTCGGCAATAGCGCCCATGTCGGACGGGGTGTTCGGCAGATCGAGGACGAAGTTGGGATCCAGCGCCGTTTCGTAGTTGAAGGAGGGGCCGACGAGGGTGCCGGCGGGGCCAAGGACTTCGAGGAGGGCGTCAACAACGGTTGGGGCGCCGCCGACGACATGCCCCATGCTGCGGAGCGAGCTGTGGACCATGAGGACGTCGCCGGATTGCACTCCGAGACGACGCAGGTCGGCGGCGATGCGGTCTTGGGTGAGGACCATGATTGGCGGGTAGATACTAAGGGCCGTGCGAGGATACGCCGCACGCCAGGGAGGGTGATATGGCCGAGCCGAGCCCCGTTCGTTGCGCCGTGATTGGGACGAAGCACATCGCCGCCCAGCACATTCCAGTGCTGCAGGCGCTGCCGGAGGCGGAGGTGGCGGCGCTGTGCGATATCGACGCGGAGGCGGTGGAGGAGACGTCGCGGCGATTCGGCGTCGAGCGGACGTTTACCAGCGTGGATGCGCTGCAGGCCTGGGGCGAGTTTGACGCGGTGTACGTGCTGGTGAGCGTGCTGGCCGTGGCGGAGGTAGCGGAGCGGTTTATCCGTGCGGGGGTCCCAACATTCCTGGAGAAGCCGCCGGGGTTGTATTCGTCCGACACCGAACGGCTGGCGCAGGCCGCGCAGGAGACAGGGACGACGGCGATGGTGGGGCTTAACCGACGGTTCTATACGTGTTTGCAGACGGGGCGCGAGGCGCTGCTGGACACGGGGGACGTGGTGTCCGTGACGGTTCACGCGGACGAAGATGTGTCGGCCCAGTGGGCGGGCACGAAGTTTCCGCCGGAAGTGGCGATGCGCTGGGCGTACGCGAACAGCATTCACTCGCTGGACCTGCTGCGGTATCTGGGCGGGGATGTTGCGAAGGTGACCTCGGTGGTACGGCAGCGGCGGCTGCCGAAGCCGGACAGTTTCAACGCGTTGCTGGAGTATGAGTCGGGCGCGGTGGGGCGAGCCATCGCGGATCACTTTGGGCCGAAAGGGACCGGCCATTGGTACGAGGCCCGGACGGCGACCGCGGTCTTGACGTCGGCGGCGACATCGGCTGCGCCCGGCGACCGTTTGAGTTCGTGCACGCTGGTTCGGGCAGGGCGCGAGCCGGTTCGGTTTGGCCTGACGGGGCTGGACCGGCGGTTGAAGCCAGGGTTTCCGGGGGAGTCAAGGGCCTTTCTGCGAGCGGTCCAGAATGGTGAACCAGTGTCGTTTCCGGCACCGACGCTGGACGACGCCGTGCGTACGATGAAGATGATCGACGAGATCACGGGAGCCGAGGAGTGGGCGCCGAAGCCGACCAGCTGAGGCAGTGCGCAGCGCGACGCGGACGGATGAGATGAGCGAGGTTTTTGACGTCCTCGTGATCGGCGCCGGACCGGGGGGCACGCAGGCGGCGGTGAGCGCGGCGCACCAGATGCGGCACGTGCTGTTGCTGGACGCGAGCAAGGTGAGCCGGCGTCGCGGGCGGGCGTACTGGTCGAAGACGGTGAAGATCGAGGACGCGCCGGTGTTTGCGGGGATTACGGGCATAGAGTTCGCGAAGGCCTTGCAGGGGTGGACTGAAGGTCAGCCAGAACGAGCGATCCAGCGAGGCGGCGAGGAACGGATGGCGGGGATCCGGCGAGCCGATGGGTTTGCGCTAGACCTGGAGCGGTTGGACAAGACCTTTCGGCTGACCTATGCGACGGAGCCACTCTCGCGCGACGGCACGGTGGGCGCGACGACGACGGCGCTGGGCCGGACGGTGGTGGTGGCGAGCGGATTCGAAGACGGGTGGCCCGACATCGAGATCAACGACGCGGCAGACCGGATGTACCGCAAGTACCAGCTGGTCTACCGATATGCCGGCAACAGCCGAGGGTGGCACCTATGCATTCGTTGCGACGGCCACCTGCACGTGGACGAGCGCGTGGCGATTGTGGGCGTGGGCGACTACATCTTTGACGTGGTGCAGGGGGCGCAGGATTTCACGGATCGGATCACCGTGCTGACGAATGGGCGACCGCACGGAATGTCGCCGCCCGTGCTGGAGGCGCTGCGGGAGCGGGGTGTTGAACTTGAGGAAGGACGGATCGAGGCGCACATCGGGCAGGGGCTGAACCTGCTCGGGTTCCGGATGGCGGATGGGCGGGAGCTGTTTTTTGACGGCTTCTTCGTGGACGAGGGGTTGAAGGCCAACGATGAGTTTCTGCACCGGTTCGACGTGGGGCACTCCGACGATGGGCTGCTGCGGTGCAGCGACGACCATGAGGTGCTGAATTCGTCGGGCGATCCGATTCCCGGTATGTGGGCGGCGGGCGATATCGTGGCGGGCGAGCGGAACCTGATCGCCAGCGCCTTCGCGAGCGGGCAGGACGCGGGGCTGGAGGCTTCGGACAGTCTGCGGCGCTGGGCGGCGCCCACTGCAGGCGGGCAGAACGAGGCCGTCAGCTCGATCGCTCGGCGCAGTTCAGTCGGCGGAACTGGCGATCTGGAATGAGTAGAGGTGGGCGTCGTGAAGGTAGAAGCGGAGGCGGCGGTGAGGAATGAAGGTGGGGTAGACGGTGCCGGAGTCGGTTCCCCGGGGTCGGGGCAGCGTGGCGTCGCCGTTCCAGGTGACGGTGTGGGCGATGGAGTCGCCGGTGAAAACGTCGCATTCGCCGGCCGAGCGACCGGCGATGACTGCGTACGTGACGTCTGAGGCCTCGACCTTGATGTAGCCCTGCGGACCGCAGCAGGCATTGATTACCAGGCGGTCGCCCGGGGCGATGAAGGCTTCGGTGAGCAGCATGCCCACGTGGGCGGCGTTGGTTCCGACCGAGACGAAGCCGTGGCGCCTGAGCTTGCCCAGTCCCAGGGCGTAGGGCTTGCGGTCGCGCGAGCTCCTGCTACCGGTTCCGCCGAAGTAGAACCAGGATTCGTCGCCGACTTCGACCATGTGGGGCGCCGCCACAACGTGTTCATAGAAAGATTCGGGGCCACCGCTGCCGATCCACGCGTGGGTGGGCCGCAGGCGATCCCACTTGCGCGCGTCGCGACTGAAGGCCAGCTGCGGAACGAGCAGGCCGGTGGTCATGTTGAGCACGCCAAGGAAGGCCACCCAATGGCTGCCCAGGCGGTAGGGCCGCATGCTGTAGAACGAGTCGTCAAGGTTGTCCAGATCCGGGTCGGGGGCGAGCGCCAGGCGGGGCTCGCTGCAGTGGTGGAAGTCGCGGCTCTGCGACTGGAAGATTCGGCGCATGCCGCGGCGGTTAGGCAACCCGTAGGCGGGATCGGTGGTTGAGCCGCCGGCGAGGGCGCGCTCGACCAATCCCGCTCGCGGGCGTGGGGCCATTTCCATGAGCGGGTGGCGGGTGAGGATGTTGTAGGTGCGGGTGGAGGGATCGAAAAAGGGGTAGATGCTGTCGCCCTGCTTTGCGCCGAGGCCTTCAAATGCGGGCGGGTCGTCGTAGGTGGTCCAGTGGATGCTGTCGGCGGAGTAGGCGCGGCGGACGTTGGCGCCGGGCAGTTCATCGGCCACGCGAAAGCCCGGCGGTCCGATCTCGTAGATGGCCTTATAGCGGCGTGACGGGTCGGTTTCGAGGGGATCGTCCAGCGGGGCCAGGCCCCAAACGTTGCCATGGACGCGGTCGCCCAAGACGATGTTGGTGTCGTGGCCGTCCTCGCGGACGATGCCCATGGGCGGCTTTTCCCAGGTGATGCCATCCGCCGAGCGGGCATAGCAGACGCGAAAGCGGGAGACGTCGTAGTCGATCAGGGTGCGGCCGGGCTGGCTGGCCTTCTCGCGGTCGATGTCGAAGTCGGTGTAGAGGAGGTGAAAGAGGCCGTCGTCGTCGCGCCAGACCTGGTAGTCGTCGGCATGCATGTTGACGTGGTGCTCCCAGGGCCTGTCCTGGGCCAGGAGGGGATTGCCCTCGAACATCACCGGGCTGTGCACGGTGCGGGTGATGTTCTGAATCTCCTCGATCATGCCGGTGTCGAAGAAATACTGGGGCGTGTCGCGGATGTGCAGCTCGGTGGAGTCGAGGTCAGCGATGGGAGAGCATCCGGGGCCCGGGTTGGGTCAACGTAACACCGGGACGATCCTGCGCTGGCTCGCCATGGAAGCGGTGCCGGTTGCATGTCCCGCCTGTTGGCCGCATGCTGGCTGCACGCGCACCTGGGAGCGTTCAGGAGGCGGATTGAATGCTCCCGGCGGTTCCCGGTGGTGGGCGGCGCGCGAGGATTGAGTCGCTTGCACACGACACCGATGTAAGGCAAACTACTTTGTGTCGCAAACTTTAGCGACCGTCGGATCGAGGCAGCTGTGGTTATGACCCCGCACGGGTGGCGCCCGTGAGTAGCACGGACAACGGGGCGCTGTTGCGCGCCGGTGGGGTGGTGCACCGGTACGGGGACCTGACGGCGGTTGATGACGTCACGCTGGAGGTGCAGCGGGGCGAGGTGTTTGGGCTGCTGGGGCCGAACGGGGCCGGCAAGTCGACGCTGATTTCGATTTGCAGCGGAATGTTCGAACCGACGGCCGGGCAGGTGACGGTGGGCGACCGGCAGCTGGCTCCCACGTCGCGGGCGGCGAAGCGCCGGATCGGCGTGGTGCCACAGGACATTGCGTTGTACGAGAAGCTGAGCGGCCGGCAGAACCTGCGGTTCTTCGGACGTGTGTACGGCCTGGGTGGGCGACGCCTGCGGGAGCGGGTGGAGGCCGTGCTGGACGTGGTGGGGCTGAGCGATCGCGGGAACGATCAGGCCGAGACTTATTCGGGTGGGATGCAGCGGCGGCTGAACCTGGCGGCGGGGCTGCTGCACGAGCCGGAACTGCTAATCCTGGACGAGCCGACGGTGGGGGTGGACCCGCAGAGCCGGAATCACATCTTTGACAACGTGGAGCGACTGAACCGCGATCAGGACGTGACGATCGTCTACACCACGCACTACATGGAAGAGGCCGAGCGGCTGTGCGACCGGGTGGCGATCATCGATCACGGGAAGATCGTGGCGCTGGATTCGCCGCAGGCGCTGATTGAGTCGCTGGGCGGCGGGGTGATCCAGATCGGGATTGACCCGGGGCAGCGGGAGCAGGTGACGGAGAGCCTTTCGGCGCTGGCATCCGTGCAGGCCGTGGGGCCGGGGCCGGACGAGAAGTCCCTGAACATCGAGGCCAGTAGCGCGCGGCACGCCCTGGTGGACGTGATGCAGGCGATGAACGCGGCGGCGCTGGAAGTGGAAACGGTGCGAATCCTGGAGCCGAACCTGGAGAGCGTGTTCCTGCGCTATACGGGTCGCAGCCTGAGGGACTGAGCGATGCGGGTGACGTTGGCCTTCACGATCAAGGAGTTCCTGCTGCTGTTGCGGGATCCGGGCGGCCTGTTTGTGCTGTTCATGATGCCGGTGATGTTCATGGTGGTGTTCAGCCTGGCGCTGGGCGGACTGTTCGAGGAAGGCGCCGCGCGCGGATCCGCGCGGGCGCTCGAGGTTCCGGTGGCGACCGGCGGCGCCGGCGAAGTGGCCGAGCAGGTCGTGGAACAACTGGACGCGACGGAAGGGCTGGCAATCATCCGCGAACGGGATGGGCAATCATTGACAGCCGACGCGGTGGCTCAACTGGTCGCCGACGGCGAGTACCCGGTAGGGGTGGTGTTTCCCGAGGGCCTCACGGCGCTGCTGGAAGACCCGCGCATTCTCAGGGGCGAGCAGGTCCAGCCGCTGGAGGTGGACGTGATCGTGGATCCGGCGACGACCGCGCAGGTGACGGGTCCGCTGGAAGGGGCGCTGAGCGCGGTCCTTCAGCAGGTGGTTGGGCGCAGGCTGGGAGAGGCTGGCGCGGCCGCCTGGTTCGAACAGGTGGCGGCGGGCCTGCCGGCCGAGGTTCGTGAGCAACTGTCGGCCTCAATGCAGCCGGAAGGCCAGGGTGAGGGTGCGCTGCCGGTGACGACGCGGCGGCGGGTTCCGCCGGGCGTGGAGCGGGAGCAGTTCCCGGACCAATACCAGCAGAACGCCGCCGCGTACACGGTCATGGGGGTGTTCTTCATCGCCACGGTGATGATCGAGTCGATCTTCCGGGAGCGGCGGAGCGGGGCGATGCGGCGCCTGCGGGCGGCACCCGTCGGGCGGGCGCCGATCGTGATCAGCAAGCTGGCGCCGTTCTACGTGGTGAACCTGATCCAGATCGTGATCATGTTCGCGATCGCGCGGCTGGCCTTCGGACTGGACCTGGGATTCATCCCAGCCGTGGTGGTGGTGTCGGCGGCGCTGGCGCTGGTGGCCACGGGGATGGGCATTGCGCTGGCGGGTGTGGCGCGTTCGGAAACGCAGGGGACAGGCCTGGCCGTGATCGTGGTGCTGACGACGTCGGCGCTGGGCGGGGTGATGGTGCCGCGCTTCATCATGCCGGAGGCGATGCAGCAAATCGGCAATATCACGCCGCAGGCCTGGGCGATCGAGGCGTACCAAGACGTGCTGGTGCGGGGGCAGGGCCTGGGCGGCATCTGGCTGGAGGCCGGGGTGCTGCTGATCTTTGCGGTGGTGTTCACGGCGATCGGGGTGTGGCGATTCAGGTTTGACTGAAATCGCGGGCGCCTACGCTGAATCGGCGCTCCAGGTTCGTGTGCCTGCCAGTTCCACCTTCGGACTGCGACGTGACGTTTCAGCCAGAGTAGCTCCGCTTAACGAACTCGACGATTTCCTCGAATGCGGGCTCGTAGCCGTCCACCGTCTCGACCAGCAGCGTGGGAACCTCCAAATCCAGTGGATCCGAGAGGCTCCAGTCGATTTGCAGCTTGCCGGATTGGAATAGCGCGATTCGTTCGCCGTCGAAGTGGGCCGCATGGCGGGCGCCGCGCTCAAACCGGCGCATATAACGCTGGACGCTTACCTCGCGCGGCACGACGCAATGGACGATCACCGTCCGGCAGGAGGCGAGCAGCGGACGCAACTGATCCTCCGCAAGACCGCGGTTATAGGCCTGGTCCAGAACCATCCCGACTCCCGCCCGGGCGAGTTCGGCCGCGAGCGCGTAGACGACTCCTACCGCCGCCGGGGTGAGGGCATTGCTCTGGGCGAGGTTAGCCACCTCGAGATGGTCGGCGAGTGTCTCTTTCAGGCCGTCCCGTTCCAGATGGGGCAGCCGAAGCGCATCTGCCAGTCGACGCGACAAGGTGGTCTTACCGCTCCCCGGCGCACCGTTCACGATGACGAGCAGCGGCGGAAACTCTTCGTTCATTGGACGCTCGCCAGACGCAAGCCTGACGCTCCGACACTCGCATGTCGGCTGAGGTTACTGAGGCCCTGGCACGCAGCGCGCCGTGCTGAGCTGGCGAGACCAGACAACTGATCTAGTAAGCGCGAGCTAGGGAGTCGAGCGGTGCCGGAGAGAGCGCGGTACGAGCACGTTGTCGGTTTGGTGGCTGATGCGCACGTGGACTAGACGACGCTCACAAGACTCCACACCGCACCGGCGGTGCGGCGAGACTCCCTGCCGGCGGCTGGCGTGCTGCTGATCTTGGCGGCGGTGTTAACAGCGGTTGGGGTGTGGCGGTTCCGGTTCGACTGAGAGCCAGATGCGTCGAGCGCGCCGCCTTGCCGTCCGGAATCGAGCCAGACTGCGATCGATCACTGACAGCTGGCGGAACCGTCCCTCGCACCTAGACATCGAATGGGCCGCCAACAGGCTGGGGCGAGGCGCGGCGAACGCTACCGCCGACAGCGATGGCGGGCACTAGCGTCGCCGGGGAAGAATCACAAAGAACGACCTGGAGGTTGCACCCACATGAAATTGACAGACTTTGACCCTTGTATCTACAATTGGCCAGAATCTATCCTGCATGCGTAAGGTCGCTCTTAGCAGGATATCAGGAGTCGTCTTATCGCCTGCTAATGTGGAACCGTCGGCATGACTCATATCACCTAGTAGCCGAAGCTTAGGCGAGCTCTCGGCGGCGGGGAGGCATCAGCGATGTCCATGCACGAGGATCTGGCGTCTGGTCTCAATACGCAGATCAATCACGAATTCAGCGGGGCGTATGTCTACCTGGGCATCTCCGCATACTTCGAGTCGCTGGACCTGGACGGATTCGCGAGCTGGATGCGTGCGCAGGGCGACGAGGAGCGGGCCCATGGCATGCGAATCTACGAGCACCTGGCCGACCGCGATGTGCCGATCACGCTGGGCAGCCTTGATGGGGTAGTGACCGAGTACCGCGACGTAGAGGCCGCGGTTGTCGCCGGACTGGAGCTCGAGCAGGAGACCACACGCAAGCTGAACGCGCTGTGGGCGCAATCAGTCGAACTCGGCGACTACCAGGCCAAGGCGCTGCTTGACTGGTTCGTAAACGAGCAGACCGAGGAGGAAGACCTGCTGCGGACGCTGCTGAGCCACGTACGGATCGCCGGTGACGAAGGGTCGGCTCTACTGATTCTGGATCGTGAGTTGGCGGCTCGATAAGAGGCAAGCGTCTCGAGGCCGTTTAGCTACCTGCGAGCCTTCGTCGATCGGTTCGCTCCCACGGAGGATTTGTCGGGCCTTTCGACCAACGAAGCTAAGCCAAGCCTTGACAACTGACGGCGGGTATACATACTAGCATACAACTGATCCAGCGAGAGCTTTGTGACGACGTTAAGAGCAGTCTCAGATAGTTCAGAAAATCTCTCTAAGAGTCCTTGTTGCATATCCGTAAGAAGTAATATTAGGCGATGCTAACTCTTTCTCCAAGCGTGGGTGAACATGCCGCCACGCGCGAGAATGCTTGAGCGAGGGGGACAGATTCGATGGTGAAAGCGAGTGAATCACGGGCGCGGCAAGGGATCACCAGGTGGGAGCGGGTTCGCCTCTGCCTCGCGGCCATCGGCGCCGCCGGCCTGACGTTCGCCGGCCCCGCGACTGCCTTGCGGGCCTTGGACTGCGTAGGGACGCCGATCAGCGGCGGCTGCCTGTTCACCAATACCGGCACGGACACCGCCGATCCAAACGACGGGTATGCCGTGACCAACGCTGACGGCGTGCCCATGTGGGATTTCGTACGCGAGCAGCGTGCGGAGGCCATTGGGTATCCGATCAGCCAACGCTGGCTTGATGGCCCCTTCACGCTGCAGGCGTTTCAAAAGGTGATCCTGCAGTGGGACCCGGCGCGGCAGCGCATGAACTTCCTCAACACGCTGGACGTACTTGCCAATCGTTTCCCACACGTAGAACTGCCCAACGTGCCAGCGCACCAGGTGCTGCCGGAGGACGCCGGTGCGGATTTCGCGACGGTCGTTCAGAACCACCTGGCGATTCTTGACCGGAACCCGGTGATACGAGCGCGGTTCCTGAGCGAGCCTGACTGGCTGAATCTCTACGGGCTGCCTATTCGATATGAGGAGCGCGAAGTCGACGGGAGTCTCCAGGGGCTGCAACTGCTCCGCGCGCAACGGGCCGTGTTTGCCGTCTGGAACGTGCCCGCACCGGGAACGGCGCTGGGCAAGGTCGTTCTTCAGAATCTGCCCGACAAGGTGAAGCAACTCGGCAACGTGATCGTTCAGGACAATGCCGAGGCTCCGATCGCTCCGCAGCAGTTGAACGCGTATGTGCCCCAGCAGGCGTATCGGCGCTCCAGCGAGGACGACCACCGAGGCGACGACGAACGGGATGCCAGCAGTGGTCCGCCGGGATCGGACGACGAAGGCTTCGACACCACGGCGAATACCGACCACGATGGCTTCGACACCACGGCGAATACTGATCGAGATGGCTATGACACGACGGCCAATACCGATCGTGATGACTTCGACACCACCGGAAACACCGACCGCGACGGCTTCGATACGACGGCCAATACCGACCACGACGATTTCGACACGACCGCGAATACCGATCGTGACGGGTTTGATACCACGAACAATACAGACCGCGATGGGTTTGACACCACGAATAACACCGACAACGACGGGTTCGACACGACGGGCAACGAGACCGAGGACACCGACGACACTGACGACAGCGACTAGGCGGTGAGTTCCGTCGCGGCAACCAGGATTCCCCTGGAACCGCAGATTGAGTTTCCGATTGACCCGGGCTTGGAGGAGTTGTCCCGGGCGTTTGATGGCGACTGGATCTGGACCAGGTACTGCGAGGTGTTTGGACAGCCGGCGCAGCGCCCGCGGGTCATCCGGATACGGCAGTTCAGCCACACGCCTGGACGTGGGGCCATCGTGGGATTGGTCCTGATCTGGGAGGCCGATGCCTACCTGCCACCCGTTGAAATCAGCCTCAGACTGGTCCGCGGACGATCGGCGGAAATCTCACGCTATCCGGACGATCATGCGTTGCCGGGACTGGCCGACGCGGCGCGTCCCGATACAGCCCTCGGCCTTGTCAATCGTTTCGTACTCTCCATTCCCGCTCGCCGAATCAGCGTCGATGCGGTGCGCTATCGCCCTGGCAGTCGAGCTGTGCTGCGGCACACCATCGGCAAGGTAACGCTGTACGTGCGAGTCGTGCGGCCACCGTCCGCATTAGTCCTGGTCTCGGCATCCGACCACATCGCCCGCTCAGCCTTTGTTGCGCCACGGCTCGCCGGGCACTGGAACAGTGGCGGAGCTGTGTGGTTCTCGAGAATCCCCGGACGCAATGTGCGACGGCACATCAGGAGAGGCGGGAAAACGGATCCTCATCTGATCCTGGACGGGCTCGAGAGCCTGTGGGAAGGGTCTGACGATGCACCAGCGGGCCGGGCCTTTAGCCTGAAGCGGCGTTACGTCCAGGCCACGCGAATCCTGGGACACGCCACTCGCGGCGACCATGACCTGCGGGACTCCCTGCATGCCGCCATCAGACGCCTCGATCCGTTTGTGGAGTCGTGGCGGCCGTCGGGCACGGCCCACAACGACTTTTACGACGACCAAATGCTGGAGCTGCCGGGCGGCCGGATTGCGCTGGTGGACTTTGAGGAAGTCGGGCCAGGCGACCCGATGCTGGACGTGGGCAACTTCTTGGCGCATTTGCGGATCCAGACGCGCCTTGGAAGCGACAGAGTCTCGGCAGCGACTGACAGGTATCACGCCGCATTTCGCGCCGCGAGTCTCGACCGCTTGCCGTGGGACGAAGGCGAACTCGATCTGCGTGAAGCTGTCTGTCTCTTCAGAATCTGTACCAGCACGATTCGCCATATCAGTCCTAACTGGAGGGGACGCCTAGCCGAGGGGCTATCGCTCGTGAACGAGGTGTTGGCCTAGGTAACGATTGATGAGTTCCGGCGGCATCTAGGCTCGCGAATCAAGCGACCGCTCGCACCGGCAACGCGATCTACACGTTGACGATGACCATGCCGGCGAGGGCGGCGGCGACGCCCGCCCAGACGATGGGGCCGTGGCGTTCGTGCCAAACGATGACGCCGGCGGCGGTGGTGAGGAGCACCGAGGCGGAGGTCTGGATGGGGAACGCGATAGTGCCGGGAATGATCTCCAGCGCGGCGACCAGGAAGGCCAGCTGGATGACGTTGCACAGACCCATGGCGGCGCCGGTAGCGAGCGGACCGGCGGTGGCGAAGCTCTGACGCAGCGGCGGCGTGCGGGCCTGGAAGCGGCGGCGCATGGCGAAGATGGCGAGCGCGACCGGTACGGAGACCAGGAACGAGAACATGACGAAGTCGGGCGCCCGGTCGGGCGTGGAGAGTTCGTTGAAGGCCTTCGACGCGGTGAGGCCAGCGCCGGTGACAACCATCATGAGCGCGACGGATGGCCAGTACCACCGTGAACGGGGCCCGCGCACGGCCGAGCGAGGACCGACAAGCAGCGGGATGGAGATCAACATGAGCAGGAGGCCGCCAATGGCGGCGGCGCTGGGTCGCTCGCCGAAGAAGACGATGGCCGAGAGCGTGGGAACCACGACGGTCAGGCGCAACACGATGAAGGTGACGCCGACGCCGGAACGCACCAGCAAGAGGTAGACGCCGATCATGGTGGCGGCGTACTGGAAGCCCTGGACAGCGCCGAAGATGAGAGTAGGAGCGTCGAAGTCCCAGCCGCCGCGCAGGAGCGCCCACAGCGATGCCACCACGGCAGCCAGGGTGTAGTTGACGGCGGCTACAAGGAAATAGTCGTACCGCCGGAACTGGGCCACGCGCGTGCTGAGCGCGAAGCCGACGTTGAAAACGATGTGGAGCGCGAGGAGGGCCATGCCAAGGGCGCATGATCAGGGCGCGGGACAGGGGTGGCAATTCGCCGGCACGTTGGCCGCGGTGGGATCCGCCCGCGACGAGGCCGGTCCAGGGAGGAGACCGGGTCGCCGCGGGCGGGGCTGGGTTGGCGGGGCTTCAAGTGGTCTGGTTCCGCCCAGACCAGCCGGGCGACGAGGTCATCGAGCTGCGCAATCGAATCATCGGAGACGCTGCCAGCTCGCGGCTGGCAGCGAAGCGAACAGACCGGCGTGCGTCTTGGCCAGCGGGGTCACCGCGCATTCAGGCCGTGGCCGCGCAGACGACAGCCGATGCCAGGGCGGCGGCGCCACCGGTAGCCGCCAGGGGCGTCCAGAAGCGCTGAGCGGCGGCCTGGAATCTGCGCCGAATGCGGGCGACGCGCGATCGATTAGGGGCCCGGGACTCCAGGACATCCCACAGGTCGGCAGGAACAGCCAGCGCGGCGGTCACCGAATTGAAGTAGTCGCCGAGAGCGACTATCAGCTCCTGATCGGAGGCGAAGGGGCCTGCGCCATCGACCGCCTGTGCGCCAATGGCCTGGAGCCGAGAACGCAACCGGCGCAGCGCCCGATGCCGCATGGACTCGGCGGCGCCCTCCCGTAGACCGAGGACGACGGCAAGTTGGGGGTCGGAGAGATTGGCGAAGTAGGACAGGATCAGGGCATGACGGTCAACCGGACCGAGGGCTCCGAAGGCTCGCCGAAGCTGATGGCGCTGCGGGTCCGTTTCACCGGGATCAGGGGAAGGTGGGATTTGCCGAAGGCGCGCCCGATAGAGCGGACGGACGGACGGAGTGGAGGGAGAGCCCCGATCAGTTTCCTGACGCACGAGGGTGCGCATGAGCCGGGGCCTGACCGGGGCAGGCCCTGCGGCCCACAGGCCATGCCAGGCCATGCGTAGAACCTCGCGGACCCGGGCTTCCGCCACGGATTGGCTTCCCGTCATCAAGGTGGCCGTGCGAAAGAGCACGTCCTGGTGACGATCCACCAGTTGGCGGAAGGCCTCTGGGTCGCTGTGTCGGGAGCGCTGCAGTGCCTGGGACTCGGTCATTTGCCGCCTCGTGCTCGGTGCGGGGTGCAGGGGATACATGGATGAATACGTTGGACTAGGCGAATTCGTTCCAAGACTTCGGGGCAAGTGGATCGCGGAGCGGGAGATTCCGCTGCAACAAGATGAGATGGGCGTTCCCGGGCCGTCAGGCTGCCTCTTAGTGGGCTCTTGGCGCTATGATGTGACTACATGAAGATGGTCTGATAGACACACAGACGAGACGACTTGACTACATACGGGGTTCGCGAGTTCAAGGCTCGGTTCAGCGAAATACTGCGGGACCTTGAGGAAGGGGACGAAGTCATCATCACCCGGCGGGGCAAACCGTGCGGGAGGCTGACGGGCGTTCCACCCGTTTCAGACGACAAGCCATCGCTGGAATCGTTGCGGGGCGCGATGACCGACTTGCCCGACGCGACCTACGAGGACTTTCTCGAGATCAAGGCGATGTGGAGGCCCGGAGCAGCGGAGCCTGGCGAGTCGTAGCGGAATTGTGAGGAACGGACAGGTTCGCTTCGTGGCCGATACGCACGCGCTGTGGTGGTTTCTGAAGTCACCTGAACGACTCAGCGCCGCCGCTACCGCGGTGTTCAGGCTGGCCGCGACTGGCAACGCGACGATTGTGGTACCCGCAATTGTGGTGGCCGAGTTCTACTTTCTGTCCGTAAAGCTGGGGCAGCCCATCGCGCCCGCTGACCTCCTGGCAAGACTGGATGCCGTCGGCAGCATCGAGGTGACCGACCTGGGACGCGCCCAGCTAGCGAGGCTGGAGCTCTGCGATGAGATTCCGGAAATGCACGACCGGCTAATTGCCGCTGAGTCGCTGACGCTCGAGGCTCCGGTGCTTACGCGGGATGAGAGCCTGACGGCATCGCCACAGATTCCAACCATCTGGTAGGTCTACAGCTCCGGGCGGACGGTGGCGCGCGCAGCGCGATCCCACAAGGCAGCGATCGCGGAGTCGCGAGGCTGCCTAGAATCGGCGGGAGTTTGTGGCGCAGCCGGGATCTGGAGATGCGATGCCCCTCTATTTGACTGAAGCGGATGTGGATGTGCTGGGAGATATGGAGCTGGCGCTGGAGGCGGTTGAGGGGGCGTTTGACCGGCAGGGCCGGGGGGTGGCCGGAAATGTTGGGCGGCGGCGGGCGACGGTTCCGGCCGGGTCGCTGAACGTGATGGGCGGCGCCGACCAGGAGTTAGGCGCGGCGGGCGCGAAGATCTACGGGTCGTTTGGGGGCGGCGCGCGGTTCGTGGTGGTGCTGTTTGACGTGGCGACGGGTTTGCTGCGGGCCGTCATCGAGGCCGGGCGGCTGGGTGAATTGCGGACGGGGGCGGCGAGCGGGATTTCGTGCAAGTACCTGGCGCGTCCGGACAGTCGAGTCGTGGGGTTGATCGGGAGCGGGCGGCAGGCGCGGACGCAGCTTGAAGCGCTCAATGGAGTGCACGAGCTAACAGCGGCGCGCGTTTATTCGCGGAATCCTGAGAACGTCGAGAATTATGTCAAGACGATGCGTGAACGGGTCAACGCGGAGCTGGTTGCCTGCACGTCCGCGGCGGAGGCCGTGCGGGGTGCGGACATCGTGGTGACGGCGACGTCGGCGGCGGGACCGGTGCTGCTGGCGGACGATCTGGAGCCGGGGATGCACGTGGTGGCGATGGGGAGCAACAACCCGGTGCATGGCGAAGTGGACGCTGCCGCGGTGGCGCGAGTGGACCGGGTGTTCGTGGACGACCTGGACGGGGCGCACGTGGAAGGCGGGGATTTG
>JAPPKM010000064.1 GCA_028874315.1 Chloroflexota bacterium
CCGGATGATCGATCTCGTCCCCCCGAATCGGATCGCAATCCTCCAGCGATCGACCGGCAATCGGACCGGCTTCCGCGCTGCGCAGCCCCACCCGAATCGTGCCGGTCTGATTCAGCCGGGCGTTGACGAACAGCCGTGGCTGCCGGGCGTCGACCGGCTCCGTCACCAACTGGCCCGTCTGGCGTCCCGCCACCAGTCCGGCGAAACGGTCCACGCCAAGCAGAAACGAACCCATGGCCGCGATCCGGTGAATGCGGCCGTGCGCTGACTGCCGGCCCATGTACCAGAACCGCAGATGCCGCCCCTGGCGGATAGGCGGATTATTGGTCACGTTGAGCCAGGTGTCGTCCCACTGTCCGTCGGGCCCTAGATCCAGAAACGCCTCACGCCGCGGCCGCAGCCAGCGCACCCCGTCCGGGCTGGAGGCCAGCGTCACCCAGATCTTCTCCACTTCCGTGTCGTAGAGGTCGACAAACGCCAGGTAGCGATTCCCGTACGCGAACGGGCTAATCGAGTAGAACTGCGTGCCTGGCGAATCCCATTCGTCCATGCGCAGCACGTTCGCAAAGTCCGACCAGGACAGAAAGTCGGCGCTGCTGGCGCGCGTGATCAGGCGCTTGTAGGGCATGCGCGAACCCAGCGGCTCGTTCGGGACCTCGGTTTCCGGGTATTGCGGTTTGGACACCGCGCCGGTCACGAGCGGACGGCGCGTGTATGCGAGGTAGCGGCCTGAAACCGGATCCTTCATGGCCGAGTGCCGGTCGCCGGCCCGCGGCATGATGGGCGCGCTCGTTCGAGTCCAGTGGATCCCGTCCGGGCTGAACAAGCCGTAGATCCCGTTGCCCTCATTGGATTCGAACGCGTGGTAGGCAAGCAGCTTGTAGCGCCGCTCCGGAGCGCCCACCTCGTCCACGATCACCCCGTGACTCTCAAAGGCCCGCAGGCCGGCAAAATCGTGGGGCCAATACACGATGTTGTTTTGGCGCGAGCCGTGCCATTCCACGGCGTGCAGATCGGGCTTCTCCCACGTAAGCCCGTCATCCGACACCGCATAGTTGAAAACGTTCCGGTCAGACGCCGCCTCAACGTCGTCGTCGGCACTGCGGTACCAGCATTTGTATAGGCCGTCCTCGCGGTCATAGAGAACCGAGGACCAAAGCCCTGCGGCGCGTCCCTCCCAGGGCCGGTCGGGACGAATTACCGGGTCGTGAGTCCGTCGCTCCGGCCGCGCCAAGACGCGGCGTAAGTGCCACCGTGCATCAATCTCTTCGTCGTCAACAAGCAGATGAAGATCAGGGTCGTACATCGCAGCGCCCCCATTCTTTTGAGGTTTGCATTCTATTCCTCGAATCTCCTGCTTTGGCGTTTGCGCTGGACCCGCAATTGCAATGAGGCTCCGGCTTCGGTGGGGCCTCGTTCGCTTTCGGCCCATGGCGGGTTCGGGGCACATCGCGATGTAGGGTTTGCCGATGAGGAATGCTCCGCCGCCCGCTGCGAGCAGTGGCCGCCAGTGGCGGAACCTGAGCCTGCTGACCCTGGCCGAGTTGCTGGCGCTGGCGCCGTGGTTCAGCGCTGCCGCGGTTGCGCCGCTGATCCAGGCGGAGTGGCAGCTGACGGCCGGAGCGGCCGCGTGGCTGACGCTGGCCGTGCAGTTGGGGTTCGTGGCTGGGACGCTGGTGAGCGGCGTTCTTAACATTCCCGATCGCTTCGACGCGTCGCGGCTCTTCGCACTCAGTGCCGTCGGCGCAGCCCTGACGACTGCCGGTCTTGCCGTGATTGCCACTGGCCCGCTTGACGGAGCCGTCCTGCGCTTCCTGACCGGAGCGTTTCTGGCGGGTGTGTATCCGCCAGGTCTGAAACTGGCCGCCACCTGGACTCGACGAAGTCGGGGGCTAGCGCTGAGTCTGATCGTGGGCGCGCTGACCGTCGGGTCGGCCAGTCCGCACCTGGTGCGGGCGTTGCTGGTTGCCTCCTGGCGGCCGGTGGTGTTGGTGACCGCGGGGCTGGCGCTGGCCGCCGGATTGCTGGTGCTGGGCGGCGTTCGCCAGGGACCGTTTGCGCCGCCGCCGGCTCGATTCAATCCAAGGTTCGCGCTGCAGATCGTGCGCGCGCCGGGGCTTCGGCTGGCCACGTTGGGGTACCTGGGGCATCAGTGGGAGTTGTATGCCATGTGGGCGTGGGCACCGCTGTTCCTGGCTCAGGTGGTGGCACGGGAAGGCGGGGAGCCCGGGCTGGCTGCTGGACTGGCGTTTGCGGTGATTGCGGTGGGTGGAGGCGGGGCGGTCCTGGGCGGTTTGGTGGCTGATCGTGTCGGGCGGTCGGTGACGGCATCTGGGGCGATGGCGGTGAGCGGGAGCGCGGCGCTGGCGGTGGCGCTGCTGGTGGATGGGCCGCTGTGGGCGTTGCTGCCGATCATGCTGGTCTGGGGAATCAGCGTGATTGCGGATTCGGCGCAGTTTTCGGCGGCGATCTCGGAGTTGAGCCCGCCGGAGTACGTGGGCACCGCGTTGACGATGCAAATCTGTATTGGTTTCTTGCTGACGTTTGTGAGTATTCACCTGGTGGGGTTGCTGGTGGATGGCGGGCCGCATTGGGGGGCGGCGTTTGGGTTGCTGGCGTTGGGGCCGGTGTTTGGAGTTGTGTCGACCCTGGCGTTGCGGCGGCGGCCGGAGGCGGTGCGGATGGCGGGAGGGCGACGCTAGTAGACGGGCGGGCCGGGGTTGTAGTTGGGTGGGGCGAGGCCGGGGACCATGTGTTCGTGGGGGCGGCCGGTGATGAGCTGCGAGCCGTCGGTAAAGTCTTCCGGGCGGTCTCGCAGCTGTTCAATCAGGCGCTGACGCCAGGGGTCGAGGTCGGTCTGCGAGGAGAGGTCGCGCTCTTCGAACGGGTCGTTACGGACGTCGAACAGGAGTTCCTGGCCGGTCTGGCTTTCCCAGATGTACTTGTGACTTTCGTTGACTAAGGCGT
>JAPPKM010000022.1 GCA_028874315.1 Chloroflexota bacterium
GGAGCGAGCTGATGGCGCCAACCGCGATCCAGAACCGAATCCTGCGCGTGGACCTCACTGAGCGCCGCTGCTGGACCGAGCAGCCCGGCGACGCCTTCTTCCGCAAGCATCTCGGCGGCCGCAACTTCATCGCCCACTACCTGCTCACCGAAACGCCCCGCGGCGCCGACGCATTCGACCCCGTCAACCGCCTAGTCTTTGCCATGGGTCCCACCACCGGCGTGGCCCTGCCCGGCGCCGGACGCCACAGCGTGGGCGCCAAGTCGCCGCTGACCGGACTCTTCGGCGAGTCCGAGGCCGGCGGCTACTGGGGGTCCGAACTCAAGCAGGCCGGCTGGGACGGCATCGTCATCCAGGGGCGCGCGTCGGAGCCCGTTTACCTCTGGATCAAGGACGACCAGGTCGAATTCCGCGACGCTTCTCACCTCTGGGGCAAGATCACCGGCCCGGTGGAAACCGCCATCCGCGAGGAACTCGGCGACCAGCAAATCCGCGTCACCCAGATCGGCCCCGCCGGCGAGAACCTCGTCCGCTACGCCTGCATCGTCAACGACCTGAACGAAGTCGCCGGCCGCACCGGGCTCGGCGCGGTCATGGGATCCAAAAACCTCAAGGCCATTGCCGTTCGCGGCAGCCGTCGGGTGCAGGTGGCTGACCGCGAACCGGTCAAGGACACCGCCCGGTGGGTCGCCCGCGAAACGCTCGGCGAAGGCGGGACGCACTACCGCCTGCACACCTGGGGCACTGGCGCCACGGTCCGCGCCAAGCAGCTAGAAGGCCATCTCATCGTCCATAACTTCCGCGATGGGCAGCTGGATGGGGCCGGCAACATCGACGCCATCGCCATGCGCGACCAGGTCATCGACCACATGGACCGCTGCTTCGCCTGCTCCGTGCGTTGCAAGAAGCGCGTGAAGATCGACGCGCCCAAAGTCAAGGTCCGGCCCAAGTACGGTGGCCCCGAGTACGAAACGCTGGCCGCCATCGGGACCAACACCGGCGTCACCGACATCATGGCCGTCTGCAAGGGCAACGAGATGCTCAACTACCTGGGCATGGACAGCATTTCCGCCGGCGCCACCATCGCCTGGGCCATGGAAATGCACGAAATGGGCCGCCTGCGCGACGTCAACGAAGACGGTCAGTCCCTCCAATTCGGCTCGGCCCAGGACCTTCTCGACCTGATCGAGAAGATTGCCTACCGCGACGGTATCGGCGACCTGCTGGCCGAAGGCGCCCTCCGCGCCGCCCGCACCATCGGCGGTGATGCCGAGGACTACGTCGTCCACGTCAAGGGCCTGGAAGTCGCCATGCACGACCCGCGCGCCATGAAGGACATGCGCGACAACTACCCAATCACCCCCACCGGCGGCGACCACACCGGCGCCGGCCTCAAGCGCACCTCCGTCCGCAACACCGTCGGCCTCTGCCAGTTCCTCGACTACGACGACACGAAAGCCCTGGAACTCCTCAACGCCGTCACCGGCTGGGACATGACGCCCGAGGAACTGCACGAGACTTTCGAGCGCGGCCTCACCATGGCCCGCCTCTTCAACCTGCGCGAAGGCATGTCCACCGAGGACGACCGCTTGCCCGAGAGACTGCACCAGCCCATCCGCCAGGGACCCCTCAGCGACTACCGCCTGCCCCGCGACGAAGTCCGCACCTACGTCCAGGGCTACTACCGCGACCGCGGCTGGGACCCCGACAAGGGCCGGCCCTACACCGATACGCTTGAGCACCTGGGCTTTGATGCCGCGGATGCGGACCTCGGCGATCTCGTCGCCGAGCGCCCCGAACCCCTCCCCGTCGGCGCGTTGCCCTACACCCTCGAACTGGAGTCAGCCGCCGGCCACGAGGAGTAGCCGGCGCGGCCGGTAAGAGGCCCCGCCGGCCAGGCCTTCCTGTTAGGCACGAGTCGCGCATTCGGGCTAGATTCGGCGCTATGCATCACCATCACCACCATCACGCAGAGAACGAGAAGCACGCCCACACCCATGGCGCAGTCGACCCGACCATTGCGACGACCAGCCGTGGCATCTGGGCCATCAAGTGGTCATTCGTGGGCCTGGGGATTACCGCGGTGCTCCAGGCCGCCGTCTTTGCCCTGTCCGGAAGCGTGGCGTTGCTGGCCGACACCATCCACAACATAGGCGACGCGATGACTGCCGTCCCCTTGTGGATTGCCTTCCTGTTTGCGCGCCGCGTAGCAACCAGGCGGTTCGGCTATGGCTTCGGCAGGGTCGAGGACCTCGCCGGAGCAGTCATCGTTCTCGTGATCTTGTCCAGCGCAATCGTGGCCGCCTACCAGTCCGTAGATCGGCTGCTCAACCCGCAGGACGTTGAACTGGTGTGGGCGGTTGCCGCGGCCGGGGCCATAGGCTTCATCGGTAACGAGGCTGTCGCGCTGTTCCGTATCCGCGTCGGGCGCGAAATCAACAGCGCCGCGCTGGTGGCCGACGGATACCACGCCCGGACGGATGGGCTGGCCAGCCTCGCCGTCGTCGCCGGCGCCATCGCGATCTGGGCAGGCTTCCCGATAGCCGACCCCATTGTGGGGCTGGGCATCAGCGCCCTCATCGCAAAGATTGTGTACGACTCCGCCAAAACGGTATTTGGGCGCATGCTCGACGGAGTCGACCCCGAAGTCCTTGACAACCTGGAGCACGAGGCCCTGCACGTACAAGGCGTGCGAGACGTTACCTCGTCACGCGCACGCTGGATTGGCCACCGCCTGCACGCGGAAGTGCACCTTACGGCTAGCAAAGACCTGTCGCTGAAGGAGGCGCACGAACTAGCGAAGCGCGTCTCCCACGAGCTCGCCCACGCCATCCCTTTCCTGGGCGAGGCGCTCATTCATGTCGAGCCCGCTGATCACTCAGACGCCGGAAACAATCCAACATCCGCCCACAAACATGACGGGCCGCCACTCCACAGCCACTAGCGCCCGCGACAAGGACTCCTACTCCCCGCGTCCCTCGCCCTCGGCAAACGCCTTGAAGTCGTGCAGCGTCTTCTTCGTCTGCCCCGTGAATGCAAACCGCATGACGATGGACATCAGCAGCATCTTCCAGTCGGAGAAGCGGAACTCCGTCTCCGCAATCCAGCGCGTGCGGTCCGGTCCCTCTTCCACGAACCGGTTGTTGATGTAGTTCCACACGCCTTCGGTCTCATAGGTGCCCGCCAATGCGTCCGGCAGGCTTTGCGACGTCACCGTTTCGATCATCTCGACGTCCTGGCCGCGGTGCTCGTACACCAGCCGGGAGGTCTCCCCGGCTTGCCCGGGCTCGCCGCTGACGTGCTCGAAGCTCTTCAACCCCGTCTGCCACTTCGGCATGTTATCCCGGTTCATGAAGAGCTCGATCACGCGATCGCGCGGCAAGTCGATCGTGACCTCACGGGTGTACTTCACGGATAGCCTCCAATCCGACCGGTTGGCCGCCGACGGCCGTTAATCCCCACGACCCTCACCTTCGGCAAATGCCTTGAAGTCGTTCAGGGTCTTCTTCGTCCTTGCGGTGAACAGCGGTCGGAGAACGATCGCCATCAGCTTCATCTTGATCCCCTGGGGGCGAAAGTTGGACTCGGCGATCCAGCGCGTGCGGTCCGGTCCGTCTTCCTCAAACCGGTTCTTCATCAGGTTCCAGACACCGTCGGTCTCGTAGATGCCTGAGAACTCGTCGGGCAGGTTGCGCTCGGTGATCGTCTCGAACATCTCGAAGCTGCGCCCGCGGTAGTCGTACACCAGGCGCGACTTCGCGCCGGGCTGTCCGGGCTCTCCGCTGACGTGCTCGAAGGCTTGCAAGCCCTCCTGCCACTTCGTCAGGTTGTCGGCGTCGTCGAATAGCTCGATCACGCGATCGCGCGGCAGGTCGATCACGACCTCGCGGGTGTATTTCACGGCGAGTCTCCAATCCAACCTCGTGGGTCATGAGGCGGCGCCACGATCCGCCCTCGGGACGCGCTGCGATTTGCGGTGGACCATGCCGAAACGTGTTCGGTGGTCTCGATCCAAAGGTACACGGCGGCGCTACTTCGGCGGCAACGACCGTGCGAATTTGGCGCCCTTCTGAACCCAGGCATCCAGCGCCGCATCGTCCGTTACGCCTTCCGCCTCCACCACCACCCAGCCCCGCATGACCCGGCCGGTCATGTCGAAAACCCGTGCGTGGGGCTGCGTCAGCGCCTCGTCATATCGGTCCGGTCCCACCCGCACCATCAGCTCATCGCCGGAAATGCCGACGGCCATATTCCCGTGCAGCATGTACGCAATCCCGCCGAACATCCGCCGCTCCGTCAGCCCGGCGTCATCCGCCAGCGCCTCGCGTATCCGCTGCGCCAGTCCCTCGTCGTAGGCCATACGTTTCCCGGTAGCTTCGAATCGAATACTTGGCATTCTCACGCATCGGGGCTGCCCCCCGCCGACAGCGGACGTTGGCCGAAGCCCTGCACCCTGGAGGCAACACGATGATCGTGCAGATCGCAACCGTCGGGATCTACGTCGATGACCAGGAGGCGGCCCTGCGCTTCTGGGTGGATCGCGCGGGATTCGAGCTGCGGCGGCGCGAATCGATGGGCCGCATGGGCGACTGGTTGGAAGTGGCGCCGCCCGGCGCCGGCTCGCGCCTGGTGATCTACCCAAAGTCCATGATGCCGGACTGGGCCGAACGCAAACCCTCCATCGTCTTCGAGTGCGCCGACTGCCAGGCCGCCCACGCGCGTCTGCGCGACGCCGGGGTGGAATTCTCCAGCGAGCCCCAATCCATGGCCTGGGGCACCTTCGCGATCTTTCGCGATCCCGACGGAAACGAGTTCGGACTGAAAGGGCCTTGACCGAAGCTCGCTTGCGCCTGCCCGCGCTGGCCCCTATCCGCCCGCCTCGCTAGGCTTCGGGCGTGAGATTTCTCCGGCAGCTGTCACGCTTTACCCGCCCCGAGCGCGGCATGCTCATCGGCACCGTCGCGGCTGGCTTGCTCTTCACGGCCAGCGGGCTGGTCCCGCCCTTGCTGGTCCGCCAGATCCTGATCTGGCACGCCGAAGGCACCACCGCCGAGAACGCCATGCTGGTCGTGGTGGCGGCCCTGGTGGGCGCCTACCTGGTGCGCGCCGCCGCTCGTTACACCTACGGTCTGCTGTCCCACTGGGCGGCCTACAACGTGCAGCAGGCCATGATGGTCAGCCTCTACCGCCACATCCAGACGCTGCCCCACCGCTTCTTCACCGACCGGCGCGTGGGCTCGTTGGTTTCGCGTTCCGTGGGCGACGTGGAGACGGTCGAGGACTTCGTCGCCCACGGCATCCCCGAGACCGTCATCGCCATTGCCTTGCCGGCCGCCATGCTGATTGCCCTATTCATCATCAACTGGCAATTGGCCCTGCTGGCGCTCTTGCCGATTCCCATCATTCTCGTGGCCGGTCGGTTCCTATTCCCTCACATCCGCAGCTCCTGGCGGGTGGTGCGCCAATCCGTGGCCAGGGTCACCGCCACGGTCACCGAGGGCATCGCCGGCTACGCCGTCATCAAGGCCTTCGGCCGCGAGCGCGAGCAGCTGCGAATCGTCCAGCGCAACTGGCAGCGCTACCGCGACGACATCCAGAAGGCACAGTTCTTCTCCCTGGTTCCCGCCGGAATGATCGAACTCCTCGCCGGCATCGGCCTCATCCTGGTCGTGGCCGTCGGCGGCGACCTCACCCTGCGCGGCATCGTGCCGGTGGCCGACCTGTTCGTCTTCGTCGTTTACCTGGGCTTGATCTACCAACCCGTCATCCAGCTGGCCGCCATCAGCGAGAACATCCAAAAGGCCATGGCCAGCACCGAACGGGTGTTCGAGTTGCTGGAAATCCAGACCGACCTGCGCGACAAGCCAAACGCCACGGCCCCGTTAGCGCCCGAGTGGTCGGTCGAGTTCGACCATGTCGACTTCCGCTACGAGCCAGAGGAACCAGTCCTGCAAGGCGTGTCCTTCAACGCGGAGCCCGGCGAACTCATCGCCCTGGTCGGCCCCACCGGCGTCGGCAAATCCACCTGCGCGCACCTGGTCCCGCGGTTTTACGACGTCGATAGCGGCGCGGTGCGGGTCGCCGGCGTTGACGTCCGAGACCTGCCGATGGCCTGGCTGCGCTCCAACATCTCGCTGGTTCTGCAGGAGGTCTTCCTCTTTGCCGGCACCATCCGCGACAACATCGCCTTCGGCCGTCCCGGCGCCACCGAGGAAGAGATCCTGGAGGCCGCCCGTGCCGCCAACGTCGACGAATTCGCCGAGCGCCTCCCCAACGGCTACGACTCCCGCGTCGGCGAGCGCGGCGTCCGCCTCTCCGGCGGCCAGCAACAGCGCATCTCCATCGCCCGCGCCGTCCTCAAAGACGCCCCAATCCTGATCCTGGACGAAGCCACCTCGGCGGTCGACGCCGAAACCGAAGCCCTCATCCAGGAAGCCCTCGACCGCCTGACCCTCCGCCGCACCACCCTCGTCATCGCCCACCGCCTGGCCACCGTCCGCCGCGCCGACAGGATCATCGTGCTGCGCGATGGCGGGGTGGCCGCCGCTGGCTCCCACGACGAGCTCGTGGCCCACGGCGGCTGGTACGCCGACATGGTCCGCCGCCAGCAACTCAGCGCCCGCTGGCGCCTCGAAAGCGCCGCCGAGGTCCCGCTGACCTAGGTTCGCTCTACGCGCGGTCTTGCAGATCCGCGTCGCTCTCGTGTTCAGCGCCGAAATGGCCGATCGGTGACTGCTCTGCTCGGCTCCCGGCGCTCACAACTCGCCGAGTAGCTCGTTAGTTTCGTGGGCAAGGGTTGGAAGACTGGTCTCAACCACATTCCAGACCAGCCGATCATCTACCTCGTCATAGCCATGAATCAGGAGGTTTCGGAAAGCAATGATGCGCTGCTAGCCGCTGATACGCTCAGCCACAAGTGCATCAACCTTGGCCAGCTGCGCTATCGCCTCGCCGATGATCTCAAACTGGCGCTCCACCGCGGCACGCCGCATGGCGTCGCGGCTGTAGTCGCCGAACGTCTTGCTGTCCGTGAATTCATGCAATCGGCCAATGGCAAGCTGGATATCGTGCAGATACTTCCGCGTCTCACGCCGCATAGACCAGCGTTCTGCTCTCATCAACAGCTTCCCGGAAGTAAGGGTTCCTAATGGCCGAGTCGATAACCAAATCCACGGACCGTCCGAACAGCCGCTCGAGCGCTTCCAGCAAGCCGAAGTACGCATCGGCATAAGCGCCCATGGCCTCCGGCTGGAACTCCACGACAAAGTCTAGGTCGCTGTCCTCGGTGAGGTGACCGCGGACACTGGCCGAGCCGAAGAGATCGAGCCGCTGGACTCGATAATGCCGGCAGAGTTTCCCGACCTCTTCCGTCTGCTCCGCTACGAGTGGAATCACCCGCCGAACCTCATGGTTACTGAATGCTCACCCACGCCCGCGTCCGCTCCGACTCCCGCGCCGCGTCCACCGCCCGCGCCACCGCCAGCCCGTCGTGGAAGTTCGCCAGCCGGCTGGGCTCGCCCGCGGCACTCGCCCGCAACCCCGGAATCACTATCTCCCGGAACATCGTCGTGTTCTGCGCCCGCGGCGACTCGTGCATCCGCACCGGCACGTCGACCGCCTCAGGGTCGACCCCGCGCACCAGGCGCACCTGGCCGGCCTTCCGGTTGCCGCCCGAGTAGCTCACAAACGCCGACGCCCGCGACCCGTGCACCTGCACGTCTGGCGTGGGTCCGGGCCGGGTAAAGGTCGTCTGCCCCGCGGTGAAGGTGAACAGCGCGCCGGACGCCATTTCGCCGTGGATCGTGCCGAAATCGCTGGCGGTGACTTCTGCCATCGGGGTTCCAGGCGCAACCCCCTGCGGGTTCTCCGCCGACCAGCGGTTCGCGTCCACCCGCGAAATCGCGCCCATGTCCGGCCGCTCCGGAACCACGATCGGCAGGTGCGCCATCACGCCTGTGATCTCGCTGTCGGTCAGGTACCGCGCAAGGTCCAGCAGGTGCACGCCCAGCAGGCCGATCGACCCGGCCGGGCACTCCTCCTCCGTCATCCACCACTGCACCGGCTCGTGCAGGGCCCGCGGCTGCCAGATGCGTCCGAACATCGCCTGCACCTCGCCGATCTCGCCCTCGTCGATCAGGCGGCGGACCGTCTGCATCGGTTCCGCGAACCGCATGTAGTGCCCCAGGCCGTGCCCCAGCTCCGAGCTCTCCGCCGCCGCCACCATCTCGGCGCACTGTTCGGCCGTATTGGCCAGCGGCTTCTCGCATAACACGTGCTTGCCCGACTCCAGCGCGGCAATGGCTACCGGATGGTGCATGGCGTTGCTGGTGACAATCGCCACCACATCCAGGTCGTCCCGCGCCACCAGGTCGCGCCAATCGGTGTGCGTGTCCGGCATGCCGTAGGCCGCCGCCGTCTCCGCCAGCGGCTCCGGCCGTCGTGCGGCAATCGCGCGCAATTCCAGGTCCGGCAGATCGACCGCCGGATTCAGATACGTGGGGGCAAAGAGCCCCGTGGCGCCAACCACGCCAACTCGCAGAACGTTCAAGTCACTCATGTCGGCGCCACCTCAGAGCGGGTCCGGAACGTCCGGCGCGGGCCGTCCGCGTAGTTCACGTGTAACGCTAACGAGATAGTAGAGACCCGACGCAATCGTCATGGCCAGCGCAAACATCACCAGGGCCCAGGTCAGCGGCACCCGGTCCCAGATCAGTGCCGTCAGCCCCATGTATTGCCACATCATCTTCATCTTGCCCAGCTGTCCCGCGCTTACCGTAACGCCCTGCGCCCCGGCGTAGGCCCGCATCCCCATCACAAATATCTCGCGTCCAATAAAGCCAACCGCGATCCATCCCGGAATCCAGGCCAGTTCGACCATCGTGATGACCAGCGCGGCAACGACCAGCTTGTCACCCACCAGGTCAAAGAAAATTCCCAACTGCGAGCCGGATCCATAGCGACGCGCGATCAGGCCGTCGAAGACGTCGGTGATTCCCGCCACAATGAAGAGACAGGCTGCGGCCTGGTTTGAGGCTTGGCCGTCCCACAGCAGAAGCCCGATTACCAATGGAATCACGAACACCCGAAACCCGGTCAACAGGTTGGGCAGCCTGGCGAACCAGACCGTTCGAGCCGACGCGGCGCCCGCGATGGCACCGGCCTCAGCCGGCGGCGGCGTTTCTTGCTTAGCCACCCGCGTCGACCTGCCAGGTTCGCTGGAACGATCCGCCCGGAGGGCCGAGGATTCCAATCGAGGCGCCGTCGATCCGAACCTCGATCGCGTCGGCCGCTTCGGCTCGCACCGCGATTTCCCGCTGCGGCGACCATGCCTGGGTCGACCCGGCCGTGACCGGTCCGTCGAAGACCGGGCGTCCATCAATCACCACCGCAATCTCAGTCGGCCGCACGACCACCAGCTCCAGCACGCTTCCGGGCTGCAGGCCGGCGCCCACGGGAGTCGAGGCGGGTGTTGGCGACTCGGATGCGGCAGGCCTGGATGTCCAGTCGGGCAGGACCACCACCAGCACCGCGACCAGCAAGAGGATCACCGCGCCAATGGCGCCGGCGAGCAGGCGGCCACGTCGACGGCGCAACGCCCGATCAGGCCCGGCGGCGGCGAAGCGGCGCGCGCTCAGCGCCGTGGCGTATGCGTTCAACACGGGCTCCTCGGGAACCGCAAGGGCTCGGGTGTACAGGCGTATCAGGCCCCGCGTAAACGGCTCGGCCGGCAAGACCTCCAGATTGTCGGTTTCCAGCGCAATCAGGTTGTGACGCGGAATCCGCGTGGAACTCGAGAGCGCCTCAAGGCTCAACCCGGCTTGCATCCGCGCGGCGCGAAGCATTTCACCCATCGTTGCCATGGTCGATTATCGCGCGGCGCGCCCGGGATGGATCGCGACTCTCAGGTCCGTTCGATACCGAAGTTCGGCTGAGGCTTCAGGATGATCCCCAGTCCGGTAAGCCGCTCGTTGGCGTTGGCGACGTCGACAAACCGATTCAGGAACTGCTGCATGTCTGATCGCAGCTCCTGGTTGACGGCCTCGGCATCGCCATCGAGCTCCGCCACGAGTGATTCCCGCCACGTTGCCAGCAGCTGTACCAACCCTTCCCGCAGGATGGCGGCGATGAATTGATCCGCGAACTGGGGCACGCCCAGCCGGACATACGCGGTCAGGTCGGTCACGTCGTATTGGAACTGCACAGTCAGGTCTTCGGGTTCAGCTTCGGTCGGAAAAACCAGGGTCACCGGAGCGGCGCGGTCGGTCAGATTGATCAGCCGCCGGTCCGTGATCGGTCGCGGCCACGTCCAGAACAGCCCCGGCCCTTGCACCACGCTCAGCGTCTCGGCGCTGGCCTGGGCCGGCCCGTCAAACCCCTTGCCCAGGGCAAGCACGCTGCCGCTTGATGGAAAGGCCGCGGCCTCGTTCGGCACAAGAAGCAAAGCGTCGTCGGCGCTCAGCCTGAAAACCCCCGCGGCCAGAAAAATGACCGCTGCGGCCACCACGCCGGGCACGAGAATCGCCGGGACCGACACGATCGCGGGCACACGCGGCCGCGCTTCCGGGTTATAGGGCGAGGTAATGGATGCGATGTGGACCGAGTTTCGCCGGGCGTACAAGCCCGGAATCAGGCGGCGCGGCGGACGACCGGCCAGGCGAAACTGGGCAGCCATGTCCGCGGCAAAGGCGTGCACGCCCGCCACGTCGTAGTGGGCGGCGAGGCGCTTCAGCCGGTCGAACTGCGTCGCCAGGCGCAGCGCGCGCTGGCCGTCGATCCTCGCTCGGCCCCCGAGCAGGTCGCCAATATCCGCAAGCAGCGTATCGGCGGCAGCCAGGAACGGTTCGGCGTCGTCCCGCACCTCCACCGGGGCGACGTGCAGCGCAGCCTCGGCGCCGCGCGCTCCGGGGCGCGTCTGAACCACGCGGCGTGCCCGCCGGATCAACCAGGCCGACGGCAGCAGCGATATGACGACGGCCAGCGGCAGCCCGCCCGCCGACCCGCCCGCGGTTCCCAGGAACTGGGCAACCGCCTGTCCGATGACCGGAAGCTCGCGACTCGGGATCGCCAGCAGACCCAGAAGTGCCGCGACCAGGAATGGCAGCCCCGCCGCGGCGAAAAGCCGCGCCCACTGCCGGGCTCGCGCGTTGCGACGCAGTCCACGCTGCTGCCGCACGGCCTTGGATTCGACTTGCGTGACCAGCGATGCATTGTGCGGATCGGTTCCCACGCGCAGCGTGCGCGCCGGAACCAGCGCTCGCGCGACGACCTGGGTAAGCCGGTGTCGGTCGTGGGCGACCAGGATCGCGCCATTCGGACCGGCCGGGATTGGCACGTATTCCAGCGGGACCGCTGCGGGGTCGTCGGGCTGTCCCTGCACGCTGGCGCCCGTGGCGTGCCCTCGCATTCAACGGCCCTCGGGCAGCACAGCCGTCGGTCCGGCGACAAATGCGGCGCCGGCGGCAGCCGCCAGGGCGGCGGCGCGCCGGCTCTCCACGCGTCCAACGGCGACGGCGGACATACCAATGGCGCCACTTGAATGCGCGGCCCGGGCGGCCAGCGTTCGGTCTGGGGGCTGCCCCGGGGCTTCGGCCAGCAGGCCCGGAGCGAGAGCCAGAACCCCGGCCGCCTGCAAGTCGTCGGTTCCCGGTTCAAGCAATGCAACGCCTCGTCGGCGGATTTCGTCCGCGGTGCGTCGCCCTTCGTCCGCACCGATACGCGCGCGCCGTCCGTCATACCAACGCATGTCGGTTTGCTGGCCGTGCACATGCATGATCAGCGCGAGTTGCGGAGCGCTCACCGCTGTCCCGCCGTCCCGTAAATCCATCACCAGGGAGGGCTCGAATGCGTCCAGCGACGCGCGCAGCGCGGCCCAAACGCTCGGACGGATCGGCGAGGCGAGTAACCGCAGCGCGGCGGCCAGCCCAAATGCCGGCTGTTCAGGCCGTGGCACCTCGACATCCGCCACGGGCTCCACGAGATAAAGCAGCAGGGCAACGCGCGACAGCAGCGATTGGCGGTCGCTGGCCGGTGTGCCGAAGGCGCGGGCGACGGCACGGCCAGCCGCAAGCACCGGCGTTGTGAGCGTGTTTGGTGCGGCATCGATGGCGAGTCGGACATCCGCCGCCGAATCGCCCGCCGTTAGCTCCAGCACCCGGCCGGCGTGCAGGCCAGCCACCGGTCCCTCATAGATCACCCGCTGGGCATAGGTGCCGGCGAACTTCGCCCGCTCCTCGCGCCAGTCCGCCGGTCGAAGCAATCGGCGATAGCGGGACTCATCGATCGGAATGTCGACTCGAACGCCGGCGGCGATCATTGACGCTTGTTCCAATGCCGGCTCACCCCGGGACTCCTGAAGTGGCGGCGGGTGCCGGCAGCGCCGGACGCTGCAGGTTGTACGTGGCTTCGTCAGCCAGCCAAAAGCCAACGTGCGGTGGCAACACCGACGGGTGCGTGCCACCGGCCAGGGCCTCGTAGACCTCCGCGGCCTCGTCCAGCCCTTGGGCCCTGGCCTGCACCGCACCCAGCGCGTAGGCCGCGGCATCGTCCTCAACGTCCTGCATGGCCCGCTCGATGCGAGCGAGCCCGGCGTGCGCGTCGGAGCTAATCAGCGGCGCTTGCGCAGGCGCCAGCGGTGCGCGGGCAACCCGACCGTCCAGATCCAGGAACCACCGTAACCAGCGACGGCCGGCCAGCAACCACACCCCGGCCAACGCCGGCACCCAATGCCCGCCCGAGGCGATCAGCAGTGCCAGGCCCAGCGCCAATTCCATCCAGACCAGCGCCCGGCGGCCGCGTCGCGGGCTGCCGGCCGACGAATCGCCACCGGCCAGCCGGGCGTAGTCCAGCGCGATCACCGCGGCGCGAGCCGCCAGCGGCGCCGAAAACTGCTGGCTCTGCGGCTGAAGCAATGCAATACGCCAGCCCCAGTACTGGGGGCTGCGGGCCGGTGCGGTCCGCAGAATCGACGCGGTCGACCGATCGGCCCGCAACACGTAGCCGTCACGAACCGGCACGGCCCAGCAGGCCAGGTTCATCATTGGGAACGCGCCTCGAGGTGAGTCAACGGGTGCGACAACCTGTCCCTCGGCCGCCGAACCGATCGCAATCTGGCCAGCAGCCCCCGAACCGGCGTCGCCTCCGGCGCCCCCGCCAATTCTCCGTAGAACCTGGCCGCGGTTGGCCAGCGCACGCGACCTCGAGCGTCCCGTTCCAGGCGCATAAGGTCGCGCGGTTCGTCCGGCTCGTTGGCAGCCCGCCAGAGGTCGCGCAACCGTGCCAGCGAGTCGCCGTCCCGACCCACCGCCGTCGTCGGCAGCAACTCTCCCAACGCCAAAATCGCCCGTGCGCGCGCTCCCAACCTCCGGCGAGCGACCGCGCGCCAGGCCTGCGCGAGACCCGGCAGAAACCCTAGCGGCACAGCCCAAACCACCAGCGCATGAATGGGCTCGCGATTCAGGAACAGGAATGCCAGGAGCACGCCAACCAGGCCCAACTCCAACAGCCCCAGGAGCAGCGCCAAAACCCAGCGACGTCCCTCGCTGCCTGCGCGTACCGCATGCGAAAACAGGTCCGCCTCCACGCGGGCGCGTATCACGGCCAGTTCGCCTTGCGACATCGGCAGGCGGCTGTACAAGGCGATCTGAAACGGACCGGCGTCGGCGTCCAGCCGCCCGTAATCCGTGTCGATCAAGACGGCGCTGCCCGTGTCCGTGGGAACGACGAACGCGTCGATAAACTGGACGTTGGGATCCGACTCGTGCACGGCGATAGAAAGCTCCAGCGGCGCCACGGCACGCCACAATGACGGCGGCGCGAGTATCTGAGTGTATATCGCCGCCAAACCTGAAATCGGACCGAAACGCACCGGCGCGTGTGAAGATGAGGCCATGCGTTTGCGACGTTCCCGCTCCCCCGCCGACGGCTTCGACGTCCTGGTCGTCGGCGCGGGCCACGCCGGCTGCGAGGCGGCTCTGGCCGCCGCCCGCATGGGCCGCCGCACCGCCCTGCTGAGCACCAACCTCGGCACGGTCGCCCAGATGCCCTGCAACCCGTCCATCGGCGGCCCCGCCAAGGGCAACCTCGTCCGCGAGATCGACGCCCTCGGCGGCGAGATGGGCCGCCACACCGACCGCACCCAGATCCAGATTCGCGAGCTCAACACCGGCAAGGGGCCCGCCGTTCGCGCCCTCCGCGCCCAGTGCGACAAGCACGCCTACGGTCGACTCATGCGGCGCGTGCTGGAGTCGCAGGCGAACCTGACGCTACTCGAGGCCCACGCCGGCAGCCTTATCCGCGAACTCGAGCCGCTCGGCGGAGCGCCTGCCTGGCGTGTCCGCGGTGTCCGCACCAGCGCAGGCCAGGAGCTTCGCGCGCACGCCACCGTGGTGACGACCGGCACCTTCCTGCAAGGCCGCATCATCATGGGCGACGACGAGTCCCACGGCGGCCGCCGCGGTGAACCGCCCGCCACTGCTCTGGCAACCGACCTGCGAAATGCCGGCCTTGAGCTGGCTCGCCTCAAGACCGGCACTCCACCACGCCTTGCCGCCGCCAGCATCGACTACACGCGCACCCGCGTGCAGCACGGCAGCCTGCAGCCCCTCTGGTTCAGC
Organism: Chloroflexota bacterium; assembly: GCA_028874315.1. Classification (GTDB taxonomy): domain Bacteria; phylum Chloroflexota; class UBA11872; order UBA11872; family UBA11872; genus UBA11872. The sequence goes on from JAPPKM010000022.1 coordinate 14,613, forward strand.
TTCGATCCGCCGCCCCGGTCCGAGTGGTACGAAGCTCCCCCGGACCCCATCTATCCCCACGTCCCGCCCCACGGCTGGCGCACCCAGATGGCCTGCTACCAGGTCCAAACCACGCCAAAGACCCATCAACTCATCCGCGACAATCTGCACCGGGCCCCCATGTACAACGGCGCCATCAAGGCCTCGGGCCCCCGCTACTGCCCCTCGATCGAAGACAAGATCGTCCGCTTCGCCGGCAAGGACTCGCACTCGCTGTTTCTGGAACCCGAGGGCTTCCAAACCCACGAGGTCTACGTCCAGGGCGCCAACACCAGCCTGCCCGCCGAGGTGCAGCAGGCCCTGATCCGCACCATCCCGGGCCTCGAATCGGCCCAAATGCTCCGCCCGGGCTACGCCGTCGAATACGACTTCGTCCACCCCCGCCAGCTCCGTCGTTCCCTCGAAGTCCGCACCGCCCGCGGACTCTTCCTCGCCGGCCAGGTCAACGGCACCACTGGCTACGAAGAGGCCGCCGCGCAGGGCCTCATGGCCGGCGTCAACGCCGCCCGCCTGTCGCTTGGACGCGAGCCCGTCGAACTCGGCCGTGCCCAGGCCTACATCGGCGTCATGATCGACGACCTCGTCACCAGCGAGCTCACCGAGCCCTATCGCCTCCACACCTCGCGCGCCGAGTACCGCCTGCTCCTTCGCCACGACAGCGCCGACCGGCGCCTCACCGAACTCGGACACGAAATTGGCCTGGCCTCCGACCGTCGTCTCACCCGTCTTCACCGCCAGCGCGACCGGTCTGACGCGACCATGGACTGGCTGCAACGCCTCCGTGTCCCCGCCACGCCAGAGATCAACGGTCGTCTTCGCGACCTCGAACTCGCCCCGCTCCGACAGACCACCCGCGGCCACGAACTCCTCGCCCGCACCGGCATGACCTGCGACCTCATCGCCGATCTCGCCGGCGATCCGCCGCCCCCGCCCGAGGCCGCTGCCCACGTCGAGTTCGAGATCAAGTACGCCGGCTACATCCGCCAGCAGGAAGCCCAGGTCCGCCGCGCCGCCGCCATGGAAGACCACCGGATCCCGCCCGACCTGGCCTACCTCGACCTCCGCGCCCTCCGTACCGAAGCCCGCCACCGCCTCCAACGCTTCCGCCCCGCCACCGTCGGCCAGGCCGCCCGCCTCGAAGGCGTCACCCCCTCCGACATCGCCGGCCTCCTCGTCTACCTCAAGCGCCACGCCGAAACGGCCGACGCCGAGAGGCACTAATCCCAGAGACGAGCCCCGACCCTCGCCAGTCCATCGAGACGAGCGAGGGTCGGGAAAGACCGTCAACGTCGAGTCGTGATCGATCTATTGCATACGCCGCCGGATCCCGCGGATCACCATCCGATGAACGCCAAGCGCGCCAAGCCCAATCGCTCCAATTGCGGCCCCAATCGGAGCAACGATGATTCCGATAACGGTTGCCGCGTTGGCCGCCCACTGACCGATGCCGGTCAACACCTCAACTGAGTTGTTCACCGTCTCGCTGGGATCCCAGTCGCGCTCGGCCGTGTCTACGACTTCGACTGAGTCCTCGGGAATCGCCGTCAGGAAGGTCACGCTGCGGTTGTCCACGGATGCGCGGTCGCGCTCCGATGCCTCGATCGAGGTCGTAAACCACTGCCGCGCCGCCGCCGATTCCAGGCGCGCCAGGTAACTCACCGTTCCATTGGCGCCGGGCGCCAGTTCCGGGAACTCCCATACGATCGCGTGCTGGTCCGCGTCATATTGACCGCCCCTGGTCGCTCGGATGAACTCGATGCCTGAGGGCAACCCTTCGACCAGCCGCACGTCCCTGGCATCGGCGTTGCCCCGGTTGGCATAACCCACCGAGTAGCTCGACTCGCGGCCCACCTGCACCTCCACATCGCGTTCCTTATCCAGGCCGAGGTCCACGAAGAACGGCAGTCGCACCTCGTCGTGGTCCAGGTCGGAGCCGCGCACGTCGCTCGCCGTACTTGCCTTCGCCCGCACCTCCATCGTCCGGCCGTCACCCTCCAGGCGCGCGGTCGTCCGCAGTTCCAGCGATTGGCCCGGCGCCATTCGGTCGATCGTCCAGACCACGCTGTGCGTCGCCTCTTCGTACTGCCCGGGCTTCGTCGCGAACTGGAACACCAGGTCCGGGTCCAGGTGATCGCGCAGAACAACCTCGCGTAGTTCCACCGTCCCGTCATTGATCACCGTGATCGGAAACTCCACCGACTCGTGCATGGCGTACCGGTCCGGCGCGCGCCGCTCCACGCGCAGGTCGGGCACCGGGTGCAGGTTCACCGTGATGGTGGACAGCGCCGCCTGGTCGGCCAGCACGTTCAGTTGTCCCTGGAACATCTCGATCTGCTCGCGCACCTTGGCGACTTCGCGCTGGACCTCCAGCGTGCTCTGCACGGTCCGGGAGGTCGCCATAATCTCCAGCAGCTGCTTCTCCGTGGCCTGTGCGTTGCGCATCCGCGACTCGATGTCCGTAAACGCCGCCGTCACGTCGCGCCCGGTCACGTCCTCGGCCACCACCTCGCGACCGTGCGACCGAATGCGCTCGACCGTCTCGTTGAAGCGCTCGGCCGGAACCCGCAACGTGATCGAGCTGATCCGGTACGGCTCGTTGCCGCCGATCTCCGTGTGCGACACAAACGCCCCGGCGATGGAAGCCACCATGCCTCGAATCGCCTTCACGCTCGTCGGCACGTCGGCCACCACGATCCCGATGCTGCCCGTACGAATGACCTTCCGCCCCGAATCGGGCACTTGCGTCTCCGCGGCCAGCAGGGAGCCCGTCAGGCTCTGGCTCTGTGCCCCGTTTGCCGGCGCGGCTTCCTGGACGATCGAGCCGGTCGTTCCCGGATCCGTTGTCGCCGCCGCTTCGAACTGAACGGTCTGCGTAACCGTCTTCTCGACCTGCTGCGCGACGACTCGCTCGACCGGCACCTCCTTGACCACGATCTTCTCGACCGGAACTTCCTTGATCACAGTCTTCTCAACGGCCTGGGAAGCAGCGGCGGCGGGATACGACGCCGGCATCGGCGCGCCCGCGGCGCTGGCCGTTTCGGACTCCCCGCAGGACGCAACCAGCATCGCCGCCAGCGGAATCGCCAACATCAGCGTTCGTCTTGGTCCTCGCATCACTCGCCTCCTGACCCAATCGATCTATATGTGCCGAGCGCTCACGCCCGCGTCGTAAATCCCCGCGTGCGCAACTCGGTTCTTCGGTACGCCTTCAAAGAGATGTACGTCGCGAGAACCGGATTCGTTCCCTGGGTTCTGAACTTCTTCGGCGACTTCCAAAGACGGCCAAACGACCGGCCATCCCCGCCGTCAACTGCGCGTCGGCGCTCTGCTCACCCTCGGCGGTGCCTGATCGCCCGAATCCCCCGCCAGGCCAGCACCCCAACCACCGCAAACGGCCCCGCCACGATCACTACCACGATCGCCGCATTGGCCAGGAACCGCAGGACGTCCAGCAGCAGGCCCACTGCATCGCGCGCCGTCGACCCCGGCCCGAACACGTCCCGGCCCGCCACGTCCTCCGGCAAGGCCGTCAGGAACGTCACCACCCGGTTGTCCACGTCGGCCCGGTCCTCGTCGGCCGACTCGATCGTCGTCTCGGTCTGGAACCGTCCTTCGCTCCGGTCCACCCGCGCCTCGTAGAAGACGCCGTGCCCCGACTCGGGCGACAGCCGCGGGAACTCCCACACCACCGTCCGCGTGTCCGCGTCATAGCGCCCGCCGCCTTCCGCCCGCACAAACGTCATGCCCTCAGGCAGACGCTCCGTCAGCCGAACCTCCCGCGCGTCGCCATTTCCGTGATTCTGGAGATTCAGGAAGTACGTCACGTCCCGCCCCACCGGCACCGACGCCTCGCCCTCCTTGAACACGCTCAGGTCCACGAAGAACGGCAGCGTCGCCTCCGCCCGGTCCTCCGTCGGTTCGCGCACGACTCCGCTGGCCGCAATCGTCGCCCTCACTTCCATCGGCGACCCGTCACCCTCCAGCCGCACCCGCGACCACACGTCCCGCGACGAGTTCGCCTCCAACCGGTCAAACTCCCAGATCACACTGTGCGAGGCCGCCTCGTACACCCCCTGCGACGACGCCCACTCAAACACCATCCCCGGCGCCAGCTGATCCCGCACCACCACGTCCCGCAGGTCCACCGTTCCTTGATTAGCAATGGTGATCGGCAACTCCGTGCTGCCGTGCATCGCGTAACCCTCGGGTGAGAACCGGTCGATCCGCAGGTCCGGCGCCGGATGCAGCTGCACCCTGATCGTCGCCAAATCCGTCTGGTTCGCCAGCAGGTTCAACTGCCCCTGCAACACTTCGATCTGCGAGCGCACGTCCAGCAACTCCCGCTGCACCTCCAGCGTGTCGCTCACCGTGCGCGCCGTCGCCAGGATGTCCAGCAACTGCCGTTCGGTTGCCTGCGCCGTCCGCAGCCGCGCCTCCAGGTCGGTGAACTCCGCCGTCACGTCGCGCCCGCCCACACCCTCGAACACCACCTCGCTGCCCAATTCGCGCACCAGTCGTCGCGCCTCGTCGAACCGTTCCACCGGGACGCGCAATACGACCGTGCTGATCGACCGCGGATCGTCGTCCCGCACATCCGCCGAGTCCACAAACGCCTCCGGAATTCCATCCACCAGCGCCTGCAACTGCCGCACCGCCTCGTCCACGTCCCCCACCACGATCCCGACCGTCGCGTCCCGAATCACCCGCCGCGCCGGCGCCGCCTGTTCACCCTCGGTGACCACCTGCTTCATCGCGGCCGCCTCGACCGGAACCTCCCGCACCACGACCTGCGGTGCCGGCGCCGCCGGCGCCTCGGCAACCCGAACCACCGCCCGCTCCGCCGCCATTCCCATCGCCGTGGCCGTATCGCGCGACATGCGCTCGCTCTGGACGCTCTCACTCTCAGCCATCGCCATCGCGGGAGCCGCCATCGACCGATCGATCGACTCCTCATCCCCGCCAAACGGCAACTCCCCGCACGCCGCCAAAACCAGCGCGCCAACCACCAAAGCCGCCGCCAACACTCGGAATCGCCTCGGCATCACGCGCTCCCACTGACGTATATGTTCGGAAAGCTGCCCACAGGCTTCGCCCCGAGGCCCTTCCTCTTCAAGACTAACGGCGCCGCCCCGGATTCGTGTCGAGACAATCCGAACTACTCCAAACAGCGCTACGGAAACAACTACGCCACCCCACCGCAAATCGTTCCCTCACCCTCTGTCCGCCACCTCCGCCGCCAACCCATACAGATCCGCCAGGTCACCCCGGCCAGCCGCCCGGAACCGCGCCCGCGCCTCCTCCAGCGACACCGTCAGCACCTCCACCACGTCCTCGCCATCCCCAATCGTCGGCGTCGTCACCAGCTCCACCCGCCCCACGCCGACAAGGCGTTGGAATCGCGGATGCGGCAGATGCGGCCGATAAGGCGCCTCGGCCGCCGAAAGGCAATCCCACACCCCAAACGGTCGGAACGACTCCAGCAGCGCCCCCGCCTCTTCCAACAGTTCACGCCGCAGCGTCGCCTCGATCGACTCCCCCGGCTCCCGCGTCCCGCCCGGCACCTCCGGCCGCCCGTCGGCCAGCACCAAAACCACCCAGCCCGCTGCCGTAGACGGAACCACAGTCACGTTCGCCACGTCGGCACCGCACGGCTCGGCCTCAGTCAGGCGGAACGTCCACGAAACCGGCCCCAACCGTCCCGGCGCAAACAGGTCGGGAAACCGCGATACCTCGCTACCCGCCGCCGTTCTCCCCGTCCCGGCCATCCGCCAACCGCGCCACCCGCAGCAGGTCCACGCCCTCGTCCATTCGCATGATGATCACCCCGGCCGCCGCCCGCTTGATCGGACGCGTGTTGCCAAGGCCACATCGCATCACCTGGCCGTCCGAGGACACCAGCGCAATCTCCTCGTTCTCCGCCATCAGCGTGCGCGCGTCGGCGACCTCACCCGTCTTCTCGCTCAGAATGATCGACTTGAGCCCCTGTCCGCCCCGGCCCTGCGGCCGAAACTCGGACACGGCCACTTTCTTGCCGTAGCCATTGGACGTCACCAGCAGCACGAATCCGTCGTCCTGCGTCAGGTCCATCGCGGTCACCTCGTCGCCTTCGGCCAGGCGAATCGCCCGCACGCCGCCGCTGACCCGGCCGCTTGAGCGAATCGAGTCAAGCGCGAACCGGATCGACATCCCGTTCCGCGTAAAGAACATCGCGTGTGACTCGTCCGTCGCCAGCCGCACCCACACCAGTTCGTCGTCCTCATCCAGGTCCATCGCCAGCAGCCCGTTGGTGCGAATCGACACAAACTGCGTCAGCGCGCTCCGCTTCACCTCGCCCTTGCGGGTCCCAAACACCAGGTAATCGCCCGCCTCGAAGTTGGGAATCGCCAGCACCGCCGTCGCCCGCTCCCCCTGCTCGATCGCCAGCAGGTTGATCAGGTTGTGCCCCTGCGCGTCCCGCCCCTGCTCCGGCAACTCATACGCCCGCAGCCGGTACACCTTCCCCCGGTTCGTGAAGAACAGCAGGTGGTCGTGCGTATTCGCCACCAGGAAGTGCTCCACCACCCCGCCCGTCTTGCTGCGGAACCCGCGGATGCCCTTGCCGCCCCGGCCCTGCCGCCGGTACGTATTGGCAGGCACCCGCTTGACATAACCGCGCGACGACATCGTGATCAGGCAATCCCGATCCTCCACCAGGTCTTCCTCGTTGAAGTCGCCCGACGCCTCCCGCTGGATCTCCGTCTGCCGCTCGTCGCCGAAGCGCTTCACCACCTCGCGCGTCTCGTCGCCAATGATCGCCAGCACCCGCGACTCGTCCGCCAGGATGTCCTGCAGATCCCGGATCGTTGCCCGCACCTCTTCCAACTCGGCCAGGATCTGCTCGCGCTCCAGCCGCACCAGCCGCCGCAGCTGCATGTCCAGGATCGCGTTTGCCTGGATCTCCGTGAGCCCGAACTCCTGCATCAACCCGTTCCGGGCCTCCTCGGTATCGTCCGCCCCGCGAATGATCCTGATCACCTTGTCGATATCCGCCAGCGCGATCACATAGCCTTCCAGCAAGTGCTCGCGGGCCTGCGCCTTCTTCAGGTCGAACTCGGTCCGCCGCCGCACCACCGTCTGCCGGTGCTGCACGAAGAGCTCCACGAACCGGCGCAGCGGCAATTGCTCCGGCTGGCCGTCCACCAGCGCTAGGTTGTTGATGCTGAACGTCGACTGCAGCGCCGTGTGCTTATACAGCTGGTTCAGCACCGCCAGCGGCCGCGCGCCGCCGCGCAACTCCACCACCACCCGCATCCCGTGCCGGTCCGACTCGTCCCGGATGTCGCGCACGCCCTCGATCACCTTGTCCCGCACCAGCGCGGCGATCTTCTCCACCAGCCTGGCCTTGTTCACCAGGTAGGGAATCTCGGACACCACCAGCGCCATCGTCGTGCCGCGCACTTCTTCCACGTTCACCACCGCGCGCACGCTGATCCGCCCGCGACCCTGCGTATACGCCTGCTCGATCCCCTCCGCCCCCACGATGATCCCGCCGGTCGGAAAATCCGGCCCCCGCACGAACCGCATCAGGTCCCGCGAGGTCGCCTCCGGGTTCTCGATGTAATGCTCGATCGCCCGCCCCACCTCGCGCAGGTTGTGCGGCGGAATGCTCGTCGCCATCCCCACCGCGATCCCGGTGGACCCGTTGATCAACAGGTTCGGCACCACCGAGGGCAGCACCTCCGGCATCTCCGCCGTCCCGTCGAAGTTGTCGACGAAATCCACCGTGTCCCGGTCAAGGTCGTCCAGCATCGCGGCCGCCACCTGCGTCAGCCGCGCTTCCGTGTACCGCATCGCCGCCGCCGGATCGCCGTCCACCGACCCGAAATTGCCCTGCCCGTCCACCAGCGGATACCGGATCGAAAACGGCTGCGCCATCCGCACCAGCGCGTCGTACAGCGCCTGGTCGCCGTGCGGGTGGTACTTCCCCATCGTGTCGCCAACCACCCGCGCCGCCTTGCGGAACGCCGCGTTCGGCGTGGCCGAAATCTCTTCCATCGAGTACAGCAACCGCCGATGCACCGGCTTCAACCCATCGCGCACGTCCGGAATCGCCCGCGCGACGATCGTGCTCATCGCATAGTCGATATACGACGTCTCCATCTCCTCGACAATGTCCACCGACCGGATCCCGTCGCCCCCCACAAACTCCTCCGTCACGCCCCTCCACTCCCCTCTTCTCTCACTCCTCTGCCCTCTCCCCTCTCCCCTTCCCGATAGTCCCCGCTCACCCCTCCGGTCTTCCGCACCAACCGAACGTCCGCAATCCGCATCCCCCGGTCCACCGCCTTGCACATGTCGTACACCGCCAGCGCTGCCACCGAAACCGCCGTCAACGCCTCCATCTCAACCCCCGTCCGGCCCACCGTCCGCACGCTCGCCTCGATCTCCAGTGAATCTTCGCCCTCCGGCGTCAGCGCCACGTCAACGCCGTTCAGCGGCAGCGGGTGACACAACGGAATCAGGTCCGCCGTGCGTTTGGCCGCCATCAGCCCGGCCAGCCGCGCCACGCCCAGCACGTCGCCTTTGGGCAGGTCTGAGATCTCCCCGGCCATCTGCTCGCGAATCATCGCCAGCGTCGCCGGCTGCATCACTACTCGACCCCGCGCCACCGCGGTTCGGTCCGTCTCCGACTTAGCCGACACGTCCACCATCCGCGCGGACCCATCCGCGTCGAAATGCGTAAACGAACGCTCAGCCAATCCGGTGGTTAAGTCCCTGCGCCCCAGAAGTAACAACCTGCCCCCATTCTACCGCGCCACCGGGTTCGGCAGTCACGTCGGGCCAGCAGAATCTCATAGACTAGACAGGAGTCTAGTCAGTCAAATATCGGACTAGGCCTATCCAGGAGGACTCCATGGACAACGTTTGGCAAGTGCAGGAAGCCAAGGCCCGCTTCAGCGAATTGCTTGAAACCAGCCTCGCTGACGGGCCGCAGATTGTGACGAAGCGAGGCGTTGAGACCGCGGTCCTCGTCCCGATCGAGCATTGGCGCCGGTTGGAGCGAATGACCCGCCCCACCCTCAAGGAATTGCTGCTCGCCCCCGAGCCGCGCACTGAAGACCTGACGCCGCCGCGCCGGCAGCTCCGCCGCCGCCCCGCGCCCCAATTCGACTAGGCCGTGTACCTCCTCGATACCAACGTCGTCTCCGAACTCCGCCGCCCCGCGCCGAATCCGGCTGTCCTTGACTGGATGCAGCGCGTGCCGCCCGATCAGCTCTACCTCTCCGCCGTCACCATCGGCGAAATCCAGGCCGGCATCGAAATCACCCGCCAGCAGGACCCCGCCAAAGCGGATCAGCTTGAGGCATGGCTCGACCGTGTGCTCGTGACCCATGACGTGCTGGCGGTCGACGCCCCCGCCTTTCGAATCTGGGCCAGGCTCATGCACCGCCAGTCCGCCACCCTCATGCAGGACGCCCTCATCGCCGCCGTCGCCACCGTCCACCGCCTCACCGTCGTCACCCGCAACACCCGCGACTTCCAACACCTCGGCGTCCCAACCCTCAACCCCTTCGACTCACGCCCGCAGTAAGCCGCCCGTCGTGAGACAACCCTGAGCCGACGGAAGGCCGCGCCCCGTAGCAGCAGGGCAGAGCGCACACCGTTACGCCTGTCTCTTCTACCCAGACCCGGCAGCACCCCAGGAGACCCAGCCCGGACCCACCCGGCACGCCGCCACCCTCAACCCGCGCTGGTCACCGTAATCGTCACAGTCAGGCTGGCCGACGGCCCGCCCGCCAGGCTGCCGGCCCGCACCATCAGGCTGTAGCTCGGCGTCGCCGCCTGGTTCAGCCGCGCGCCCACCACCACCGCGCCTTTCAGCGCATCGACCGCCCACGTCAACGCCGCATTCCCCGCCGTGATGTCATACACCACCGTGCCGCCTTCCGGATCGGTCGCCGCCACCGTGCCGATCGTCGTGCCCAGCGCCGCGTCCTCCACCACGCTGAAGCTGTAGCTGGCCGCCCCGAACACCGGCGCCTCGTCCACGTCCGTCACCGTGATGGTCACCGGCACCGTTGCCGTGGCTGTGGCCGTCCCGCCGCCGCTCGTCGCTTCCACCGTCAGGTTGTAGCTGGTGGTGGTTTCATGATCCAGCGCCCCCGCCACCGTCAGCGCCCCCGTGCCGGCATTGATCGCGACGTGGCCCGCGGCATTGCCCGCCGTGATCTTGTAGGTCACCGCCCCGCCTTCGGGGTCCGTCGCGCTGACCGTGCCCAGCGCCGCCCCCACCGCCGCGTCCTCCGCCACCGACCATGCATAGCTGGCTTCGGCGAAGACGGGCGGGAAGGCCACGTCCGTCACCGTGATCTCGATATCCGCCGTCGCCGTGTGCCCCGCGGCGTCGCTGGCGGTCACGGTCAGGTGGTATTCGTCCGCCGTCTCGTAATCCAGCGCGCCGGCCACGGTCAGCGCCCCCGTGCCGGTATTGATGGCGAAGGCGTCCGCGTCGTTGCCCGCCGTGATGGCGTAGGTCAGCGTGCCGTCCTCGGGGTCGGCGGCGCTGACCGTGCCCACGGCCGCGTCGACCGCCGCGTCCTCGGCCACGCTGAAGGCATAGTCGGCCGCCCCAAAGGCCGGCGCCTCATCGACGTCCGTCACTGTTACGGTCGCCGTCGCGGTGGCCTGGCTGCCGCCCGCGCGGGCTTCCACGGTCAGGGTGTGACTGGCGCTGGCCTCGTGATCCAGCGATCCCGCCACCGTCAGCGCGCCCGTGCTGGCGTCCAGCGCGAACGCCCCCGCGTCGTTGCCGGCGGTGATGGCGTAGCTCACCGCCCCGGCCCCCGTGGTCGTGGCCGTGACCGTCCCCACGGCCGTGGCCGCCGCGCTGTTCTCGGGCACGTTGAACGCATAGGATTCCGCGCCAAACACCGGCGGCGGACAGGTCAACGTCGTCGCCGCCAGGCTCGCCGAGGGCGCGCTCCAGGTGTCCGTGAAGCCGGCGCCGCTGCCATAGGCCCGCACCCGCACCTCGTAGGCCGTCCCGCACGTCAGCTCGGCCAGCGTGGTCGTGGCGGTGGTGACATCGTCCACCGCCGTCGTCCAGGTCTCGGCGCCGCTGGTCCGGTAGTCCACCTGGTATTTCGTGGCCCCGGTTACCGCGTCCCAGCTCAGCGCCAGGCTGGTCACCGCCGGCGTGGCCGCCAGGTTCGCCGCCGGCGGCGGCGCGTCCGCCACATCCGTCACGGTCACCGTCACCGTCGTCGTGCCCGCCGCCGGGCCGCCGCCCAGCACCAGGGCCCGCACCGTCAGCGTGTAGGCCGCCGTGGTCTCGTAATCCAGCCGGGCGCCCAGCACCAGGTGCCCGGCCAGCGCGTCCACCGCCCACTGGCCGGCCGCATCGCCCGCGGTGATGTC
>JAPPKM010000040.1 GCA_028874315.1 Chloroflexota bacterium
CGCTGTCCCCGGCGGTTCGGCTCACCTCAAACGGGAGTGCGCGGAAGAGGCCGGTTAGAAACCGGCCCCCGCGAACGACCGGGACGGGCGGCGGACGGCGGGGCCTATACTGACGGGGCGAGCGCGCGGGGCGCTGTGGCGCAGAGGCCGGTATGCCGCTTGAAGTGTGGATCATTTTCACGGCGCTGGTGGTGGCGGCGGTGTTGCTGCTGCCACGAATCCTGCCGCCGACGGGACCTACCTGCACGCGTTGCGAGGGAACCGGCGCTGTGAACGAGCGCTGGCCGGATCCATCCAAGCCCGGCGGCTGGCACGAGCTGAGCGGGAAGTGCCCGAAGTGCGACGGGAAGGGGCGGCTGCGTCGCTGAGGCGCTGACGCCGAGCCGGGTCTGGGCTTCGGCGTGAATGCCGTTGGCAGCGCGCAACCACTGACGTGCGCCCTCTGAACGTGCTGGGCGGACGCGAGATTCCGCCGTTTGCCTGGCTGGCCGCGGCGGCGGTGGGCTTTGGCCTCGCCTTCTCGATGTTCATCACCGTGTCCACCAACTTCATGGTGGAGGAGTTGGGCATTCGGCCCAGTGAACTGGGCTTACTGGAGACGATCCGCGAAGTGCCCGGCTTGCTGACGATTGTGATGGGCGCGGCGCTCATGACGATTGCGGAGCCGGTGGTGGGCGCGGTGGCGCTGCTGTTGCTCTGCATTGGTTATGTCAACTTCTTTCACGTGGAGACCATCGAGGTGCTGATCATCTTTTCGCTGACGCAGAGCATCGGGTTTCACCTGTGGTGGCCGGTGGCGAACACGATTGCGCTGCGGCTGAGCACCATCGAAACACAGGGGCGACGGCTGGGGCAGTTGCGCTCGCTGATGGCGGGGGCGAACCTGGTTGGCATCCTGGTGGTTCTGCTGGCCGTGACGGTGCTGGCGACGGGGATCCGTCCACTGTTTCTGCTGGCCGGCGGGATGGCGGCGCTGGCGGCGGTGGCGGTGTGGCAGTTGCGCTCGATGGGGAGGATCGGGCAGCCGCCGCGGGTGGTGTTGCGGCGGCGCTACTGGCTGTACTACGCGCTGACGTTCCTGGACGGCGGGCGGCGCCACATTTTCATGACGTTTGCGATTTTTCTGCTGGTGGACAGTTACGGGGTGTCGGTGCGGACGATCACGATCCTGGCGCTGATCAACAGCATGGTGTCGATCGGCGGCGCTTATTTTTTCGGTCGACTGATCGACCGGATCGGCGAGCGGCCGGTTCTGGTGGTTGCGTTCGGCGCGCTGGCGGCGATTTTTGTGGGGTACGCGGTGGTGCCGTGGCTGGGCGTGCTGTTTGTGCTGTACATCCTGGACCATCTGTTCTTTAGCGCGGAGGTGGGGATTACGACGTACCTGCGACGCATCCTGGTGACGCCGGACGACTTGCGTCCGAGCCTGGTGGCGGGGCAGACGATGAATCACGTGGCGGCGGTGGCGCTGCCGGTGACGGGCGGGATTTTGTGGGAGGTGTTTGGGCACCAGGTGCCCTTTATCGGGGGGGCAGGGCTGGCGGTGATGGCGCTGATGCTGAGCATGCTGGTGCGACGCAAGGGGGACGTGCCGGTTGAAGCGCCGGCAGCGGCCGCGGCGGGGAGCTGAACCGCCGGAGGCTGACGACAGGCTGTCCGGGAACGGGACTGGTTGGGGGTGGTTCGACACGGGCCGCCGAGGACTCTGGCCCGGCTCACCACGAACGGGGTTGACGGGCTTCCGCGACTGGCCTAGCGCCGCGTGGCCCAGTCGATGATTTCAGGGGTGAGCAGGAACTCGATTTCGGCCGCCGAGCGCAGGGCCTGGAGCCAGTTGTCGTAGGTGACCTGCCGTCGCCGTTCGGCAGTGTCGGGGTCCAATTTGCGCGAGGGGGTGGACTCGTGGACAAGGATCACGTGCCAGCCGAGCGACGTGGATACCGGCTTGCTGCGGTTGCCGGGTCGCAGGGCAAAGGCGGCTTGGTCCCAGGGTTCCGGCATCAGACCACGCGGCACCCAGCCGAGGTCGCCACCGTTGGCGGCGCTTTCGGAGTCGGTGGAGGCTTGTTCGGCCACGAGATCGAACGGCTGGAAGGCATCCAGCTGGGCGACTACGGTGTCGGCGTCGTCCTCGGTGGCGACAACGATCTGGGCGGCGCGAATCTGCGCGGGCACGGGATCCAGCCCGGCGGCCAGGTGATCGGCGACGGCGTCGGCCAGCGCGCGGTCGGCGATGAAGCCGCGGATGGTATCGGTATCCAGTTGGGTACGTTCGCGGATGTCGGAAAAGGCGGCCTCGAAGTCAAAGTCGTCGGCGACTTCGCCGGGCCCGCGAACAAACTCGTCCAGGGCCGCATCGATGGCTGCGTCGTCAACGGCGACGCCCAGGGCGGATGCCGCGGTACGCATCAGTTCCACGTTGGTGAGCTCGGTGACGGCGCTGATGGTCACTGTTGAGAGCTGGGACTGCGGGTGGCTGGGGTCTCGGATGTCGGTTGTGCGCGGCGTGTGGGCTAGCTCACGACTGAGTTCGAATTGACGCAGGGCCAGGAAGTCCGCGTAGCGCGACGCGGGGATGGGTTCGCCGTTGATGGATGACACCGGCTCGGACGGACGGACCACAAGTTCGCCGTGGAGCGCCACACCAATAAGGGCGCCCACGATCATCAGGATGAGGATCGCCGACGTAGCCACGAATTTGGCCGCGGCGGCGGTGCGCTGGGCGCGCGTGAGCTCGCTCCAGTCGCGGACCGCGTTCGGGACATCGCGCCAGCCGACATGGGCCTGGGCGGGCTTGCGCGCCGCACGCCGCCGGTCACGTTGGGCGCGACGGCGTTGCGCCTTGGTGCGCGGGGACATCCGCGCGGCGGCCTGAGGCTAGCCGCGGAGGCGGCGCCGCACGATGTAGGGC
>JAPPKM010000028.1 GCA_028874315.1 Chloroflexota bacterium
AGTGCGCACGGCGGGACCGCCCGATCCGCCGCACACGATCAAGTTCACGAACATCGCGGCAAATTCGGTTCGAGTGACGTGGAGCATTGCCGCCAACACGGGTGGGGTGCCGCTGACCGGCATCGATCTCAAGTACTGGCCCTACGACTCGGAGAACCCGGACTCCGAGACCGGCGCCAAGACGCACCCGGCCGACGACGGGAACGATCGGGGCGAAACGCTGTCGGGGTTGACGGCCAGCACCGAATACGAACTAAAGATGCGGGCCTGCAACGGCACGAACGACAGCCATTGCTCGGACTGGTCCGCCGATCACCGGTTTACGACGGGCCCGCCGCCCGGGCAACCCGGGCAGCCCGAACAGCCCGATCCGTCTCCTACTCCGCCGCCCGTCACGCGCCCGGGCTCTGGCATTGCCACGCAGATGTACCGGGTTGGCCAGCTGGTGTCGGTCGTGTTGCCGGCGGCCAGCGGCGGCGGCCACTGGACGTACACCCTGTCGCCGGCGCTGTCGAACGGGCTGACGTTCGACCCGAGCTCGCGCACCATCGCCGGCACGCCGCAGCAGGTCGCCAACGATGCGCAGCACACGTACACGGCCACGAAGACCGAGAACGGCGCCACGACGATCGAGACAAGCCAGTTCACGGTCGCGGTGTTTGACCTAAAGATCGGGGCGCAGCGACGCGACGACGCCAGTTACCGGAGGCTGACGGGCCCGACGTTCTGGGGAGGAGTCTACGAGCACTGGGGCGTGTTGCACTATGCGTGGCTTTGGATCTTGGACGTGCTTCCCGGCGGGGCGTCCAGAGCTGGCGACTACTGGTTTCAACTGCGGCTGCCGGCCAGCACGGGATTCCAACCGAGCTCGTATGGGGAGTGCACCTGGCCGGCTGCCGGCCCGAGCGACACGACGCAACTGAAGACGGCATGGACGCCCGCGTACCGGAATGTCTTTCTCGCGCGCTGCGGGTTCGGGTCACCGAGCACCGCCAACATTGAGCTCTGGGTTCGAGACTCCGCCGGACATGCGGCGCGGCTCGACAGCCGGACGGTCAGCGGTCAAGCCTGGCATCTCCAGGACAACGTGCTGTCGTATCAGGTAGCCGGCGCGAGCGGCGACAGCATCACCGCCGTCGCCAGCGGCCCGGATGCGCTTGACGGCCTGTTCCCACCGCCGGAGAAGGACAACAGCAGATTCGACGGGGTCTTGCTTGAGTTGATGAACTACGGGAATGCGGCCGCCGTGTGGAATGGCCTTCGCGCGGGTGTCAGCGTCGGTCGGGTGGCAACTACCGCCGGCGCAGTGTCTGATGTCGTCATTCGGGGGTACTGGGATCCCAATCCCGGCCAAGAGGGCGATGACGGCACCTGTGGCGACAGCATCGCCTGCATGCAAGTCGTAGGCCCAAACCCTCCGCATATGGACAACGGCCGAGGACTATGGATCGAGAGCAAGCCGCATTGGGGGAAGGAAGCTGAGGCTCGGTCGTGGACTCTTGACTTCGACCTTGCCGACGATCGGCCAGGGGAATTCCAGTATCTTCCCGCGGTCCTCGTCCATGAGCTTGGGCATGCGATTGGTTTGTTGCACAGCGCGGGCGCATCGGACCTGATGAACGGCGCCGTGCGCACCGATCTTTCCGAGAGCGATCAATCGGGGGCGCGGGCGATCTATGGGCATCATGCGAGCCATTAGGGCATCCGCGACGACGCGGCGCCACACCCACTGCCGGACGAGCGGCTGGCGGCGGCGGGCGCTGGCACTTGGGCTGGGCCTGGCATGGCTCGCCGTGGCGGCCTGCTGGCCTGGCGGCGAGGCATCACAGCCCCTGACGCCACAGCCGCCGGTCTATCCGGATGCCTCGCAGCGGCGGGTCGTCACGCTGTCCGATCCAACGTGGCATGTGGCGCCGTCGCTGGAGGAGCAGATCGTGGACTCGTCAACCATCGTGCGGGCAACGCTGCAGTCGGTGACGGCGGCGGTGGTGGCCGAGCCGGACGATGGCGGCTACCGGCCGGTACAGGAACTGCGCTTCACGACGCACGAGTACCTGAAGGGCAGCGGGCCGGCGACGCTGCTGGTGGCGGTGCGGGGGGGCGACACCTATGCGACCGAGGCGGGGGCGCGCACCGCCGCCGACTTCGCGATTGCGCGGCGTGTCACGACCTGGGACGGGCGGCAAGGCGTGCTGTTTCTGCGCGCGGCCGATCCCACCTACGCGCCGGTGGGGTCCGGGGCGACCGAAACAACTGTGGCGGCGGGGGCGCTGGCCTTCACGGTGTCCAATCCGGGCCAGTCGCCCTGGGCCTACAGCGTCGACACGCTGAGCCGGGCCTGGCTGCCGGCGGAGGACCCGCCGACGGAAGGGGAAACGCCGACCGCCTTCGTCACGAACGGCACCCAATCGCCGCCGCCCACGATCACCCTGGCCAACCTGCGGGCCCAGATCGCGTCGCTGTCAGCCGAACTGAAGACCGGGGAGGATATCGCAGGGTTCGAGCTCTGCATCGAGAAGCGAATGATCCGACTGCGGCACCGGCGTGCCGATCCTTGGACGCCGAAACAGAGAGCCGCCACGTTGGCCTCCGGTTCGGCAGCCGGGACCGAGGTGAGTCGCGAGACCCATGCGTATCGCGAGGCGGAGTACGACCGGCACTGGCTCAGCGGCGCAGACGCGGCGTTGTTCCGCTCGGCAATCATGGACGACGACGGGCAGCCCAGCACCGGCTTTACGCACGGGTCGCGCACCACGCGCCCGTTGCCGGCTGGCGAGTACCGGCTGCGGTACAACTCGATGGGACACAGGTTCTTTCCTTGCAGGTTCGTGCCGTTAGACGGCTACCGCAACTGGACGATTACGGTCACGGCGCCGGCGGGGACGGTGCACGAGGCGTTCTTCGA
>JAPPKM010000036.1 GCA_028874315.1 Chloroflexota bacterium
TTTCTTGGGGAAGACTCTTACGGTGCGCGAGACCACCCATCCCGCACCCCGCCCGCCCGTCCCCTCGTAGTCCACTCGCCCGACTCACTTCGCTTCCCTCGCCCCTTCCTCACTGGACACCTGCCTTGCCAAAGTGGACACATTGCCCTCGAAACTGAACACATCCGGCCGAAAAGCTGACACCTCGAGCCAACAACAGGACACATCGGCCTGACCGAGTGGACACATCCCCGTCATCCCGGCGTCCCCGAAGACCCCGTCCTGAGCCCGTCGAACGACACCCCTGCACCACCCAAGCCACCCCGACCAACTGCTCCCCCCTCCGACGCTCACTTCTCTTCCCTCTCCCCTCTGCCCTTCCTCAACTGAACACCTCCCCCGCCAAAGTGAACACATTCGGCCGGAACGTGAACACATCGGGCCAGGAAATGAACACTTTCGCCCAGGAACTGAACACATCGCCGCAACCGACTGAACACATCTCACGCCCCGCCCATCCCCGGCCCCTCGCCCTCCGTGCCCCGTCATCCCGGCGTCGTCAGCCGGGACCCAGCGCCCCGATCGATCCCAGCGCACCAGGGCCGCCCCGACCTCCCCACCATCCCGAGCCCGCCAGCGCTCCGATTCGCCCCCCGTCCCGATTCCCCTTGCCCGTCGCTTCCCAATATTGTACACTATCTGAGTAAATTCACAACCCCTCCCCAATGCCCTCCGCTCCCCGCCTCCTCCGCCGTCTTCTCCCCTTCTTGAACTCCGCGTGCTCTGCTCCCAACCCTTCCGCCCACCCGTCGTCGCCGACCCGCCCAAAAAATCGGCCCAAGCTATCGCTCGCCCTTCACCCCCACCCAAGTCCCGCCGCCGGACCCCGCCCATGCCACGCCACAGCGACCTCCGTCCCTCGCCGGCCGATGCCTGGCGCGTCCCCGATGCAGTCCCCAAAACGCCCCGCCGCGCCCAATCCGTCATTCCGGCGTCTTCAGCCGGAATCCAGTCCTCGTCCCCCAACCCGCCTCGGACCTGCCCAAAAGCGCCCCGCCGCGCCTCAAGAGTTTTTTGGAAAAAACTCTTACGCGCACGAACCCACCCCAACGACCCCTCGTCTATCGTCCAGCTCCAACCCCTCCCCCACTGCCAGAGGAGCTTCGATGACCAGACTCCGCCTCGGACTCATCGGCTGCGGCGGCATGGGCTCGCGTCACGCCGAGGGCTTCGATCGGCTCGACAACCGCGTCCGCGTCACGGTCGCCGTGGACATCGAACCGCGGCGCGCTCGAGCCGTGGCCGACCAGTTCCCCGGCTGCCGCGCCGCCACCGACTATCGGGCCGTCCTGGACGACGTCGACGGCGTGCTCATCGCCCTGCCCCACCGCCTCCACCACCCCGCCGCCAGGTTCTTCCTCAACGCCGGCAAGCACGTCCTCCTCGAGAAGCCAATGGCCACCACCGAGAATGACTGCCTCGATCTCATCGCGGCGTCGCAACGAGCCAACCGAGTGCTGATGACCGCCTACGTCATGCGCTTCAATCCCCTCGTTATCCGCATGAAGGAACTGCTCGACCAGCGGGCCTACGGCGACGTGTTCCAGGTCTCGATCTGGACCGAGCAATACACGCGGCTACCCCGCCCGGACGGGCTCACCACCGTGGCCTGGCTGGGCGGCGGCCAGCTCTTCAGCCACGGCTGCCACTACATCGACATCCTGCTCTGGTTCCTGGGCCGCCCGGTCCGTGGCACGCACCTGGGCACCAACTCCGGCACGCCCTGGATGGAGCGCGAAGGCACCAGCCACGTAACCATCGAGTTCGATAGCGGAGCCCTCGGCTACCACTTCGGCACCTGGGGCGCCCGCGGAACAAAGCTCGGCTACTCCTTCCAGGCCCACGGCACCGACGGCATGCTCGAAATCGACTTCACAAACGGCCAGCTTCTTGCACACATGCAGCTGCGCGGTGAGGAAAGCGTGGAGACCCGAACCGAGGTCCTGCTCGACGCCACCGCGGACCACAAACCAGGCGCGACCGGCACGGTGCGGACCGAGCTTGGCCGCCTTGCCCGGATTGGCGAGCTGTCCCACTTCCTCGACTGTGTTGAGACGGGGGGCAGGCCGCTGACCGACGGCCCCGGCAGCCTGCAGGGCCTGCGGCTAATCTGGCGGCTCTACGCGGCTGAGGAGCACAGCGTCGTGGCAGATCTCCGCGGACTTGGGTTGGATGAATACCGAGACTGACCGCCGGCAACAGACCGAGCCACTTGACCGCGCCGCGCTGGTTCGCGACCTGACCCGTCTCGGCATCCCCCGCGGCGGCCTGCTGATGGTGCACAGCTCCCTGCGCAGCCTCGGCCACGTCGCCGGCGGCGCCCCCACCGTGCTCGACGCTCTGCTGGAAACCCTCGGACCCGACGGAACCTTGGTGCTTCCCGCCTTCACCTACCCGCTCTCTCGGGATCCCAACTTTGTCTTCGATCCGCTGCGCACTCCATCACTCATGGGCGCCATCGCAGACGCCGGCCGCCGGCATCCGAACGCGCGCCGCAGCCTCCACCTCTGGCACAGCGTCTCCGCCATCGGACCGCTGGCCGAAACCATCGTCACCGCCGGCGGCGAATCGGCCTGGGACGTCGACAGTCCCATGCGCCAAATCCGCGACCGCGACGGCCAATACCTCCTGCTCGGCGTCCCCTACCAGAACCTCACCGCCGTTCATGTCTCCGAAATCGAATTGCAGGTGGCCTACCGCAAACCTGTCCGGAACGAAGGGACCATGCGCCGCGCCGACGGCTCGCTGGTTCCGTTCGTCAGCATCGGCTGCCCACCACAACCCGGCCACCCCGGCAGCGACTTCAACCGCCTCGGACAGCGCATGGAAGACGCTGGCCTGGTACGAGTCGGCGAAGTGGGAAACGCCGTCGCTCGCCTACTCGGCGGCCACGACCTCCGCCGAGCGGCTCGTGTGCTTTACCAGCAAGACGTCAACGGGTTTCTGCGGCAGGACGGCCTGGTCACCCCACTGGCCTACGGCCACACCCTCGAATCAGACCGCGGCGAGCACTGCGTCGCCGACCCGTCCGCCATGTATGGCGTGGAGTAAGCGCATGCACCTTGTCCGACGTCCCGTGGGGACGAAGAGTCCGCGCCGAATCGACCGGCCTGGACGCACCTGGAGGGCCCGGGAGCGAGATGCTCCCCCCCCCCCGCGCCTACTTCGGAAGGTGGGCTATTTTTCGTCGTCCGACGGCGAGTCCTCAGCCTCGACGGCGCCGTTCTGCGCCGACTCGTCGGACACGATGCCGGGCAGGTTCTTCAGCGAACTGATGAGGTCAACGCCCGTGAGCGACTGCACCAGGGCGGGCAATTGCGCAATGGTTGACGAGACGTCCTGCGTGACCTTGCTGGCCCCTGCGCCCGAATTGCCGTCGCCGCCGTTGCTGATCACGACAATGCTGTCGGTCTTGGCCAGCGGCTCCGCAACCGCACCCGCGACATCCGGGAGCGAGTCGAACAGCTGCTGGATCATGGCTGCTTGGCCGTACTCCTTCCAGGCGTCGGCCTTCTTATTCATCGCCTGAGCTTCGGCAAGGCCCTGGGCTCGAATGGCGTCGGCTTCGGCCTCACCTCGAGCCCTGATGGCATCGGCATCCGCCTGGCCGCGCAGCCTGATGGACTCGGCGTCGGCCTGGGCCTCGGCGATGATCCGGGATCGTTCGCCTTCGGCGACCGTCTCAAGCTTGTACCGCTCGGCTTCAGACTCGACCCTGATGCGCCGCCGGTTTCCTTCGGCGATCAGCTCCAACTGGTCGCGTTCGGCCTCGGCCGGCCGTCGGACCGTGGCGTCCAGCTCACGCTCGCGTCGAATGATCTCCTGCTGCTGGACTTCGATCTGCTTCTGGCGTTCGACAACCTCGATCTGCAGTTCCTCCCCGCGGATCTGCTGGCGAGTCTTGGCCTCCTGCAGTGAGTAGGCCAACTCGGCCTCGGCGGTACGGGCGTTGACCTGCTGGTCATAGGCGGCTTTCTCAGTCTGGAAGTCGCGCTCGGACGCGGCGATCGCCGTGTCGGCCTCGAACCGGGCGGCCTGGCGCTGCTGGTCAGCGGAGGCTTCCTTGATGCCGGCATCCCGCTCAGCCTGCGCCTCGCCGATTGCCGCGTCCCGCTTGACCTCAGCGGTCCTGCGTACACCAAGGGCCTCCAGGTAGCCCTGCTCGTCCTGGATGTCGCGGATTGAAAAGCTGACGATCTCCAACCCCATGTTGGTCATGTCGGTCGCCGCAACGTCCCGCACTTGCTCCGCAAACGCCACACGGTCGCGGTAGATGTCCTCGACCGTCATCGTTCCCAGGATGGCGCGCTGCTGACCCTCGAGCGTCTGCAGGGCAACTTCGGCAATCTGCATGGCGGTCTTGCCCAGAAACTGCTCGGCCGCGGTACGAATGGCATCTTCGCTCCGGCCGACCTTTACCTGGGCAACGCCGTCGACGGAAACCGACACGCCTTCCTTGGTGTAGACCCGGGCAGTGTTGACCTGGAGGGTCATTACCTCCAGCGAGATTATTTGCGCTTTCTGAAGGATCGGCAGCACAAACATTCGGCCGCCGACTTTCAACCTCGGCTGCGCGCTTCCGCCCGACACGATCAGCGCGTGGTTCGGTCCTACTGTGTGGAAGCCTGCCATGGGTTGCCTCGGGGTCTGCCGCTAAGGACTTTAAGTATGCCTGACTCAGCGCTTGCGCTCCTGATACAGCCGCTCGACTTTGAGCACCTGCCCATAGACGCCGACGACTCGAATCTCCTCACCCTTACGGATTGAGGCTCCCGGGTCCGCCGATGCTGCCCACTCTTGGCTCGCCACTCGAACACTTCCGGATGGCTCAAGATCGGAAAGGGCCACACCCCATGCCCCTTCCAGTTCGGCTTCCTCCTCAGTCTGGAATCCGGCGGAAGTTCCTCCCTCGGATCTAACGAAGCGAATAAAGAGAACCCACACCACGGCTACTAGCGCGGCAGTTGCTCCGGTTACGATAGGACTTACCGTATAGGTTGGCTCGGGCAAGTCTGTTGATCCGTTGCTATTTCCGAATAGGAAGATCGATCCAAGGACAAGGGCTACGATTCCGCCGGCACCAAAGACGCTGAATCCCGGAGCAGTTGTCTCGGCATAGAATAGCCCCATCGCGACCGCCAATAGCACCAAGCCACCCCAGCTACCGGGTAGCTTGAGGAAGCCCACGAAAGCAAGCGTTAGCAGAATGGCACCCACTATGCCGGGCCCAAGCATGCCTGGCGCTGAGAGTTCCACAAGCAGAGCGATGCCACCGACGACGAAGAGCACAAGCACGACGTTTGGGTTTGCAAGCAGTCCAATCGCACTTTCCAAGAAGTTTCGATCAATGCTGGTTATAGGAACGTTTTCCGTGTCGATCACGACAGATCCGGCTGTCGTAGCTGTAGTTCGTCCGTGAAGCTGCATGAGCATCGATTGCGTGTCGGTGGCAATAAAGTCGATGATGCCGAGCTCCAGGGCTTCCTGAGCCGAGTAGGCTGTAGCCTTCGATACGGTATCTTCGAGCGCGGAGGCGTTGCGGCCCCGAACCTGTGCGATGCTGCGTATAAATGCCTGCGTGCCCTCACTCACCTTTCGCGAAAGCGTGGTGGGTAGCTCGGCCCCTCCGGAGCCTACGGGGGCTGCGGCTCCGATGCTTGTACCGGGAGCCATCACAGCGAAATTCGCCGCAGCCGCTACAAATGTCCCAGCGGAGGCCGCCCTGGCACCGGGAGGAGATACATACACCGCAATTGGTATGGGCGATTGGAGCAGTAGCTCCACGATCTGGCGCGTAGAGTCGAGAAGACCACCAGGCGTGTCGAGCCGAATGACGACGAGCGCTGAGCCTTGGCTCTGGGCTTCATCGAGGCTTCTTGAGATATAGTCGACGGTGAGCACATCGATGACTCCATCGACGTCCGTTACCAAAATACTTGATGTGTTTGAACGAGCCGTATCTGACGACGATAACGCGAGAAGAAGTGCCGCAAAGACTGAAGCCAAAGCCGCAATAATTCGGAAAGTAGAGCGACCTGTTACTGGCCGTCGGAATTCTGGCTGTGTATGGCCTGAGACAGACATTGCGGTATCTGAGTTCAGGAGTCCGACGTCAGAGGATTGATTGCCGGTAGTCCCGCTGGGCTCGTAAGTGTAGCGTATTGGACGAACCTCTCTAGGCGTCGCACTATGGCGTTCAGACCCTCGATTTGAGGCTCGTGCAGTTCCTTGCCGTTGAAGAAGCGGACGGCTGGCTCGTCGTCAGTCTGCCGCCAACGCGACGTGGAGGACCGTGTACTACCTCAACATCGTCGAGTTGTTGCTAATGCAGGTGAAGTCGGTGTCCTTATGATCATCCGTCCATCCGTGACCCTCTTTGGCTGTGGAACTCGTTCCGCGCTGAAGATCAATACCAAGCTTGCGTGGCCGCTCGCCGATCGCAGAGGCATCAAGCCGTGCCTCAGGCGAGACTGCTCCTATTGGCTACGTCACCTCGAGTTACCTGAGGATCCGATACTGTAAGCCTGGAACCGGTTCGCGCAGGTTCACTCACCACAGTGCAGACCTGTCTGGCCGCGCGCGGCCGGCGACGACGGCGGACAGTTGCCGAGCCTTTCGCACGTACCTGATCATCGGAGAACTTGCCGTCGAGTTACCTGGAGGTCGGATTTGGCGAGCCCCCGGCCGGAGCAAGGAATCCGGTACGAGCCGGACGACGCCTGCACGCCATTGGTGGCCATAGGGGTTGGAGCGCAAGGCGTGCTGCTGGTGCTGGCGCCAATCGTGTTGGTCGTGGCGGTAAGCGCGCTGGCGTCCGGGCAAGACGAGCGGTATCTGACGTGGGCCGTGTTCGCGGCGCTGGTAGTCAGCGGTTTGATCACAATCCTGCAGGCAGCGCGGATTGGACGCGTGGGCTTGGGGCACGTGCTGGTCACGGGGGTTACGCCGAACTTCATCGCGGTATCTGTCATCGCCCTCGCCGAGGGCGGTCCGGCCGCGCTCGCAAGCCTGATTGTGCTCTCATCGTTCTTTTTCCTGGCGGTGGGCGCGTGGTTGCCGGTGTTGAGGCAGATCATTACGCCGGCCGTTTCGGGCACCGTCTTGATGCTCATCGCGGTGCTCCTGCTTCACATATCGTTCGATCGTCTGCAGGAAGTGCCGGCGGATTCGCCAGCGTTCGCGGGCCCGGTTGTAGCCGCGGTGACGCTGACGGTCACGGTGGCCCTGGCCCTGCGCGGTCCTCCGTTGTGGCGTATCTGGTCGCCGCTGATCGGAATCGGAGCGGGCTGCGCGGCAGCGGCTGCGTTCGGGCTCTACGACCTTGAGCTTCTGGGACGAGCGGCATGGATTGGGATTCCGGAGCTTGGGTTCCCGGGCCTGGACGTGACGCCTACGCCGGGGATCCTGGCGCTCCTGCCGATGTTCCTGGTGGTGACTCTCGTCCAGGCGATTAAGGCCATTGGCGATGGGGTGGTCGTTCAGCAAGTCGGCCGGCGGCGGCCGCGGGCCACTGACTTTCGACTCATCCAGGGGACGCTGTACGCCGGGGGCCTGGGCATGCTTCTCTCAGGTCTTGCCGGAACGCCGCCTACCACCGCCTTTTCGTCGTCCAGCGTGTCGCTGATATCGCTTACCGGCGTAGCGGCGCGCCGTGTTGGCTACGCCATTGGGGCGATGCTGATGGTGCTGGCCGTTTTCCCGAAGCTCGGAGGCCTACTGCTTACCATTCCCAAACCCGTGATGGGCGCGTTCTTGCTGCTTGCCATCGGGATGCTCTTCGTCGAGGGTCTACGGACGGTATCGCGGGGCGGGCTGGACGCTCAGACAGCCCTCATCGTCGGGCTTGGCTTCGCAATTGGCGTGGGATTCGAGCAATACGACGTTTTCGACGGGATCGTGGACCCGCCATGGAGTCTTCTGCTAGGCAACGGAATCACCGCGGGCGCCGCTACCGCGATCGGCCTCACCGTGTTTCTGAACCTCACGAAGCCAAAGCGGCGACGGCTCGTGGCCCGACTGGACATCTTGGACCTGCCGCGAATCGACGCCTTCCTGCAAGCTGTTGCCGCTTCGATGAAGTGGAATGACTCCTCAACCGAACGCCTGCGCTCGGCGGGCGAGGAGACGGTTTCGAGTTTGCTCCAACCAGCACGCGACGAGATGCCGACTCCGGCACCGCGCCTGTTGCTTAGCGCGAGCCCGGAGGGCACGTCTGTCGAGTTGGAGTTTGTGGCGACTACCGACGAAGAAAACCTGGCAGACCGGCTCGCCTACCTGGACGAGCAGAATGAATTGCCCGATGCAGAAGAGATTTCGTTCCGGCTGCTCCGGCACTTTGCGTCGTCGGTGCGACACCAGAAGTATCACGGCCTGGACATCGTTACCGTCAGGGTCGACGCATCGCCCTAGTTCGAGCGCGAGGGTTAGTCGGTTCCAAGTTGGTCTAGAAACTCACGCAGCGAATCGGCGCAGGCTTCGGGCTGTTCGAGTTGCAGGAAGTGGGTGGTCTCCGGGAGAAAGTCATAGTCCACCGTGAGTACGTGGCTCAGATCGAACGTTGGGAGGTATGAGTAGGGCAACGTCGGGTCGGCTCCGACAACCTTGATCGGGCAGTGAAATGCGTCGAAATCCACAAGCACCGCAAAGGCGCTGGCGTAATCGACGATCTGCGCCTCGTAGTCGCGCGGACAGCGCAGTTCGTAGCCATCCCGCTGTTTACGCTCTCGAAGCGTCGTGCGGGCGGCAAGATCGAATGTGCCTGGAACCGAGCGATAGAAGGTCGGCACGAAGCTCAGGAGATCGGCGAACTGCTCGACAGACTGAAAGAGCTCGGTGCGCCGCCGGGTCATCGCGGCGGTTCGCATGGCGGCGGCATCGAATTCCTCATAACTGGCGCCGGGCCTGCACAGCGGGGGATCAAACAGGACAAGCGCTGAAAGACCGGTGCCTCTAGCGGGCGAGAGCAGCGTTGTCAGCGCGGACACGGAATGAAACACGCCAGCCTTCGGCTTGTCCCCGAAATTGGAATCAATTGCCTGCAGAATCCGGTCATGATCGCGCACGAGGGTCGGCACGTTGTGGTCGGTGAGGGGACTGATCGTGTTCCAGCCGTGGTTCCTGAGGTCGTAGACGATGAGGTCGAAGTCGTCGGCCAGGAGCGACCAGAACGGGTAATAGAGGTCGATCGCGAGGCCGTTACCGTGGCTGAGAACGAGGCGTGGACCTGATGGATTGCCATGTCGCCGCACAAGGACGACGGTGTTGTCGTCAGCGCGTACTTCACAGACGGCCAGAGGCTCAGGGACTTCCCAAACGGGTTGCGCGTCGGTGGTCACAGCTTGGCGTACTCCGGAATTGAGACCTGCGATCGATCGCGAGCGCGTGAGTGCAGGGGGTTTGCTCCGCGAAGCCGTAATGCTATTCGCCGAGCGATGAGTTCGCTACTACTCAGCAGACATCAGGCTCCGACCAGGGTTCGTCTCAATTGCAACGGCGGCTGCAAAGTCCTCGGTGCCCAGGTCATTGACGCGCCATAGGGTTCGTGGCCGGCTGGGGAGTTTGAGGGTGCCGGTCAACGCGCCCCGGCGAACCGGCAGCGGCACTTCAAACTCGGCAGGATCCTGCGAAAAGCCGTCGCCGAGAGCCTTGATGAGCGCTTCCTTGAGCGTCCACATGCGATAGAAGAAATGGGTTCTTCGATTCCCGTTGAGCAATGCGAACTCGCGCCATTCGTTCGGACCCAGTACGGCGTTCGTAAGGTCAGCCAAGTCGTCGCGGGGGACTCGCTCCTCAATGTCCACGCCGAGTTGCCCGTGCGGGGCGACAGCGATCAATCCGTGGCTGCCACCATGGCTGACGTTGAAGCTGATTGGATGTGGCACCTCCTCGACTCGGGCGAACGGCTTGCCATAGCTGGACGTGCCGAACGTGAGCTGCTGGCCGTTACACGCGAGCCGACTGCAGAGGACGGCACGCAGAGCCGCGCGGCACAAGGTGAACCGGCGTCGCGATCCGGCATGCAGATAGCGACCTGAGCGCACCCGTTCCTCGACGTTCAGCCACTTCAAGGCCCTGGCCTCATGCGCGGCATGGGGCGCAAGGTCAACATGAAAAACCGTAGCCTCGGCGACTGTGCCGAATGGTTGCCACCAGCGCCGGATCGCGGCGGAGCACATGGTGTTGGTACGCGCTCCTTTGCCAGCCCGACACGAGCGAGAGTCGGATGCTCTCGCCGGATTGTGCGGCTAGGCGGCTTGCGAGTCGATGTACGCGGCCAGATCCTTGAGGGTGCTGAAGTCCGCGCATTCGTCCGGGGTCAGCGGCACGTCAAACTCCCGCACGATCACCTTGGCAAACGCAACAAAGTCCATGGAGGGAACACCGGCGTCGGTGAGGCTGACGTTCAAGTCGGCCGGCACGTTCACGGGTTGACCATCCACTTCAAGGTTTTCCGCGACGAGAGTTCTGAGGCGTTCTTCAGTCGAAGCCATGAGGGCAATTCCATCCTGCAAGGGCCAGACGGCCGGAAGGTTGGCAAGTTTAGCAGCGACGACGCGCGATCATTCGCATTAGCGCAGGCGCCATGGACGGACTTGTCTGCTTCGAAGCCCCCACTCCTTCTGGAAGGGCTTGAACGCGCCGGGATTGGGAGGTGGCCGGCGGGCGCGGGCGCCCACCCCTAGAAGCGAGCTGCCCGGCTGGGTGTGCGCAGTCATGACGGCAGCCGCGCGGCGAATATGACGTCCAATCCAGGTACTGCAAGTGCCCAGGGCACGCGCGACGAGCCCGGTGGACCTGGCGCTTCGAGACCTAGACCCAGTGGTGTCGCCGCTGGAAGGGGTAGTTGGGCAGTGAGATCCGGCGTCTTGCTTCGCCCGCGAATAGACCGGCGAAGGTAGGCGTCAAGCCCGCCTGATACGCGATTGCAATGGCGTCCACAAAGCCGAGATGGGGCGGTGAACCGTTGTCGGACGGCTTCCGCAGCGACGCCAGCGCGACGGGGGCACGGGCCGGCTCAGCTGCTGCCGTGGAGTCGGGCCAATTCCTGATCAACGATGGCGTGAGGGCAGCGTCCGGACCTACTTCCACGACGACATCGGTGGCGAGGCCGGCAAGCGTCTCAACGCAGCGCGCGAAGTCAACCGGCTCGCGTATCTGCCTGTGCCAGTAGGCGGCATCAAGCGTCTGGCCCGATCCAACCGTGCGACCGGTCACGCTGCTGACCATGTTCAGCGTGGGGGAGGCGATCGCGACACCGCGCAGAGCGGCTTCAAGGCTGCCCTCCAGGGCGAGTCCCGCACCAGGAAGCGCCGCCAATAGCGCGCCTCGGGCCGACGCAAAGCGGAGGCCGTCTTCGAGGCTGATAACTCCTGCCGCTTGGGCGGCGGCGACCTCACCTACACCCTCGCCAATGACCGCCGTTGGCGGGATTCCAATGCTTGCCCATAGCGCTGTCAGCGCGCACTCGAGCGCATAGACGGCCGGCTGAGCCCAAGCTGGATCATCCAGATTGCTGGCGGCGTCTTCCCGACCAAACATGATGTCCAGCAAAGAAGCGCCGCGCCCGTCGCGCAGGACCGCGTCGCAGTGATCAAGTACCGCCCGTGCCACGGGCTCGGCCCGGTACACATCTTCGCCCATACCAAGCCACTGGCTGCCATGTCCGGAATACGCGAAGGCCACTCTGGGGGGCGATTGAGGTACGGGTTCCACGGTGGACTCGGCCACCTTGCCCAGCCCTTCGCGCATTGAAACGGTGTCGCTAAAGGCCAGTCCCGCCCGGAAGTCGAAGTGACTGCGCCCCACGCTCGCCGTCCAGGCCAAGTCCGAGAGGTCGGCTTGAGCCAACGTGCCCGCAGGCTGACCGTCGAGCCACGACAGGTAGCGCTCTGCGAGTTCGCGCAGCGCGAGGTCTGATTTCGCGGACAAGGGCAACAGCCGCGTCTCGCGCTCGCTTAGCTCTAATGTTGGCGGGGGAATCCGGGCAACGATTTCTGGCATTGACACCTCAACCCGACGGGGCGTGCCGGCCGGAATGCGTAAATCGCCCTGCCGAACCGCCGGATTTTCCTGAGAGTCGTAGCCCTGGACCACAACGTTCGCATTCGTTCCCGACATACCGAATGCGCTTACGGCCGCCACGGGTGGCCGGTCAGGCGCTATCGGCCACGGCGTGTCGCTCGATGCCACCCAGACGGGCAAGCGATCCCAGTCGAGCTGTGGGCTCGGGGTGCTGTAGTGCAGCTGCCTGGGGATCATCCGCTGGTGCATCGCGAGCACGGTCTTGATCAGACTGGCGATACCGGCCGCCCACTCCAGGTGGCCGATATTGGCTTTCACCGAACCGATTAGTAGCGGCCGGTCGGAGTCGCGGCCCTGGCCGTAGACGGACGCCGCGGCCTGGATTTCGATGGGATCGCCGAGAGCCGAGCCGGCGCCGTGGGCTTCCAGATAGTCGACGTCGGCCGGATCGACACCGGCTCTCGACAGCGCGTCTCTGAGCACCTGCTCCTGGGCTGGCCCGTTTGGCACGGTGAGGCCGGCGCTCGCGCCGTTCTGGTTGATGGCGGAGCCGCGAAGCACACCCCAGATTCGGTCACCGTCTGCTTCGGCGTCGCGAAGTCGCTTGAGCACGACCATGCCGCAGCCGTCGCTGCGCACAAAGCCGTCTGCCGAGGCGTCGAAGGTCCGGGAACACCCGCTCTCCGACAGCATGCCGAGATCGTCCAGGAATCGCGTGATCCCGCGGGACAGGGGAACGTTGACCCCGCCAACTAGCGCCATGTCGGCCTCGCCGCGCTGTAGGCCCGCGATAGCCTGGTGTACCGCAACCAGCGACGACGCGCACACCATATCCAGCGGCATCGCCGGACCCTCCAAGCCAAGCACATAGGACACTCGCCCAACGGTCATGCTTCCGGCGGTGCCAACGAAGCTGTCGGCCTCCCCGCTGGCGAGGATTAGATCTCGATACTCGTTGCCGCCAACTCCGATATAGACACCGGTTTTGCTCCCTCGCAGCCCGTCGGGATCGATACCGGCATCCTCCAGGGCATGCCAGGTCGTCTCCAGCAGCAACCGTTGGCGTGGATCCATCAGACGCGCTTCAATCGGCGCGATTCGGAAGAACCGAGAGTCGAATTTCTCAATGTCGTCGAGGAATGCGCCGCGACGGAATACGGGATCGTCGCCGGCCGGATCGCCAAAGGCTCTATACCAGGTCCCTGAGTCCTGACGTCCATCTCTTACCGAGTCCACACCAGCTTCCAGCTGTCGCCAGAATGACAGCGGGTCATCCGCACCCGGGAAACGACATCCCATGCCGACGATTGCAATGGCATCGTCCGCCTGTGCGGCCCGTGGTCGGGGCTCTGGAGCGACCACTGCCGGCAGGGCTGCGGTCTCGTCCGTCTGGGCGAGTTCTCCGACCAGGTGCTCGGCAAGGGTTTCGATGTCTGGATAGTCGAAAACCATGGTGTTGGACGCGGTGTATTCGCCGGCGAACGCGCGGTTGAGGCGGTTGCGAAGCTCGACCGCCATTAGAGAGTCCATCCCGAGATCGAAGAATCCGATAGTGGGCGCCGGCGTTGTGGACAGACGCAGGACGGCCTGCACTTCTTGCTGTAGGAAGGACGAGAGCACCGTCTGGTGCTCGGCCGCAGGTGCACTCCGCAACTGGGTAAGCAGGTCTTCGGACATGGCCGCGGTGTCCGTGCCGTCGTCGGCCTCGGACGACAGCAGACCTTCGAGGAAGGCCGGCCGTTCTTCGACAGCTTCTTCGAACACCGACCAGTCCATCGACATTACGACGGACGCCGTGGCGTCCTGGCGCACCAGTCGTTCAAGGGCCTTGATGCCTTGCTGTGGGGTGAACCAGCGGCCGCCCAGGGCGGCACGGCGCCGTTCGATTCGCTCCCGCTGTTCGGCGGCTTCACCGATTTCCGACCATGCTCCCCACGCAATGGCCTGGCCAGGGAGCCCGAGCGCACGCCGGTGACCGGCCAGCTGATCAAGGAAAGCATTGGCCGCGGCATGGTTCGCCTGGCCGGGATTGCCCATGACGCCGACCCGGCTGGAGAAGAGGATGAAGAGATCCAGATCGCGGTTCTGCGTCACACGGTGCAAGTGCCAGGCCCCCAAGATCTTTGGCCAGAGGACCTGCTGGAAACTTGCCCAGGTCTGGTTGGTGAGGGCGGCGTCCGAGAGCACGCCCACGCTGTGGATGACGCCACCAAGCGGCGGGAGCGTCGCGTCGATTCGCTTCAACATCCGATCGATCGCCGCGGGGTCGGTGGCATCCGCGAGCTCTACTTCGACCCGGACTCCGCGCCGGCGCAGCGCGTCAATGGCTGCCTGAGCCTCGGCATCGGGGTCGCGTCGGCCGTTCAGCACGATGGCGCCGGCGCCGTTGTCGGCCAGCCAAGCGGCCACGGCGCATCCGATCCCGCCGAGTCCGCCGGTCACGAGGTACGTGCGGTCCTGGCGCAGTCGGCCGTTCACAATTGGCGGCGCCGTCAACACGATCTTGCCCACGTGCCGAGCCGACCGCATGAAGTCCAGGGCGGCTCCAGCCTCGGCGAGCGGCCATCGACTATGGATAATCGGCTTCAGGACACCCGCCGAAAGTTGCGCCATCACCTCGCGCAGGACCTCGCCGACCCAGGCCGGATCGGTCTTTTTCAGGACGTCCAGTTCCAGAATGTCGTAGGCGACATCCGGACGGACTGTGGCCATCTCGTCCTCGGTCAGGATGTCGCGCCTGGCTAACTCGACAAATCGACCACGATGGGCAAGGCACGACAGGCTGGCCTCGATGAAGCCTTCGCTCGTGAGGCTGTTCAGCACCACGTGCACGCCCTCCCCGCCGGTGGCTTCGAGGATTTCCTGGCCAAAGTTGGTTTGGCGGCTATCGAATACGTGCTCGACGCCGAGCGAGCGCAGATAAGCCTGCTTGGGAGCGCTGGCCGTGGCATACACCTCCGCCCCCGCCGCCTGAGCCAACTGGATGGCCGCCAGTCCGACTCCGCCAGCGCCGGCGTGAATCAGCACTCGCTCGCCGGCTTCCAGCCCCGAGTACCGGTAGGAGAGCGCCGCCGAGACGAAGGCGCTCGGGATAGTGGCAAGATCCGAGACCGACATCCCTTCGGGGGCCGGCGCCACCAATTCCTCTCGGGTAACCATTTCCGGAGCGAAGGCTCCGAAGCCAAGTCCGACCACGTGGTCGCCGACGTTGACGGTTGAGACATCCGAGCCGACATCGAGAACGCGACCGCACATCTCCCGGCCGAGATCGCCCTCCTCGATGAACCCAAGCGATCGGAACACATCCCAGAAGTTGAGGCCGGCAGCCTGGACGGTGACGCAGACTTCCTTCGAATCGAGGGAACGTCCAGGAAATTGCTTGATCTCCGGTCGATCGAACACGCCGCTGCGGTCCGGAGCGAGGACCCATGACGAGTCGTCTGGCAGCGTTAGCCGCTCGGCGGCGACTGAGGGACGTACCAGACGTGCACCGAGACGGCGCCCGGAGCGGTACGCAATGTGGTTTTCATGGTCGGGATACATCAGTTCGTTCACGAGGTCAGCCAGCAGGGGTGTGGCATTGGGTTCCAGGTCGATCATTCGCGGCTGCAACTGGGGAGCCTCGAGGGCAACCACTTTGCCCAGACCCCACAGGACGGCGCCGGAGATCTCTCCGCTGCGCTCACGCTCCAGAATCTGCGCTCCGCGGGTTATGTACCAAAGGCCGTTGGCGGGAAGGATGTCAGCGTCGGTAACGCCCTGCACCAGGGCCAGCGCGCTCGCTCCGGCGCGGCGCACGTCCGCTCCAACTTCCGCGGTGGTTGCCTGTGGGCCGTGGCCGTCAAGCGCTTGAAGGTGTACGACGCCGCTGAAGGGGATATTCCGAGGCAGATCCTCAATTAGCGATTGCCACTCGTCACGACTTTCGGTGTCGAGCGTGGGCCGGAGAATGGCGGGGCCGGCTATCGCAGGTCTGTCCGCGTCCGGCGCTTCGGCATTCGCCAGCACCACCGTCTGATTGCGCGCGGACAGCTCCGCCGCGAGTTCCTCCGCCAGGCCACCTCTGTCGGCTGTTAGGACCCACACGCCCGGAGGCTCCGCCACCTGCGCCGGACCCTGCGCCACGATGACGCCTTTGTCCAGGGTCTGGGTGGAATCTGATTCGTCGACCCCGAGGACTTCAACCTCCTCAAAACCCGAGTCACCGAGTGCCTGGCGCCAGACCGGGGGGCCAGCCAAGGCGTGGTGCGGTCGGTAGTCGTCGGCAAAACGCCACCAGCCGTCCAACTGGCCGAATGTCAGGTCCATCCAGCCGACGCCGCTGAGGTTCTCGAGCGCGATCAGTTGCCCGGACGGCGCAAGCAGATCGCGGCAGTGCCCCAGCGTTTCCTCCAGGTAGCGCGTGGCGTGCAGCACGTTGGAGGCAATGAGCAGGTCGTAGCCGTGCCGATCGAAGCCCTGCGCGATGGGGTCGCGCTCGATGTCCAGCGGACGGTACGCAATGCATCCGTCGCCATCGCCGAAGCGCGCCTCGGCCTCGGCGAAGAAGCCCGCGGAAATGTCGGTGTAGGTGTAGTCGAACCGACCCGTTGGAAGCTCGGGAAGCACGGAAGCGGTCGCAGACCCTGTACCGGCCCCGACTTCAATTACTCGAAGCCGCCGTCCGTCGGGCAGCGCGGCGACTAGTGGCTGGATCGCGTCGGCCAGCATTCGGTTTGCGGCGCGCGCGACGGGCGCCTTCAAGTAAAGATCGGCCGCGGTCGGTTCGCCGCTGCTGAATAGGAGCGTCAGCGGATCGGCCTGGCCGCGGAGAACCTCGGCCAGCGCGCGGCCAGACCGTCGGAAGAGCCCGATCTCGGTCTGGCCATCCGGGTAGAGGTCCAGCATTCGGTCGGCAAAGTCTTCGAGATCGCCTGGCATGTGGTCCGGCAGTGGATCGTCCGGTCCCACGATTACCGTGAAGCCGCTATCCGTCTCCTCCACCACACCTGATCTGCCGAGCATTTCGAACATTCGGCGGAAGACTCGTCGGTGCTCCGGAAGAACGTCGAGCTGTGGCCGCAGGGTTTCGGGATCCACGGTCTCGCCGACGATCCGCTGCCACCCCAGTTCCTCCAACGTGGCAAGCGCGCGTGAGCGCGACCATCGCTCCAGGTCGGCCAGCAAAGCGTTTCGGCCCTGAGGATCGACTCCCGCGTCGGTCAGATAGCCGGTGAACAGCTGCGACCTGGCGGCTATCTCGGTAGGTCCTGGGAAGAAGTCCGCGGATTCGATTCCGGGCGGCAGTTCACGTTCGCGCCAGGCCACTTGGTAGAGCAGATCGTCTATGCCCTCGACCGCCGAGAGGAGGGCCGCCCTCGTGGCGCGCTTGACCGTATAACCCGTCAGGCCACCGAGGAGCACGCCGTTGGGGTCGTAGATGCGGAGTTCGCCGCTCAGGACTTCCGGCGGCTCATCCGACTCTGACTCCCGGGAAGCCTCATCCATGAGCACGTGGCAGACGACCCGATCCGGCAGGCGACGCGTCAGCCACAGGCGCTCCCAGCCGAACGGCAAGTAGGTTGCCTCACCGGGAGCGCCGGACATGTTGCGCGCCAGGCCCACGACCTGGAAGCAGCCGTCGAGCACGAGTGGGTGAACGTCCAGGTCGTTACGGCCAACGGAATCGGGCAGGCAGACTTCAGCCAGAGCCTCACCCGGACCAGACCAAGCGTTCTCCAATGTGCGGAAAAACGGACCCAGATCGATTCCGGTGCTTATCTTGGCCTGGTAATACGCCGGCACATCGGCCGGCGAAAGGCGCGATTTCAGCTCTTCGAGATCGACCCGATCGACGCCTTCGGGCAACGGGGCGACCGCCGGCACTTGGCCTTCCACGTGCAGCGTCCACTCCTCGTCGCCCCCCTGGCTGTAGATCTGGACGCCGCGCGACGACGCTTGCTCGGCAGCGTCGAGCACGACCTGCAGCTTGCGGCCTTCGTCGCCTGATCCGTTCTCGGAATCCTGGTCGGAAAAGACCATGGCGCTGTGCAGTTGCATGTCTTCCACCACCAGCGCGCCGCTTCCATCGGCCAGCGACGCCGAGGTCGCCATGGCTGCGTAGAGAGCGCCGGGAGCCACGAGGCGATTGAAGACTCGATGATCGTTCAGCCATTCGGGATCCGATGGAAACACTTCAGTCTCGAACGTGACTTCACCGCGAGCGGACTCGTGGCGGACGCCCAGCAAGGGGTGACCGGCGGTTGGCCCGCGTTGCCTGGACGGCTCGAGCCAATGGCGCCGGCGTTGGAATGGATAGCTCGGCAGCGAGATTCGACGACGAGTCTCGGCAGCAAATAGCCCTTCGAAGGAAATCTCCAACCCCGCCTCATAGGCTCCCGCAACAGCGTCAATGAACGTGCTCTCGGCTTCCGGAGTCGACGCATCCCGTGGCGGTCGCCGCAGACTGGCGAGCACGCGTGGGGCCTCGGGCGTGTCGGGGCCGGACGCCGGGTCTGGCCAGGCCAATGTGGTCATGGGACCCAGCACGGCGTGAGGACCGATCTCGATCACAAGATCAACGCCGAGATCGGCCAACGTCCTAACGCCACTGGCGAATGCCACGGGCTGTCGGGCGTGCCGCTGCCAATAGGCGCCATCGAGCGTGGTGCCAGGCTTCACAGGGCGGCCGGTCAGGTTGCTCACGAGGGGTACGGCGGGCGGCTCAAATGCCACATCGCGAAGGGAGGCTTCCAGCTTGACGAGGGCTGGCTCGACCAAGGCGCTGTGAAACGCGCGGGTTGTGTTCAGCCGTCGTACCCGGATGCCCTGTGCTTCAAAATGCTTCGAGACGGTCTCGATGTCCGCGGCTGTACCGCTCACCACCTGGTGGGCGCCGTTGTCGGCCGAGACGCTCAAACCGACGCCGGCGGATGCCGCGTTGACCTCCGCAACCGCTGACGCGACGAGTGCGGGAGGTGCGAAGACCGCGGCCATGGCGCCATGCGGTGTTGCCGACAGCAGGGCACCGCGCGCCGCGGCAAAACGCATGCCGTCTTCAAGGCTGAAGACGCCGGCCGCCTGTGCCGCCGCCAACTCGCCGACGCTGTGCCCCATAACTACGTCGGGCTGAATACCGACGCTGGACCAGAGGGCCGTGAGGGCACATTCCAGCGCATACAAGGCCGGCTGTTCCCACGCGGTGTCGCCCAGTTCGCCCGTTGCTTCGGGCCTTCCGAACATCACGTCCAGCAGCGAGGCCCCGCGTTCTTTGCGGAAAACGGATTCGCAGCGGTCCAGCACGGCCCGCACCACGGGCTCGGTCTCATACAGGGTTTTGCCTATGCCGGCCCATTGACTGCCCTGTCCGGTGTAGGCGAAGGCCACGTTGGTCACCGTCTGAGGCTGTTTGACTGCTTCGGCCTCGGCCACGGAACGGAGTTGCTCCTGCAACGACCTGGCGTCGCTGAACACCACGCCGGCCCGACAATCGAAGTGACTCCGTCCGACGCCGGCGGTCCAGGACATATCCGACAGGAGCGGATCCGAGGCGTCACCCTCAGCAACGAGTGTCGCGGTCTGTTCGTCGAGCCATGTCAGGTAGCGCTGCGCAAGTGCACGGAGAGCTGGATCTGACTTTCCCGACAGCGGCAGGAATCGATCCCGTCGCTGACCGAGCTGCTCGTCGGGCTGCGCCTGAAGGGGCATCGATTCGGCCACCGTCTGCGGAACACCGGCCATCGGCGACTCTTGGTCTGGCGCGCCGTCAAGCCCGCGATACTCCTCGACCAGGATGTGGGCGTTCGTCCCGGAAATGCCGAAAGAGTTCACGCCAGCCAGTCGCGGCCGTCGATAGTCGTCCGGCCAGTCCGTCATGTCCGAAGTGACCCGAAGAGGGAGATGTTCCCAGTCGAGCGCCGGGTTGGGATTGTGGAAATGCAGGTGTTTCGGGATTACGCCGCGATTGACGACCAGGGCTGCCTTGATGAGTCCGGCGACGCCCGCAGCGGACTCCAGATGCCCGACGTTGGTCTTGACGGAGCCAATCAGAAGCGGTTGGTCGGCCGCACGTTCGCGTCCGTAGACGTTGGCCACGGCATCGATCTCGATGGGATCGCCCACCGCCGTTCCGGTACCGTGCGCCTCCAGGTAGTCGACTTCCGAGGCGGCGACACCGGCATGAGAAAGCGCGGCTTCGATTACCTGCTCCAACGCCGGTGTGTGCGGGACGGTCAAACCTGTGCTGGCACCGCCGTGGTTCACCGCCGAGCCTCGGATGACTGCCCAGATCCGATCACCGTCGGCCTCGGCCTCGCTCAGCCGCTTGAGGACGACGACGCCGCATCCTTCACCGCGCACTTAGCCGTTGGCGGATGCGTCGAAGGTCTTGCACTGTCCGTCGGGGGACAACATCATTGAATCGGCCCGGAGCTCGTAGATGCGTCCGTTCAGAATCGCCTGCACGCCGGCCGCAATGGCCAGGTCGGCTTTCCCGTACTGGAGATCCGACACCGCGTCGTGTACCGAAACCAGGGACGACGCACAGGCCGCGTCGACCGCCTTGGCCGGACCCATGAGACCAAGGACGAACGAGACACGTCCGCTGGTGCCGTTCAGGTTGGTACCGCTGAGGGCATAGAGGCAGCCGGCGGCCTCGGTGGGCCTCACGGAGTCCACAACCAGCATTCGGTATTCGTCGTTGCTGATCCCGGTGTAGACGCCGGTTCGACTGCCCTTGAGCCGATCGGGGTTGATCCCCGCGTCTTCAAGCGCCAGCCAGGTCGTCTCCAGCATCATGCGCTGTTGCGGATCCAGCAGTTGCGCCTCGACCGGTGAGATCCGGAAGAACTCCGCGTCGAATTGGTCCAAGTCCTCGACAAAGGCGCCGAATCTGCAAGCCTCGCTCCGGACACGATCGTCCGGGAAAAGCTCGCCCATTCGTCCGACGCCGGAGCCAGGATCTCCCTCGCTGACCGCGTTCTCGCCGGCTTCCAACAGGCGCCAGAATTCAGCCACGCTCGACGCCCCAGGGAATCGGCAGGCCATGCCGACGATTGCGATGGGTTCCACGGGTGGCGGGGGTGGTTGGCTGCCATTCGCCGCGGGAACGACGCTCTCAGCAGTCGAGGCGAGGTCTTGAGCTCGCTCGGTCATGTTCTTCTCGCCGGTCTGAAGCCCATAACAGCATGTCTCCTCACTGGTAGCGCGTGGCTTTGACGTCGGTTCACGTCGCGCTCAGTGTCCGCCCATGGATCAATGCACGTACCTCTATCTTATTGTCCGAAAGTCGGCGGCTGTTAAGCGGCGCGGGGCCAGGCGATAATGACCAGTTGCCAACGCGTTCCAGCCAGGCGGGTGCCGGCAGATAGCTGATTGATGACCGGCATCCAGCTAGTGGTGCAGAGTGGAGCGAATCGGGTGCCGAGGGCGGGACTCGAACCCGCACAGCCCGAAGGCCACTAGCCCCTCAAGTCTGCCCGTCCCGCTGATCGCTCGCCAGCCGCCCCGCTAACAGGTGTGGCGGGTCGATCAGCGGCCGGCGGGCCGTACGGAGGCCGCTAGCCTGAGAGGCTACGGACCGGCCACGGTCGCACACACGCAGCGCCCAGGGCGCCCACGGTCAGTTGACCGCGGGGCGAGGAGGCGTTCCGATGATGGAGCCTATGGCCATCCCCAATTTGCCGCTGCAGACGGCCGTCGACCACTACCTCGTGGCGCTGCGCGTCGAGGGTGCGGCCCCGACCACGATCGCGACCTACCGCTCGGTGCTCGCGGCCTATCTGCGCTGGGCGACGACCGAACAGCCGCCGACCCTAGCCGACTTCACGCTGGTCCGCGTGCGGACCTACGTGGCCTATCTGATGGGCGAGCACGTGCGCTTCAGTCACCATCGTGCCAAGCGGGCCGGCGGCCGGCTGAGCGATCACACGATCAACCTGCACGGGCGGGCGTTGCGAGCGTTCGCGGCCTGGTTGGCGCGGGAGGAGTACACGGCGACCCACGTGCTGGCGCGCTTCCGGCCCCTGCGGCCGCGGACCAAGCCCATCGTGCCGTTGACGACGGACGAGTTTCGGAAGCTGGTGGCGGCGCTGACCGGGCCGGCCCGGCTGCGGGCGCGCGGACGGGCGATGCTCTATCTGCTGTTCGACACGGGGATCCGGGCCTCGGAGTTGGCAGAGATCCGGCTGGACGACCTGGACTTGGCGGCCGGCACGCTGCGAGTGCGCGGCAAGGGCAGCCAGCGCCAGCGGGTGAAGTGGCGCACCGTTGGCATGGGCGTGCTGGCGCAGCGGGCGGTGCAGCAGTACGCGTATCGCTACCGGCCGCCGGCCATCCCGGTGGGCGAGGATCGCGTGTTTCTGACCCGTGAGGGACGGGGCATGACGCGCCATACGGTACATCGCTTCGTCAAGGTCCTCGGCCAGCGGGCTGGGGTGGCGCGGGCGCATCCGCACCTGTTCCGGCATTCGACGGGGGTGGCATTCCTTCGCAGCGGGGGCTCGGAGAGCGTGCTGCAGCGGATCCTGGGGCATTCCAGCCGGGAGATGGTGGAGCACTACATGCACTTGGCGGACACGGATGTGACGCAGTTGCACCGGCGCCACAGCCCACTGGATCACCTGTAAGCCGTCCGCAGTCTCCGGTGGCCCTGGCGGACCGCTCGTCGTTCCGCGGTCCTCATGCTGGTTCCCGTGCGTTGGCTTCGCCGCCACCGACGTTCGGGATCACCCGGAGATGCGTTCCACCGATGCGACAGCGGCGGTGGTGGCGGCTGCACAGGATGAACGGGTCGATGAGTAATGGCTTCTGGATCTCAACGCTAATGGTTCAGCGCTGGGGTATACCCGCCAATCGTGCACTCGAACTCGGCGACACAGCTTGCGAATGGGGATCTTGAGCCCGCGCGCTTCGCTCATGACGACGTTGCGCATGGAGTCCGGATGCTCCTCTTCCCGAAGTAGACAAAGAATCTCCAGTTCATGACCTGACATCGGCCAGGAGTCCCGGCACAGTTCCCAGGCGCATTCCGCCCTTGGGAGCTAGCCAAACCGCCTGGCCAAGCTACGCATCATGCGTTCCCCAGATCCAGCGAATAACGTACATGAGGCGTAGTTGTAAGCGCTTGCGTCTCGTGGGTTGAATGACTCGTAGCCTTGCTCGCATCGTTGGACTGCCTGCGCGAAGAGATGCCTTTAGATGCACTCGCTTTGGTCGCTCATACGAGGGATCGGACGCTTCCAGGTTTCGCTCCGCCAACGATTGCAGGGTGCGCAGACCTTCTTGCAGTGCACGTCTGGCACGTTGCTGCTCTTCTCTGACTGGCTTCAGGGACTCCTCAATGCTTGCTCGTGTCGATTCCTTCAGATCAGCCTTCAGCGCGTCCATCTTCGCAAGCATCATCCGGTCCTTGACCTGCGCCCTGTTGACTTCCCGTATCGTGAGCATCCCAATGACGGTCAGCGCCACAACGACGAACGTCACCTGCCATCCAACGCACCAGCCGCCCGCCCGCCCCCACACGAAGGCCGCGCCGACGATCAGCATGGTCGTGATGACGCGCGTCGAAAGCGGAATCCACCGCCCCATGCGCTCGTTTTCCCGCCGTCGCAACCTCGCTCATCCTACGCCGCTGAGCGAATTAGGAAACAAGCCCGAAAGAGCACGGCAAGAGCGCGTGCAAGGTCTGAGAACGGGGGTGAAGCAAGGCCGGACGACGATCCCGCGGTGTTTCGTTAAACCGGGGTGATATGTCTACGAATCGGTGAGCCATCCCGACCCAACGCCTTGCAAACACCCCATCGCGCCCGCAGTCGCCCCTTTCAGCCTTTCTACTTCAGCCCCGTGCGGCCTCGATTGAGCCCTGGCCGTCTCAAGCGGATAGGCCCCGCGGAACGGTGGCTGCCTCTGGTCGCTGGTCAGAGCACACTATTGGCAGGTCTCTCTAGAGGGAGATCTCCCAGCGAGAGGTTCGCACTACAGCGGCTGTAGGCCTGCCAGAATCGGCTGCCTGGGCCACGAGGTTGCTGCTCCAGACGACTGTTGTTGGATCCTGCGTGTCGAGATCTGGGCAGACGTGCGGATCCGCCAGGGACAGGCGACGCTAGACCGAGTCTGAGGGATCGCGGGTTGGAGCCGGGTCCTCCGGCAAGTGGCGGTGGCCGGATCATGGACACTCGACCACGCGCTTCGGTGCCTCACAATCGCTCGGTGTCCGTGCCGGGATCCTTGTCCCCGGCGCGCTCGGCCCCCGGTGGTGACGGCCGGCGAGGTCGACATCGCGGCTGGGGGCTAGGACCCCGACGGCAATGGACACACTGCAATCATCGCTTACGAGGGCGACTGGCAGACGCCAATTGCGCACCTGGAGCCGCCTGACAGGAGCGGCATCCAGGTGCGTTGGAATAACGGCGTGCGCCGCAGCGAACCGATTAGTTGAATGGGGAGTTTGGGCGCATCGACGGATCCGCACCTCTGCTTCGAGTGGGCGCGCGACGATAGGCGCGTCGATCCAACCCGGAAACTTCGGTGCTAGGCCAGACTATGCGGGACTCGATCTGGGCGCCGTGACGGTCGGCACGGCTGGAGCTCCCCGATTGGAGGAACGATTCTGCGTGGACCCACGGTCGTCCCGGCCGAATGGTCATGGCTCGTGTGGCCGGGCAGGGCCACGCCATATCGCGGGGTAAACGCGAGGCTTCCTGTTGCTGGGTGGGAGGTCGCGGTTGACGTGTTCGGCGACGATGCATTGAAACCGTTCGACTCAGCGAAACCCTCGCGGAGCGCCGGCTTTGCGCGCCTGCGCGTGTCCAAGTGATGCGACGGGTTCCCAGACGGGTGACGCGAGTTCCCAGATCCCCGACCGCACCGGCCGAACGGATTCGGAGCCGGTCGGTAACAGCAAGGTGCGTTCTCGAGTCTTCGCAGAACGTAACGGAAACCTAGGCAAATCGTAACGGTCTGGTTACGCGTGGGTGGTAACCATTCTGGATGTTTGGTCACATGGGCGATGGGTTGAGGAGTCTCGTGACCGACGGTAGCCAGCGCGAGCACGAACCATTCGGGCGGCAGGGAGGGGCGGTGCGACGGGTGTCAGCATGACCTCCCGTGTCGCAACCTCACCACCAGCAACGTGGTCTCGCAGTCCAAGGGGGCACCGAGCACCTGGGCAACCTGCAACTGCTGCGCGGGGCCTGCGATGGCGTCAAAGGTCAGCAGTCACAGGAGAACTTCCTGGCACGTCTGGCGGATCGAGGCGTGCTGGCGGAGTGCTGAGCACAGCTGCCGGAAATTAGAACCTGACAGATGAGAGTGATGCGCGAGTATCGACGGATGCTGGGCAGCCCGAGGAACTAGTGGCATTGGCGCGCCGACTGTCACATGTGGCCTGAAGGCGGTCACGACGCGATGCGCGTGTGGCATCAACCTGAGTTCTTGTGTACGCGCCGTCTTCCGTTGGATGGTTTGGCCACCCATCCCTCAGCCCAAGCGGCAGGATTATGAGGCATCGATCCGAGCGCTCGTCGCGGTGGCGGATCGTACCGTTTGTGCTGAAGCGCACCTGGATGCGGTGGCGGCACGACCCCGCGCACCCGGGCTCATGGTGGCGGGAAGCCGCCCCGGCGCCTGACGCGCGCGGCGGGCGCCGGGGCCCGCCGGGGGGGGCGCGCCCCCAGGTCCGGTCGGGGTTTTAGGGGGCGCAGGGGCCGCGGCCGCCGCGGCGGG
>JAPPKM010000076.1 GCA_028874315.1 Chloroflexota bacterium
CCGCGTTCGGGATGCTCGGGGGCGCCGGATTCGAGTGGGTGAACGTCGCCGCGCTGCTTGGCGGCCTGTACCTGATTGCCGTCGGCGTGGTGCACTGGCGGATTCCTGCTGCCGTATTGATCGGCATCGCACTGCCGGCGGTCGCGTTCTACGACGGCGGCAGCTCGGCGAGTCTGGGCTCGCCCGTCTTTCATTGGTTCGCCGGCGCCACCATGCTGGCCGCGTTCTTCATCGCCACCGACCCGGTCACCGCACCGCGCAAAGCAGGGCACCAGTGGCTCTTCGGAATCGCCATCGGTGCGCTGGTGTTCGCCATCCGGGCTGGCGGCAGCTACCCCGACGGCGTCGCCTTCGCGGTCCTGATCGGCAATCTGGCGACACCCATATTCGATCGGCTCGGCCATGCGGCCGCTGCTGCGTAACGTCGCGGCGTTGGCCGTGTTGACGCTCGTCGCGGGGGCTGTGCTGGCCTGGTGCGCCGAACTGACAGAGGACGAGGCGGCTCGAAATCGGCTTGAGGCGGAGACCCGGATGTTGCGGGAACTCATTGGTGTCGAACGAGGCGCGGGGGGCCCCCCCCCCCGGGGGGCCCGGCGGGGGGGCCCCCCCCGCGCGCGGCGGCCCCCCCCCCCGGCCGCGCGCGGCCCCCCCCCCGCGGCGGCGGGCGGGGGGGGCGCCGCCGGCGCGTGCGGGATCTCATTGGTGTCGAACGAGGCGCGGGCGACCGCGCGCCCTGGCGGGCACGTCAGGGTCGCCCCGACGGAGCGCTTGGCAACGCCGACCTGGTTCTCTGCGACCGCGACATCGTGGTGCTGCGCGTGGCTGGATCGGGCTACGGCGGCGGCTTCCGCCTGGCCGTGGCACTCGATCTCGACGGCTCGATCAAGGGCGTCCGCGTCCTGGAGCATGCCGAGACGCCAGGATTCGGCGACATCTTGAATGCCCCCTCCGCCTGGCTGGATTCGTTCACGACCGGCGGCGTCCACGCGGTCACAGGGGCGACAATTACATCGCAAGCCGTTGTCGAAGCCGTTTCCCGGGCCGTGGACCGAGTCCGGCGCGAAGAGATGTGCCCATCATGAATCGTTTCACCGAAGCCGCCGTCGCCCGCAACCCAGCCGCGGTGCAACTGCTCGGGCTATGCCCGCTCTTGGCGGTCTCCAACACGGTCGCGAACGCCCTCGGGCTCGCCGTTGCGAGCACCGTGGTGCTCACCGGTTCCGCTTTACTCGTCTCGGCGGTGCGCAAGCTGATCCCGGAAGACGTGCGACTGCCGTGCTTCGTGCTGGTGATCGCCACGTTCACGACACTGGTCAACCTCGCCATGGAGGCGTACGCGTTCGAACTCTATCAGCGCATCGCGCTGTTCGTGCAGATCATCGTCACCAACTGCATGATCCTGGCGCGCGTCGAGCAGGTGGCGTCGAAGGAAGGTCTTGGACGGACGCTCGTGGATGCGCTCGGCACATCCGCCGGGTTCGCCGCGGCGATCCTGATCCTAGGTGCCGCCCGCGAAGCGTTGACCCTGGGATTCCCGCTTGCCGCGCTACCGCCCGGGGCGTTCCTAGTTGCTGGGTTGCTGCTGGCGGGAGTGAATGTCGTTGGTATGCGGAGGCGCCGAAGTCGCACCCGGGGTTCCGACGCGCCACGAATCGACGCGACGGTGTAGGTCAAACCGTAAGCGCCTCGTCCGAATCCACGACGACTTGGCGCGCGGGACAGCTGAGGGTCAGCTGGCGACGAGCCGGATTTCGACTTCCATGCCCAGCGCCTTCGCGTAGCGTTCCAGAGTCTTCAGCGAAGGCTTGTGGCCGCCCTCGAGACGAGCGACGGTCGGTTGGCTCGTGCCCATGCGAACT
The DNA here is from genome assembly GCA_028874315.1 of Chloroflexota bacterium. Lineage (GTDB taxonomy): Bacteria > Chloroflexota > UBA11872 > UBA11872 > UBA11872 > UBA11872. The sequence continues at coordinate 1,860 of JAPPKM010000076.1, forward strand.
GCCAAGTCGCGTTGGCTGAGTCCCGCTCGCGTGCGCGCCTCGATGAGTTGCCTGGCGAGCCTAAACTCTGGACGGAGGGCTTCGAACTCTCGCTGGAATTCAGGATCTTGCTTCCATCTTTTCCGCAATTGTGCGTATTGAATAGTCATGTGTGTGAATAACTCTATGTCAACGGCGAAACCGTGTCTAAACCGTGTACGGCGGTTGCAATATCGATCTCGAACCCCCGAACGGGAGCGCATCGCCGCTGGCCGGGACGACAGAGACTTCGACAACCGTACGTCCTCCACCGTACCCCCGATCATGCGTTCTCGGCGACAGCGGTCAAGACGGAAGCGAAGGCAGCGGTCCCATGACCACGGAACCGCTTCGCCGTTACATCACCGCGAGCGCGGTGGGTTGTTGCCGCGACCGCCTCCCGACGGGTTCCCCGTCTTGCTAGGTGCATTCGGCGGGCTGCCCTGACGCCCGCCGGGCCTGCCTCCGCCCGGCCTGCCTCCGCCACCCCGGCTTCCTCCTCGTCTGCTCATTTCGTGCTCCTTGTTTGTCGTTGATCAACTGGGTCCGCCGACCGCCCGCGTCCCGATGGCCAGCATGCTGCGGTGAGCCACATGAACACAGGATGAAGGGCCGCGTGGTGCTTCAAGAGCCGACAGTGAATTAGACCTCGTGTTCCTTCGATGGTTCGACGAACTCTTCGACAACCATGAACGCGATGGCGGAATGCCGGGCAAGCGCGTACGGATTAGCTTGGACCATATAGCCGAGTTGAAGCTTAGTGCGCAATGCCGTGAAGTACCGAAACGACAGCATGCGTCCGATCAGATCGACCGCGACAGCGAATTCCCCTCCGTCGACGTGATCGGTTGGCCGTCCTGGGGCTCGGTACCCGGTTTGCCTCGGCTGTAGACCGTCAACCGGTTGCCGCGTTCAGGATCGATCAGCGCCTCGTAGGCGTCGGCGATATCGGCGGCTTCGAGGCTGGCCA
>JAPPKM010000012.1 GCA_028874315.1 Chloroflexota bacterium
CGTCGCGCGCCTGGGTGATGCTGCTGGCCATGCAACCTTCCAGGCTGTTCGCGCCCGCGGCTTCGGCCAAACCCTCCACGTCCACGTGAACTTGGGGTGTGATGGTGGCGCAGTTGATGAAGGTCGTGCCGGCCGCGTCCTTCAACAGGCTGTCACCGCTCTCGCTGAACACGTCACGCATTGACGAGTCGTCAGTCACGACCGTGATCACGACGTCCGAGGCCGCGGTGACCGCTGCCAGCGAGTCCGGAGCCTGGCAGTCAAGCTCGCCGGCCAGCGCTTCAGCGATGCCACGCTGCACGTCGTACACCGCGGCGACTGTGAAACCCTCGTCGTTCAGGTGGCGGGCCATGTTGGCGCCCATGCGTCCGACGCCGACGAATCCGATCCGTTGTGTCGTAGCCGCCATCAGTCATTCCCCCTTAAGCGGTGCGGGACGCGGAGGGCCCTGGTCGGCCGTCCGCGCCCCGTAATTCCGTTGTGTCCGGGCGTTAGCCGGTCACTTCCCCGTGAATCTCGTTCCAGTCCTCAAGCGCGTTGAGAGTCACGGCGTCTGTGATGCCGCCATCCGCGTTCGTGCCGGCGGCCGACGAGATGGCCGAGACGATGTCATCGCCGTGGTTGTAACCGGCAATGGCCGCGTTGGAGGCGTCAATCACCGACTGATCGATGCTGCCGCCGTTCTGGTCGACCACCCACTGCTCGAACTGAGGATAGGTCGGCTTTTCGTCTGTCAGGTACGCCACGGCTGCGTCGCGGTCGACGCCAAGGCCGTCCAGGACCATCTGGTCAAAACCGGCGCCGCAGGCGTCGTATTCCTCATTCAGCGCGCCGGCGGCCGACAGGGTCACCTTGAGCCAGAGCCTGGGCAGGTGCATGGCCCCCAGGGGACCGGCTTCACTGGATCCAATGAGCGGGATCATCTTGGCCATCTGCTTTTCCTTCCGACGCGTGACAATGCTGAAGCCCGTTTATGCTATCAAAGCGCTGTTTCGGGGACTAACAGAGTGGCGGGCTAGACTCGGATATGCCTCACTCGGAATCTCCGTCAATCCACGCCGGTCGCCGGCCCTGGCGCCCGCTGTGGGGCCGGCGGATCGATCCGCTGCTGGAAGAAGCGCTGGCGGCCACGCTGGCAATGACCGTGCTGGCCGTTGTCGTAGCGGTGCTGTACTGGGCCATCACAGGGCTATCGCCTTGGCCGGGGCTCGTGCTGGGCGAGATCGCCGGATTTGGCTTCGGCATAGCGCTGCTGTCGCTGTCCTCTCCTCGACGACGGCGCTAGCGGCAAACGCGCTCGGCTACTCGTACCTGAGCGCTTCGATCGGCGCCAGGCGCGAGGCGCGGGAGGCCGGGTAAATCCCGAACACCAGGCCGATCACCACCGACACAACAAGCGCCAGGATGATGGGCTCCAGGGTGATGGTGGTGGTTAATCCGCTGGCGAATGGGTTTCCGCGCGGTCCGCCGCCACCCGTCGGCTGCTCGGCGCCAGCGCCGAGGTCATTGAGTCCAAGTGATATCGCGACGCCGAGCAATACGCCAGCCAGCCCGCCGCCCATGCTGACGGCCACGGCCTCGATCATGAACTGCGACATGATGTCGCGCCGCTTGGCGCCGATGGCCTTGCGGATACCGATCTCGCGGGTCCGCTCGGTGACGGAGACGAGCATGATGTTCATGATGCCGATGCCGCCGACCAGCAACGAAATGCCGGCCACCGCGCCCAGGAACAGCGACATGGTGTCGGTAATCTCCGAGATGGTCTCGATCTGATCGGCCTGGCTCCCGACCGTGAAGTCCTGCTCCTCCGAGTCGTGGCGGCTGAGGAGAAGGTTCTCGATGGCCTGTGTCACCCCGGCCACGGTGGCGTCGCTCTCATCGACCAGTTGCACCACGATCGAGGAGACCACGTCGTCACCCGCTGAGGTCTTGGACGGGTTCAGGCGGCTCGTCAGAGTGGGTAAGGGAATAAAGGCCGAATCGTCATTGCTTTGAAACGAACTCCCGCCGTCGGAAGCCAGGACGCCGACGATGGTGAACGGCTGGGTATTCAGCCGTACCGTCTCACCCACGGCGTCGCCATCGGGAAAGAGGTCGGTGGCCAGGGTGTCTCCGATGACGACGACGCGCGACGCCCGTTCGACATCGTCAGCCGAAAAGAACGAGCCTGTGCCGATCTCTGCATTACGCACCGCCGGGTAAACCTCTGAGACACCGTTGACCGAGGCTTGAACCGCGCCTTCAGCGGACACGAACGATCCATTGAACGACCTGGAGGCATAGAGCGCCGTGATGCCCGGGATGTTGGCTTCCGCGATGGCGGCGGCGTCCTGCGCAGTGAGCGTTCGGACGCCACCGGTGCCGCCGCGAGTTCGAAAGCCGCCAAACCGGTTGCTCGTGGCGCCAGGGCTCACGGACAGCAAGTTCGTGCCGGCCTCACGAATGCGCTCTTCAATTGAGGTCTGTACGCCGGCGCCGATAGACATGAGGGTAATCACGGCGGCCACGCCGATGACCATCCCCAGCAGAGTGAGGGCGGTGCGCAGCTTGTTGGCCGCCAACGCGCGGAAAGCCACACGCAAACCATCGGCCGCGGTCATGTCATCACCTCGTCCTTCTCGACCAGACCGTCGCGGAAGCGGATTACTCGGCGCGCGCGCAAGGCGACTTCCATCTCGTGCGTCACCAGAATGGTCGTGATGCCGTGCTCGGAGTTCAACTGCTCAATCGCATCCATGATCTCGTCCGCGGAGGCGGTGTCCAGGTTCCCGGTCGGCTCATCGGCCAGGAGAAGACGCGGGCGGGTGACCAGGGCCCGGGCGATGGCGACCCGCTGCTGCTGGCCGCCCGAAAGCTCGACGGGCGAGTGGTCGACCCGATCGGCCAGCCCAACGGTGGCCAAAGCCTCGAGGGCCCGGTCCCGGCGTTTGCCCGCGCCGGCGTACATCAACGGCAGTTCCACCTGCTCGCGCGCGGTCATGCGCGGGAGCAGATTGAACGACTGAAACACGAAGCCGATCTTGCGCAGGCGGATGTCGGCCAGCGCATCCTCGCTCAGACCCTCCACGTCCTCGCCGTCGAGTCGATAGCTGCCCTCGGTGGGCGAGTCCAGGCAGCCCAGCAGGTTCATGGCCGTTGACTTGCCCGAGCCCGACGGGCCCATGATGGCCACCATCTCGCCGCGTTCAATGGTGAACGTGACACCGCGCAAGGCCTCGACCTTGACGTCGCCCATCTGGTAGGTCTTGGTCAGGCCGACGACGTCAATCGTCGGCGGCGGACGATCCGCGGTCGTAGCCATGGCTATGCGCCTCCACCTCCACCGCCGCCGGCGCCGCCGCCGGCTCCGGCGCCTTGTCCCCGTTGACCACGCTGGCCACCCTGGCCTCGCTGACCCTGGAATTGCCCGGGCTGCACACCAGGCGGTGGCGTACGCCCTTGGAAGCCCGCCGGCGGCCCGCCCTGGCCACTCTGGCCGCCACCAGCGCCACCCTGGCTTCCCTGGTTGTCAGAGGCTGCCGAGCCAGCCGCTGGCTGGGCGCCGCCCGCAGCCGGTTGAACGCCAGCCGCAGGGGCGCCGGCACCCGCTTGTCCGCTCCGTCCGCCAGGCTGATCGCCCTGACCAGCCTGGCCGCCCTGGTCGCCGACCGCCGCGCGAGCGGCCTGGGCCGCGGCTCGGGCCTCGGCCTGCGCCTGCGCGGCGTTGGGCATCACCCGCTCGCCAGCTTCCAGGCCGGAGACGACTTCGATCAGGAGTCGTCCGCTCAGACCCGTCTGAACCACGCGGCGGCTGGCCGTTCCATCCGCGGCGGCCACAAACACGGCGCCGCCCCGCGGCGTCGTCTGCACCGCAGCCTTGGGTACGACGATGACGTTACGCGCCTCGGCAACCAGAATCTCAACGTCCGCGGTCAGCCCGGCTCGCAAGTGTTCGTCGGGGGCGTCAAGGGAAATATCGACCGGGAACGTGACGAGACCCTGGTCGACTTCGCCTTGCACCGCAATCCAGGCCACCTTGCCGCTGTACTCGCGATCGTCCAGGGCCGTGAACGTCAGATCGGCGGGCTGACCCACCTCCAGCATCCCAATGTCGTTCTCGTCGATGTTGACGCGGACGCGCAGGCTGTCGGAGACACCGACAGTGAGGAAGGCGGCGGAGACCCGCTCGCCAACGTCGGCGTCGACGGTGAGAACGACTCCAGTCGTCGGCGAAATCAGCGTGGCGTCGGCCAGAGCCGTGCGAGCGGTCTCGAGCGCGCGCGAGGCATCCGACAACGCCAGTTCCAGGCGCTCAACCCCAAGCGGATCGGGTTCGGGCTCGGCGTCTTCTCGCAGGTCGGCCAGGTCGATCTCAGCTCGGGCAATGGCCAGTTGGGCCTGGCGCAGTTCCGATGCATCCGCCCCGGCCAATAGATCGGCCAGCCTGGCCTCGGCGTCGGCAAGGCCGGCCAGCGCCGAGGTTACGTTCTGTTCGGCGACGAGGACATCTTCTTCCGCCACCAGCACGTCTTCTTCCGCAATGCGTACGTCTTCCTCGGCCAAGCGCACATCGCGGGCGTCAACTTCCGCAAGCAAGTCGTCCAATCTCGCGCGCGCCACGACCAGGGCACTTTCGGCCGAGGCGACATTTGCACGGCGCGTGGCCAGTTCCGTCGACCTCGGTCCGCCCAGCAGGTCGTCCAGCTCGGCTCCGGCGGTGGCCTCGTTGCGTTCGGCGGTTGTGATCGCCTCGTTGAGATCCACCAGATCCGGACCTCCAGCCAGATCGTCGCGGGTGGCCTGCGCCACGGCGCGATTGGCCTCGGCGGCCGCAAGATTGGCCTCGGCTTCCGCAAGTTCTTCGGCGGTGGCCGGCCGAATCGCCTCGGCAAAGGCGCGCTGAGCCTCTTCGTAGGTCACGGCGGCCCGTTCCTTGGCTTCGGCGCTGGCGTTGCTGTCGGTCCGCACGGTGTCATCGTGGGTCAGGCGCGCTTGTTCGAGCGCGATCTCAGCGTTTCGGATGTCGTGAGCGGTCGGCTTGGTGCGCAATTCCCCCAACTCCACCTGAACCGAAATGACGGCCGCCTGGGCGCTCGCGAGCTTGGACTCGGCGTCCGCAAGGACGGACGGGTGGGCGGCTACCGCGGAATCTAGGTCGCGACGCGCGGCCACCACGGCGTCTTGCGCCGCCGCCAGGTTGTCCCTCGCTCGCTGGACTTCCAGATCAGTAGCGCCGGCCAGCAGATCGGCCAGGGCGCCCCGCGCACTAACCAGCGAGGCCTCCGCTGAGGTCACACTGCTCGTCGCGTCGGCAAGCTCGGTGTCGGAAACTTCCTCCAGCAAGTCATCCAGGCTGTCGCGAGCCGCATTCACCTGCGCCCTGGCCGCGGTCACCCGCGCCTGGGCCGAGGTAACGTTCGCCCGGGCCGAGGCGACTTGCGCGCTGGACGAGGCCACCGATGCTTCAGCCGAAGCAATGCTGGCCGCATCGGGCGGGATCTGCAGGTCTTCAAGCGCGGCGCGCGCCTCGGCCAGATCCAGTTCCGCCCGGCGCAAGGCGAAGAGGTCGGGATCAGGTTCCAGGTCCTCAAGAAACTCGGCCAGGTCCAGTTCGGCCCGGCGCAGAGCCGAAACGGCGTCGTCGATGTCACGCGTCAGGTCGTCCGCTTCCTGCAAGGCCAGCACCTCGCCCGCGGCAACAGCGTCGCCCGCGCCTACCTTGAGGTCGGTGAGCACCCCGGCGTTTTCGAATCCGACCTGCACCAGGGTTCCAAAATCGAGCGTGCCGGTGGCGGGCACCGTGACCAGCAAGTCCTGCTGCACGGCCTCCACCGGTTGCGGCGGCACCACGACGACTTCCTCTTCCTGCACGCGCGGGAGCACGATGTAAACGACGAATGCGGCGACTCCGGCCAGTAGGAGGAGGAGCAGCCAGAAGCGGCGAAGTAGCAGGAACAGCGCCCGAATTGGCCAGGCGATGACACGCCCGACTCGGCGCAGCCGAGAGGCTGTTGGTGAAGGCGCCCGTTGGGCGCCGGCGCCGCTCGGCTCCGATGGATCCTGTTCGGACGGGTTCAACGTCATGGCGTCACTCGGAAGCGCTCGATTCTGGGTCTGAGCTTAGTACGGGCGTATGCACGCGATATGCACGCAGTCTGAAACCCAAGTGCAGTCGGGCCGGGGCAGTTTCACGATGCAGTGGATTCGGCTGGCAGCCTGAGACTTACGGTGGCGCCTGGCCCGTCGGCGTTGTTGCGGGCGACGGCCTCGCCTCCATGCGCTCGCCCAATGCCGCGAACGATGGCCAGACCCAACCCCGTACCGCCCTGCGCGCGGCTGCGCGAACTGTCCGCGCGGTAGAAGCGGTCGAACACCCGCGTTAAATCATCCGGCGCGAATCCGGGGCCGGAGTCCGCAACGTCCAGCGACACCCAGGCTTGCCCTTGCTCATCGGTCGACTGACGTGCGCGGACCGTAATGCTGCCACCGGTGGGCGTGTGAGTGATCGCGTTTCGCAAGAGGTTATCGAGGGCCTGGTCAATCCGTGTCCTGTCGATCTGCAGCTCTGCATCGTCTGCGGCGTGCTCGACCCGCAACGACAGGTCGCGTTCCGCGGCCAGCGGCGCGTGACGCTCCCTGGCTGCATTCAGCAACGTGCGCACCGCGACACCCGTCCGCTCAAGTCGCAGCTGGCCAACGTCGGCCAGCGACAGGTCGCGGACGTCGTTGATCAGCTGGGTCAGCATGTCCACCCGTCGCATGACGGTCTCAACGTGGTCCGCGCTGGGCTTATACACCCCATCCCCCAGCGCCTGCACAGTGCTGCGGATGACGGCCAGCGGCGTTCGTAACTCATGTGCGATGTCCGCGAACAGTTGGCGGCGTGACTCCTCGTTGCGTTCCAGCGTTGCTGACATCTGATCGAATGAACGCGCCAGTGCGCCAATGTCATCAGTGCGCTGAATCCCCGTGCGCCGCGAGAAGTCGCCCTGGGCGATAGCCTCGGATGTCTCGCGCAGGGTCCGGACGGGCCGCGTGATCTGTCGGGCCAGGTACACGGCCATGGCCACCGCCGCGGCGACTCCGGCCACCAGCGCAAGGATGAGCGCCGTGCCGATCTCCTGCAGGAATACGTCCTCGGCAATCCGCAGCGGTGCCAGCGCCTCGCGCGGAAGACTTCGCGTCCCGGCGTCGGCGAAATAGGCTGTTGCCACCGTCCGGCCGTCAACATCCACGGGGATTGGCCGCCAGCGTGCCAGGTCCGGGGGTTGGCCGGACCGCTCAAGTCTGGCGTTGCCGCCAACGACCGCGCCGCCCGGATCCACAACCACATAGTGAAGTCCTCGCCCAACGCCCGGGCGACGCAGCTGAAACGATCCGGTGGCGCTGTAGGTCAGGCTCAGTTGCTCGGCCACGGCCAATTGCTGGTCCTCGCGCACATGAGCGGCAAAATGGTGAAAGCTGCTCGACACGGAACGATTGATCAGCAGCGCCGCGATTCCTATCGCCACCAGCGACACCGCCACGAACGCCACCGTGAGACGCGTCCGCAGGCTCATGCCTGAACAGCCCTCTGGCTCAGATTCGCTCCCAATTTAGTCGAGCGGCTGTTGACCGGATATGAAGCTCCTATGCATGGGCTATGCACGCGACCTGGCGGTGGATTGCCACCCGGCGCCCTGACTCGCGCAGGCCCGGATCGCCGCAGCGGCCCCGTGTAAGAATCAGAACGGCGCGTAGGCACGGTGGCGCGGTTACCGATCCCGACATGGCGAATTCCGGGCTGATTCTGGTGGTTGACGACGAGCCGGACATTCGGCGGGTCGTTCGGGCGTACCTGGAGCGCGATGGCTTCACCGTAATCACCGCCGGCGACGGCGCCGAGGCGTTGCGGTTGGCACGCCAGCGGCGGCCCAATGCGGTCGTGCTGGACCTGATGCTGCCGGATGTCCATGGCCTGAACGTCTGTCGCGAACTTCGGGCCGAGTCGCAGATCCCGGTGCTGATGCTGACGGCCCGCGACGACATTACCGACAAGGTCGTGGGCTTGCAGCTTGGCGCCGACGACTACGTCACCAAGCCTTTTGACATCCGCGAAGTCGTGGCCCGCGTTCACGCGCTGCTGCGCCGCGCGTCCAGCACCGACGTGGAGGAGGGACCGATCCGCGTCGCTGGCATGACGCTTGACCCAGGCACCCGGCAGGTCCGGCGCGACGGCGAGGCGATCGAACTGACCAAGGTGCAATTCGATCTCCTGGCCTCGCTGATGCAACATCCCGGCCGCGTCTTCACCCGCGAGGCCCTGGTCGAGCGCATCGTGGATGACGACCGCCCCACGCTGCCGCGCTCTATCGACAGCCACATTCGCAATCTGCGCAAGCGAATAGAACCAGTGCCGTCGCGTCCGCGCTACGTGTTGACCGTGCCCGGCGTTGGCTACCGGTTTACCCAGTCGAACGGCGGCTAACGGCTAACGGGTTCCTCAGAGAAATGCACGCAACTCGCATTCGACGTGCATCGCGCATTCATCAGCCGCCCCAACACTGCCTTTCGTAAACGTTGTGCTGGCCTCGGAATCGCCAGCGCTTGCGAAAGGAGGCGTCGTGAGACCCCGAATTCGAACCCTGGTCGCCGCAGTCGCCGCGGTGGTCCTCTTGACGGTCGTGACAGTCAGCGCGGTCCTCGCACATGGTGGCTTTGGGCGCGGTGGCGGCAAGGCCGGCGCCGCCACCGCCATTGAAGAGCAAACCGGCCTGAGCCAGGAGGAGTTGCGCACCCGATTGCAGGGCGGCGAATCACTGGCGGACATCATCGAAGCCGAGGGCGGCGACCTGGAAGCCGTCGTCACCGCGGCCCTGACGGACCTGGATGAAAAGGTCACGGCCCTCGTGGAAGCCGGCCGCCTCCAGTCTGACCAGGTGGAAGACTACAAGGCCAACGCCGAGCAGCGCGTGCGCGACTGGCTGGCCGGCACCTATGAAGGCAAGCGTGGCAAGGGCCGCGGCCACTTCGGTGGCAAGGGGCGCGGCCGAATCGGCGGCACGAGCCACGGTCTGATCGCCATCGTGTCCGAGCAGACCGGCGTGTCGGTCGAGGACATCCGCGCCAAGCTGGCCGAGGAGCTGAGCCTGGCCGACGTGGTTGAAGAAGCCGACGGCGACCTGACCGCGATCACGGACGCTGCCATGGAGGCCTACGAGACTCGTTTGACCGCGGCGATCGAAAACGGCCGCGTCAGCGCCGACGGGGCGGACGAGCTGCGCCGGGACATGCGCGAGCGCATCGACGCCGCCCTGCAGGCCGACGGTGGTCCCGGCTGCAAGGGCCACGGCAAGTCCGGCTCCCGCGGCTGGGGCCGCGGGCACGGCCGAGACGCTGCTGGCGCGAAGTCTGGGTTCGGCAAGGTCACGCTTCCGCTTGGAGAAACCCCCTCGACGGCCTAGTCGCGTAACCCCTCCCCCGCGCGACTGCGCCACTCGCACCCGCCCCGGGGGATGTGCCCACCAGGCACATCCCCCGGGGTTTCGTTCAATGGCAAACGTTCCTCCTCAAGTCAATTGGCCGCAGCTCGAAAGAGCGATTTGGTTCGGGTGCCCGTGCTAGGACCGGCCGATCACAGGTCCCAATCTCGCCGCGATCCCGGAGCCTCAGTCCTCAATCGCCGCTCGCCATCTCATGCAGCTTGCAGACCGTGCGCCAGTTGCGAATGGTGCACACCGTGTTCAACGTGCGGTCAAAGTAGGCGTTGTCGAGCTTCGACCGCGCAACCCCGGCGGGAAAGTGCAGGTAGACCTCGTCTCCGCGCACCTCGAACGCATCAGGCGGAGATCGATTCGGATCGAGACGCGCCACGCTCGCCGGATCCGGCGTCTCGGCCAGGAATCCGACGTGCAGCTTTGTAGGATCCGCGCCGGCGACCAGGAACGGGTTGCCTTCGACTACCCGGGCGACGTCCGCAGCCGTCCGGGTGATCACTGGAATCCGATAGCCGAGGCTCGCGGCAATGGCGTCCGTGACTCGGGCTGACAGCCGGTCTGCGAGCGTCGAGTCCGCTCGGAACACGACATTGCCACTCTGGATGTAGGTGCGGACGTCCTCACACCCCGCGTCCTCGAACATCGCGGCCAACTCCCGCATCAGCAGCTTGTTTCGACCGCCGACGTTTATGCCCCGGAGCAACGCCACGTACGCGCGGCTGAGCTCGACGCTACCGGATCGGTCCCGATCCCCCATTAGTCTTTCCTATGTCTGAAGCCTCACGGCTTTGCGTTGCCTGGCGGATCAACGGTCCGGCCAGCGCTGCTCATGCTATTGGAGTTGGCCTTCCGCATCGGTCAACCCATGACGGGCGCAGCCGCTTGCTCCGCGTCCAGACGCGGCGCGACGTGTCCAGTCCGCCAGGGACGCTAGCCTGCGCGACAACCGGCATACCACGCCTCCAGATCCATACAGGAGCGGTCCGACCAATCGCCGTGAATCCATCCCGCGATGTCGGATATGACCTCCCAGCTCGCGTGTCTGTTCATCAGTGAACTCGACCCGGTCCGATCTCGCTCGTCAATCATCGCGTGGCCGTGACCGTGATACAGGCGAAATGCGACATTTCGCCGAAGGCGAAGGCTCCGAAACCAAGTGTTTGCATCCTCAGGAGGCACGATGCGGTCCCAGTCTGCGGATACTACGAGGATCGGCATGAGCAAGCGGTAGGCGGCGTCCTCGGGCCGATAGGTGCCCAGATGGGCGTAGTAGCTTCGGTGGACGGACAAGTCCTGGGGCACTTTGCCGCTTGTGACCCAGGCACTGATCGCCTCGGTGCGGTTCCTGCTTGCTCGAATCACTCGTCGGTCATACGGAGTCACCTCGCCATCAAGGCTCAAGTGAAACTGTGGACCGCGCCACAGCAAGTCGTGAAGCATTCCGCTTGGTGCCGCCACGATGATCAGGCCCGCGATGTTCGAGTCGCGCAATCCCACCATTGGCGCTGCGAAACCGGCGAGACTTCCGCCGAGAACATAGATCCGCCCGGGATCGATCCGAGGCGTCCGCCGGAGAATCTCAACGGCTGCCAGCGTGTCATCTACCAGTTCGTGGTTTACCGTGAACGCCTCCTGTCGCGCCATCGCCAACGCATATGTCCGCGTTCGCCGATCGAAGCGCAAGCTGGCCACACCGAGCGTTGCCAGACCCCAGGCCCTATCTCGAGCTAACTTCGTCGAGGGGCCGATGCCATCTCTGGATTCGCCACCGTTTGTCACCACGGCGGGAAACGGGCCCGTGCCCACCGGGATGGTGATGGTCCCCTTCAGCTCCCAAGGTGCCTGTCCTACCAACACCTCCATCTCCTCGAAGGTGCCAGGTTTCGCATAGGCGGGCGTGGGCGTGGGCCGATCAGTATCCGCTTCGGTCAACACCCAGTCGATTTCCTGGCCGGCAACTCGTCCATCGGCCAACAGGCGAACGGTAATGCGGACGTCGCGGTGCTCCTGAGCTGACCGAAAGATTAGCCGCAGCGGAACATCCAGGCGGTTGTACATGGCTACAAACGACGCCTGGTCGGATTGGCTCACGGAGATAAGCCGCGCATCGCTAGACCGCGACACCTGCCTCCAGAATCCCTCAAGATCAAACACGCAAGCTGAATCGTGGCCGAATTGCTCCGAAGCCACCATCTCGTACGCAGCCTGAAACTCGTCGTTGGCCATTGCCCGCACGAACGCACCGGCGCGCGCCTCGGGGTCATAGGCAAATGGCGGCGCGGCGAAGTCCGGCGGGGCTGCGCTCGCGGCTTCGCAGGCCGTCACCGTTCGCGCATCGATAACGAGTACGACACCGACGAGCACGGCCACCAAACCGCCGAACAGTCCGAAGCCCGTAGCCACCGCGACGTGCGTCCACCAGGCAATGCGCAGCCGCCAACTACCCAGGCTCAGCCGCATCCTCAACCTGGCGTTTGCGCCAAAGGGTGCTCGATTTGAACGCATGGTGGGCTGACGAGCTAAACGAATACAAGCTGAACGCCGAGAGTCTTCCGGAGACTTGCAATGCCCGTTGTTCGGCAATCTCCCGTGGGCTCGCAGGCAACGCGCTGCACGCCCAGCTGTTCATGAGTGCGACCAGGTGAACGAGCCTTCGTCTCGCTGCGGCTGCGCCCAGGGGTGTGACCGGCCGAATGGAAGCCTGTTCGGCACGCGAAATGACCGTGAGAGCCCACATGTGTGTGCGTCGCTTTGGGGGCAACGGGCGAGCGGGTTCTTGACCCGCGCATCGGATGCTGGGAATCCCGTGGTCAGAAAATCAGCGGCGGTTGATCGAGATCTGGTTCATCGCTAGCGCGAGCGTTACTCGGGCAGCGAACGACATCAAGCGTGCTTGCTGGAGATTCGTTGCGTCGCCGTTGAGACTAGAGCTTGTGGGGTCGGGAACGCTGCCGCTGCGTGGATGCCAGTTTTGACCGGGACCGTCTGGGCTGCATGACTTCGCGGCCGAAGGCCGCGCTCGGGGCCATGCCGCCACGACAGCCGGCCCGCCAGCCCGGCGTGCCGATACACGGAAGCTCGGGCCGCGCACCGCCGATCCAGGCCGCGATGTCGTCGATCGCCTCGGCGCCAACATAGCCATGCGGCCGCAACTCCGGCCCGGACAGATTCGTCTGATCCACCAGGCCGTGGCTAAGGTTGGGATACAGGCGGAATACGACGTCTGGGTAACCCTGAAGCCCTCGGATCCAGCCCATCGCGTCGTCCTGCGTCAGGCGCGTGTCCGCGTTGCTGTGGAGGATCAGCAACGGCATGTCCAGGCCGTGCGCGGTCTCCTCGGGACGGTAAGCCGCCAAGTCGAGATAATACGAAGGTCGCACGGACATGTCCGGCGTTACGGCCTCGCCGGATGCCAGCGCTTCCAGGTCCGCAACCTGCGCCCGCTCCCGGTCGATGACGCGTTGCATGACGGCCCGCAACGGGTTCTCCGGCTCCAGGTTTCGGAGATCTCGCTCAAGGGCGCGGATGCGACTCTGCGGAAACGACCCGCTGGGCGCTGAGGCGATTATCACCCCAGCCACCTCGGGCGCCTGCTGCCCGATTCGTGGCGCGGCAAACCCACCGAGGCTCACTCCCAGGATGTAAATCCGAGTCTCGTCAATGCGCGGCATTTGGCGCAGGGCCTGCACCGCCGCCAGCGCGTCGTGCACGTACGCATCGTCGATGGTGAACTCGTCCTGCCGCGCAAAGGCCAGCGCGTGCGTCCAGGTGCGTTGGTCGTATCGCAACGTGGCGATGCCCCGGCTCGCCAATCCCCAGGCCAGATCGCGGTTTGCTTTTGTCCCGGCGAACGTCCCATCGCGGTCCGGGCGCAGACTTTCTCCCTGGACGAGTACAACGGCCGGATACGGTCCCGGACCCTTCGGCACACTCAGCGTGCCGCCCACCTGCCAGGGAGCTTCCCCGAGCGTGACCGCAGCCTCCTCGAATGCGGTGAGATCCGCGTACGGTGGAGGCAGAATCCTCGGCAACGGTCCAAGTTCTCGCCCTGGCTGGTCCGGCTCGAATCGAACGACCCGCCCGTCACGCAGCAGCGAAATTCGCACCGGGGCCTCCGCCCAGGGGCGGTCCTCCCGAGGAGCGGGGACGACGCGCAACCAGACGCTGAGCTCGTCGCTGAGCGGCGAGAACACAAGCGGCGCGGTGCTATCGATCAGCACGCGTGAATCGATGAGGAAATCGTTTGGGTCGAGTCCGAAGACCTGTTGTCGCCAGAGCGCCTCAAGGGGGTACTCGCACAGCGACTCGGTCGGAAGGAACTCGGGCGCCAGCATGCTGTAGCCGGCTCGGGAGTCATTCTCCGTGACCACCGTCGCAAAGGTCTGCGCCCGCGCAGCGGGGTCAAAATCAAAGGGCGGCGCTGCAAAGTTTGGCGCGGCCGGCTGCGCCGACCAGCAGTATGGGTCCTCGCGGATCAGGGGTTCGGCGCGGTCGGCGTTCCTCACGTTGAGCACAACGACCGCGACCAGCAGGACAGCCGCGCCGAAGCCCGCCAAGCGCAGCACCGCGTCGAGCCGCCGGGCCGACCACCGAAACCTCAACTGCCGCCCGCTGCTCTCGTTCGCCGCAGCCTCGTCGTCATCTTTAGGGGCACCCTGCATCGCGCGTCAGCGTTGGCACGGTTGCACAGGCGCCACACCCCGTTCAAGGGCATTGAATATCGGCTGTATGCACCGGATATCGCGGCGGCTGCATCGGGCGGTCCACGTTGGCTCGTCCTGCCAGCAAGGGTTGGCCCTCGCCCGCCCGCACGCGGCCGATTGTCTATGCTCGCGCGCCTGCCTGCGGACCTTTGGCGCCCGACGGCCTTGCTCTCGGGCATGCAACGTTTGAGAACCGCGTCAAGGCGTGAACTGGCGGAGCATTCGGGAGGCCGACATGGAATTGCGGAGCTTGGGGTCGACGGGCGAACGCGTAAGCGCCCTCTGCATGGGCTGTTGGGAGATCGGCGGCCAGGCCTGGGGTGACTTTCCCGCCTGGGGCGGGGTCAGGCTGGTGCAGCAAGCCTTCGACGCCGGCATTACCACCTTCGACACCGCCGAGGTCTACGGCAACGGCCGCAGCGAAGTCCTGCTGGGCGAAGCGCTGTATGGCCGCCGCGACGATGCATTCATCATCAGCAAGGTCGGCTACCTGCCCGGAACAGATGGCGCGCAGTCAATTCAGGGGGCCAAGCAGCCGCGGGACTACTCGCCCAAGCGCATTCGCGACGCCTGCGACCTGGCCTTGCGCCGCCTGCGCACCGAATACATCGACGCCTATCTCCTGCACGACCCGCCGCTCCATATCGTCAAGCACGAGGCGCCCTTCGCCGTACTTGAGGAACTGCAGGCCGCCGGCAAGATCCGCTGGTGGGGAATCTCCGCCCGAACCGGCCAGCCCGAGACCGCCGTGGAAGCCATTCGTCGCTGGGGAGCGCCCGTGGTCGAGACGCCCTACAACGCCGTGGACGATGGCGCCGGTGACGAGCTGCTTCCGTTGGCGGCCGAACATGGAACAGGTGTGTTCGCACGCTCGCCCTTTGCGAACGGACTGATTCTCCTCAGCGAAGCGGAGTTGGCTGCGCTGCCGGCCAGCGACTGGCGCCAATCGGAGATGTTCCGCGAGCGCCTGGCCGACGCCGCCGGTCCGCGCGAGCGCATCCAGGACATCGCCGACCTGCGTGACGAATTGCCCTACGAGACCGCCATGCGCTTCGTGCTGGGCCATGAGGCCGCGTCGACCTGCATCGTCGGGCTGTCGAATGCCGATGACATCGCGGCCAACACGCCCGTCGGCGACCCGCCCTTCCTGAGCGCCGAGGAAATCGCCGTCATCCGCGGCCAGGTCTCTCGGTAGCTCCGAGGCTGAGCCGGAGCACGATTCGTCAGGCCTCCCGCCAGCTCAGTTCACGCTCGGCGGTCACCTTGGACTCATCGATCTCCACGCCGACTCCCGGCGCCTCGGGCGGGCTGATCATGCCGTTGACAGGCTTGACGGGATCCTTGAAGAAGAACTGCCGCAGCTCGTTCCACTTCACCAGGTACTCGACGTAGGGACACAGCGGAGGCGGCCACGCTGCGCTGAGATGCGCGTTCACCGGAACCGAGGCGCCGTGCGGGATCAGGGGCACGTCGTAGACCGAGCAGATCGTCGCGATCTTCAGCATCTCGCTGACGCCGCCGGCCCACATCGTGTCGGCCTGGTAAATGTCCACCGCGCCGGCCTTCATGTAGTCGCGCGTGCCCCAGCGCGTGTACTCATGCTCGCCGCCGGAAATGGGAACTGGTGAGGCCGCTCGTATTCGTGCGTAGTTGGCAATGTCGTCGGACTTGACCGGTTCTTCGATCCAGTACGGCCGGTACTCGGCCATGCGCCGCGCCATGTCCAGCGTGTAGCGCACGTTCCAGCTGCTCCAGGCGTCGATCATCACGTCCACGTCGTCGCCCACGGCTTCGCGCAGAACTCGCATGAGTTCCACGTTTCGCCGCGCGCCCTCCTCGCCGTCGTCCGGGGCAAAGCGCACGAACCACTTGGTGGCCTGGTAGCCCTCCGCCACGAACTTCCGCGCCCGCTCCGCCGCCCGCTCGGGCTCGATTGAGAAGCCCAGCGCACTGGCATAGGCCGGAATCTCGCGCTGGACCGGCCCACCCAGCAACCGGTACAGCGGCTGGCCCAGCCACTTGCCCTTCAGGTCCCAGAGCGCCGTGTCGATAGCGCTCAGCGCAAACATGGGTGAGCCCTTGCGGCCATGAATCATGTAGCGGTACAGCTGATCCCAGATCCGCTCGCTGGCCAGCGGATCCGCGCCCAGGATGAACGGCGCGATCTGCGTGTCGATGACAAAAGCGTCCGGCACGTCAATCGGCCCGGCCATGCCGCTCACACCTTCGTCGGTCTCGATCGTCACAAAGACCCACGACAGGTCATGGGCGCCGTCGGCATTACGCGCCTTCGGGATGTGCTGGTCCGGGTCGCGCTTGTGTTCGGGATACACGTCCAGCGGCCGCACCAGGCGCTCTTCCCAGAAGTCGCCCTCGGACTCAAACAGGCCGTGCAGTTCGGTCAGGCGAATGTTGGTGATTCGGATTGATGTCACTCCTGTGAGTCGTGGGTCGGCAACGAGCGGTGGCGTCACACTGTAGCGTTCGCGACTTCAAGCCTGGGTCGATTGCCTCAGCCTCGGGCCCGGAGACTTGGAACACCGATCAGCGCGCGCATCGGCTGGGCGTGTGTGATTCAGCCGCCGTGGCAGCCGGCATACCAGGCATCGCCGTCTCGGCAGGATTGTCGCGGCCAGTCGCCCTCAATCCACGCGGCAATGTCAATGATGACTTCCTCATCAACGTGGCCCTCCAGGCGAAGCTCCGGCCCGCGCATCGTGCGCACGTCAAACATGCCGTGGCTGTGGCCCTCGTAAACGCGGATTGCAGCATCTGGACGTCCCAGGAGGATGGAAATCCACGCTTCGTGGTCCTCTATGGGTACAACGCCATCGCGGTCGCCGAAGAGAGCCAGGATGGGCATTCGCAGGGTACGCGAGGCTCGCTCAGGTCGGTACGTAACCAGGTTGAGGTGGTAGTCGATGCGTACGCCGAGATCGGGCGGTGGCGCTGTTCCCCCGGCGACGGCCGCAATGGTTGCCGCACGAGCCTTCAGCACGTCGACCTCGTGCGCTTCCTGCTCGGTCACGACCTCGTCAACTTCGGCGCGCTCTTGGTGCGCACGCCATGCCCAATCCCAGATCAGCCCGGCTGAAGGCGAAATCAAGATCAGCCCGGCGAGCCCATCATCCAGATGCGCAACGCGCGGCGCCGCGAAGCTGCTGTAGCCAATCCCCAGCAGGTAGATGTTCGCCGGGTCGACACGGGACGTCTGATGCAGCAACTCCACGGCTGCCAGCGCATCGTCTACGGATTCCTCGGCCATGGTGAAGACCGGTTGCCGTGCGACGTCCAGGGCGTAGACCTCGGAGCGCGTGTCGAAGCGCAACGTAGCCACGCCGTGCGCGGCCAGCCCCTGGGCCAGGTCGCGGTCCCTCTTATTCGCGCCTACCGTCCCGTCCCGGTCGTGCGGGCCCAGGATCACGACGCCCGCAAAAGGTCCAACGCCCCGGGGCATCGTAAGCGTGCCGCCAAGCTCCCATGGCGCCTGCCCCACGGTTACTTGCAATTCCTCAAACGAACCTGGCGCCGCGTACGGTGGGGAAGGCATCTCCCGTGGAGGCCCGAGTTCCGTCAGGACCGAGAAAAAGGAGAGTGAGGCAATCCGACCGTCGGGGGTCAAGAGGACCTCGACATAGGCCTCGCGATCCGCCTGGTCGGATCCGTCATCTGAGCTCAATGTCAGTCGCAGCCTGACCGATAGGTAGTCATAAACGGCGCTATACACCAGCGGTGAGAATCGGCCCACCTCGGTCAGCGTGGTACGGCCCTCGACGACGGTCCGCCAGAAGCCCTCGAGGTCCACGTCGCAAAGCGTGGTGCTGCCCACCTCCTCAAGTGCCACCATCTCGTACGCGGCCTGAAACTCGCTGCCGGCCATCGCCTGCACAAACGTTCGTGCGCGGGCTTCTGGATCGAAAGCAAAGGGAGCCGCCTCAAGGTCGGGCGGTGTCGGGTTCGCCTCCTCGCAAGCTGGAATCGTCGCGGCATCGATCAGTAGCGTCACCGCTACAAGCGCGGCCAGCCCGCTGCTGAACAGTCCGACGGCCAGCGCGAGACCGACGTGCGCTCGCCAGGCCAGTCGCGGCTGACCAGTCGCCGGTCGAAGCCGCATAGAGCGTGTCCCGGTGCCTTCCGTACCCAGCGCGTCCACACAGGGTGAGCCGCAGCGTTCGGAAACACAAGACGCACGGCCTCGGTATTCAGCTGGAGATAACCCAACCCACCCATTCTTCAGGTAGGGGGATTGGTCTCCGGACGAAGCCGGTACGGGCGCATGGGCAGCCGCCGTCACACCGGGTCCAGCGAGCTCATCGCTGGCCAGACACAGGACAAAGCGCCATAGTGGCTGCACCAGAACGATCCAGCGCGGCCGTGGCGTAGAGAGGACGCGAGATGCCAGCCGACACGCTTCGTGCGGCTGTCGTCGGCCTCAACTGGGCCGGCCGCCAGCACGCCCAGACCTACGCGCAACTTGAACGCGTAGAACTAACCGCCGTCTGCGATGTCGATTCGTCTGCGCTTGACCGGGTTGGCCGGTGGTTCCCGGACCTGCACCGCTACCGTGACTTCGAGCAAATGCTTGCCGAACAGCAGCCGGACTTGCTCAGCATCGCAACGCCGGCACGCTGGCATGCCCCCCACACCATCCTTGCCGCCACCCGCTACCCGCCGCGCGCCATCCTCTGCGAGAAGCCCATGGCCGGCAGCCTGGGCGAGGCCAGGGTCATGCTGGCCGCCTGCCGCCAACACGGCGTCAAGCTCGCCATCGGCCACATGATGCGCTGGTACACCGTGCACGAACAGGCGCGCCAGCTCATCGCCGACGGCGCCATCGGCACGCCGCTCACCGCCACGGTCTGCCTCGAGGAGGGCGGACTGATGAACAACGGCACCCACGTGCTGAGTTACATGCAGTACGTGCTCGGCGACCCCGACCCCGAGTGGGTCATCGCCAACGTCCAGCGCCGCAGCGACCGCTACGAACGCGGCTGGCCGAACGAGGAAGTCTCGGGCGGACTCATTGCCTTCACCAACGGCGTGCGTATCTCATTCGAGGGCGACATTCCGCCCGATCCGGTCCACGACTGGCAGTACCAGACGGTGACCGGAACTGACGGCGTGCTCATGTGGCCGAGCGCGTTTCTGGCGCCCGACTTTGCCGTTCGCCTCCTGCGTCGCGGCCGCGGGGTGACGGAGACGCCGGCGCCAACGCAGACCCTGGACAACGTGTTTCTGCGCGAATTGGATGGCCTGGCCCGCTGGGCGCGCGGCGACGTGGATGACAACCGCAACGACGCCCACCTGGCCATCAAGAACCAGGAAATCCTCATGGCCATGTACGAGTCCGCCCGCACCCACACCCTCGTCCGCCTGCCGCTCCGAACCATGGGGTCGCCGCTGATCGAGGCGATTCAGGAGGGCGAACTACCGGTCGAGTTCCCGGGCAGGTACGACACCCGCTACGCGGTCGACAGGCCCCTGCGCTCCCGCGACTGATCGCCGGCTACCCGTCCATTGAGGGCTTTGAGCCCGCCGCTTAGTCCCTGAACGGGTCGAACGTGTCCGCGCCCGCCATCGCCACCCCAATCGGCCGCAACCGGTGAGTGACACGTACCGTTCCCGCGTGTTCGGTTAGCACGTCATCCAGGTTCTTGTACGCCTCGGGCGCTTCATCGGCGCCGCCGCCACGCAGCACGATGCCCTGCCCGTGCAGAGACGCCCGTACCTTCGGCCAGTCCACCACACCGGGCGCTGTCTGAACCCAGCGCTTGCGCTTCCGGTTATACCGCCGCCTGCCCGCCGCCTGACGCCGCGACATCACCCGCCCGGCCCCATGCACCGTGCTGTACAGCGCCTGCTTTGAAGCGGGGGAGTCCAGGCCCTCCAGGATCACCGACGTCCCGCCCATCGTCGCGCCCACGAACCCCTGCTGACCTGGGAACGCCGGCGTCGCCCCCTTGCGCACGACCCAGAACGTTCGCCCGAAGTGCTTTTCCTCCCAGGCGAAATTGTGGTGGTTGTGCACCGTAATGTCCGCGTTGGTTCCCAGGAGCTTCAGGATCCGCTCCACCACCCAGCGACGTCCGGCTTGCGCATAGGCGCCCGCCAGCCGCATCGCCACAATGTAGGCCTGTCCCAACTCAGAGCGAACTTCAAACAGAACCGGCGACGAGTCCATGCTGGTGTTCCGTGGTCGGTCCGTGAACTTCCGCCCCTCGCCCATCGCCAGGAACCCCGTGGCCGTCCGGTGTCCGAACCCCCGGCTGCCGAAGTGCACCCCGATCCACAGCAGGTCCTGCTGATCGGCAAACAGGTCCACGTAGTGGTTCCCTGCGCCCACCGTGCCCAACTGGCCCTCCGCCAGCTTCAGCAGCCGCCGCTGCGGCGCGAACTCGGCGGTACGTATCCCCTCAAGCACAGGATCGTCCGCCGGCTCCCGGTTTATGCGTCCAATCCCGAAGCTGATCGTGTGCACGATCTCGTCCATGACTCCTCTGGTGTCGATCCGTGAGGCCCGCAGCGGCGTGCGTACCGCCAGGTTCCCGCAGCCAATGTCGTACCCCACGCCCGACGGCGAAACATGCTTCGGATAGGCAATCGCCGCCCCGATCGGCGCCGAGTACCCGACATGGTGATCGGCACACAGCACCCCATACGTCGCCTGCCGCAGGCAACGGTTCAGTTGCGCGACGGCCCGCGGGTCGCCCTGGCCAAAGATGTGAACGCGCGGCTTGCTCATCCCTTTAACCTACGTCCCGATATGCTGGTGCGGCTGCGCCAACGCCCCGCACTATTCGGGAGAGCGCCAATGAGCACCGAGGCCAACGGCCTGCACACCCTGTCCCGCGCGCAAGTCGAGCAATTCAGGCGCGACGGCTTCCTGGTTGTAGAAAACCTGCTGTCCGAGGACGACATGGCGGCCGTGCGCGATCGCGCCGACCTGATCGCCGGCGGCCGCGCGCCCCATGTGCCGGACGACTGCGTGCAAGTCGAGCCCGGCCTGCGCGACGGCCCGCTGCCCGAAGACCGCGCCCTCGCCGTGCGCAAGATCTACAAGGTGGCGCACTACGACGACGTCATGCTGGCCCACGTGCGCAATCCCAGGCTCGTGGACGTCATCGCCGACCTGCTGGGCAGCGACGACATCAAGCTGTATCTCGACCAGATCCTCATGAAACCCGCGTTTCACGGATCGGCTCAGGCCTGGCATCAGGACTCCGGCTCCTGGCGCGACATGTTTCCCATGGATCTGGTCACCGCCTGGTGCGCGCTGGACGACGCCACCATCGCCAACGGCTGCCTCTGGATGGCGCCCGGCACCCACCGCTGGGGCATGATTCCAAGGCATCTGCAGTCGGATCTTCAGAATTCCTTCGTCGGCCAGTTCGAACCCGTGCCCGTGGAGATCCCCGCCGGCGGCGTCAGCTTCCATCACAGCCTGGTCTTCCATTCCAGCCGCCCCAACACCACGCCCCACCGTCGCCGCGGATCCGCCGTCCACTACATGCGCGCTGCCACCATCAAGGACGAGACCGTCACAGACGCACCCAAAGTCCCGCCATTCATCCAGGTGCGCGGTCAGTCCTTCCCGGGCTGCGTCTAGCGCCGGTTCGGAGCACGCATGGAAATCGCCCTGCTCGGATCCAGCGGCATCCGGGTCTCGCGCGTAGGCCTCGGCTGTGGATTCCGCAATCAGACCGATCCACGCGTCATGGAATCCGCCATCCGGCGGGCCGTCGAACGCGGCGTCACTCTCCTCGATTGCTCCAACTTCTACGGCAAGACGTCGGACACCCCTTACGGCGGCACTTCCGAACTGGCGCTCGGACGTGCCATCGCCGGCTGCCGCGACGATGTGGTCATCACCTCGAAGGTCGGCTGTCCCATCGGGCCCGGTCCAAACGATCTCGGCGGCTCCCGAATGCACATCGTGCGCGAGATAGACCGAAGCCTTCGGCGACTCCAGACCGACCACGTCGACATCTACATCGTCCACTGGCGAGACCCGGACACAGCCTTGGAAGAGACCGTGAGCGCCATGCTGGACGTAATCCGTCAGGGCAAGGCTCGAGCCTGGGGCATGTCCGGCTTTTCCGCCTGGGAGTCCTGCAAGGCCCTCATGATTGCCGAGCGCCTCGGCGGCCCGCGCCCCGCCATGATCATGCATCCCTACAACCTGCTCGACCGCACGCCCGAGCTTGAATTACTTCCGTTCTGCCGCGCGGAACAGGTCGGATTCTTCGCCTTCAGCCCGCTGGCCGTCGGCCTCCTCACCGGCTTCTATCGACCCAATCGCCCGCCGCCGCCCGGCTCAGTAATGGCGGCGCCCCGCAGGCGCGCCGAATTCGACCAGACGTTTCGCGGGCGAGCCTTCCAGGTCCTGGCCGCCGTCGAACGCATCGCCGCTGCCCGCGCCTGCGCCCCGGCCCACGTGGCCCTCAACTGGGTCCGGTCCAATCCCGATGTCTCCGTCACCCTCATGGGCGTCGACACGCCCGACCAGGTCGACGCCAACCTCAACGCCGTGTCCTGGAGCCTGAGTGCCGACGAGCTCAGCGAACTCCACCAGGTATCGCGGAGTCCGGCTTCCCTGGCCTAGGTATGCCAAGCACGATTCGCTGAGACTCGGCATCGGCACTGGGAGCTACGCACGCCGCCGCGCGACGCCCCTCAACTATCGGGCGCTCGTCGAACCTTGGCTTGGTAAGGCCCGCGGGCTGTCCCACGCCTGACGCGCACCATAGAAAACTGGTGCGTACGAGGTTGCGTAGAGCGGTTTGCGCAGGCCGCCGACCGTTGGACCAAAGCGATCCTGGCTGTACGGCTGTGGAACGGGGGTGCCCAGCAACTCTTCAATTCGAGACCGCCGGTCGCCAACAATCTCCGGATGCGCATCATGGACATTGTGACGCTCGTGGGGGTCCGAGAGCAGGTCATATAGCTCCGGGTTCGGGTCCTCGAAATCCCACCCGGTGGCGTACACCCAGCGCTCATCACGAACTGACACCCGGCCGGCCCACGCCGTCGTCGCGTACGCACGCAAGGACTCGAGCTCGCCAGTCGCCAGCGCCCAAACGCTGTGCCCGTTCATCGTCGCGGGAGCTTCCGATATTCCGGCCAGGTCCAGAATGGTCGGTCCCAGATCGTAGTTCTGAACCCAGGCATCAACATCCATGTCGCGATACCGCTCGTCGGGATGTCGAATCGTCAGGTTCTGCTGCGTATTGAACGGATGCAATTCGGTGTTCCGCTTCCCCCAGCCGCTGTGATCGGCCAACTCGGTACCGTGGTCGGTGAAGAAGACGACGGCCGTGTCATCAAGCAGCTTCAGTTGTTCAATCTCGTCCAGCAACGCGCCAATCTGGGCATCGGTAAACGTGACTTCGCCCTTGTAGCAGGACGTGTAGTAGTCAATGAAGTCTGACGACGTCACCTCAAGGTCCGCGCCCTGCATGTCCGACGAAAATGACGGGTGCAGGATGTGTCGAGGCTGCTGGTAGATCGGCCCATCCCAGGTGCTGTTGTAGCGCCGCACATAGGCGAGCGGCGGATCGAACACCTCGTGCGGCTCGAAACAGTCGATCCAAAGGAAGAACGGCGCATTCCCGGCGTTGTCGCGCAGCCAGCGGCGCGCCGACGCAAAGACCCGGGCGCCCGGCCAGTCCGCTTCCTCTCGGTGGTCGCGGACATTGTGCAAGTGCTGCAGAAACGCACTCTCGCCCTCCAGCGAAGTGGCCGAAGCCTCGGGCACGGCCGGTTCGTAGGCGCCGAAATAGTCCTTGAACAGCTCGCGGATCAAGTCCCATGAACCCGTCTTCCAGCCGTCGCCGCCCGCGCCGCGAATGTGCTCCCAGGTCATAAACCCGCGGTGCTGGTTCATATTGGGCTTGAACAAGTGGGGCGTGTCGGCGATCAGGCCGGTGGCGTAGCCGTGTTCCAGCAAGACCTCGGCAATCGTCGGGTACTCGTCCGGAATTTCATGCCAGCCGTAGTAGCCGTGGGCGTAGGGAAATCCGCGCCGGCCCGTGAAACACCCATTGCGCACCTGGATCGTCTGTCCAGGTTCGGTAAAGCAGCGGTTGAAGCGCACCGATTCGGCCGTCAGGGCGTCCAGGGCAGGGGTCGCGGTGCTGCTGAGCTTCTTGCCGGGTCCGACGATATCGGCGCGAAAGGTGTCGAGACAGATAACCACGACGTTTAATCGGTCCATTGGTCCTCCCCACGCTCGGATCGGCTGCACTGGCGCAGCAAGTCGACGAACACCATACGCGCAGAGGTCACGTCACCAGCCGCTTCGATCCGACGCTGACCGCCGTCACCGTGCCCCGGCGCCGCGCCGCGCGGGTTGCAAACCGTCGTTGGATCGTCTGGTGGCGAGGGGCGGAATCGAACCGCCGACACATGGATTTTCAGTCCACTGCTCTACCGACTGAGCTACCTCGCCGGGGCCTGCGCGAATCCGGGCCGGGTGGGCGGTGCAGGGCTCGAACCTGCGACCTCTACGGTGTAAACGTAGCGCTCTGCCAGCTGAGCTAACCGCCCGTCGGCAGGCCCCGCGACCCGGGCGCGGCGCATCCTACCCCAACAACAGGAAGCTGCGCGGGCGTGGTCCATGGCACACCGCCACCGACGTCGGGCTCGCTTTCGCTCCGCCGGAGCCTGCCAAGCGGCTCAGCGTTGGAACGCGGCGACAACCAGTACGTCGCCCTCGCTGCCCGACTTCAAAGCCGGGCTCCAGCGGGCGCCGAGGCTGACTACGGCCCTCCGCCTCCGCCCGAGCCGATCCCCGGAGTGCCCAGAATCACCGGCAGCCCGGTGTCCGGGTTGGTCGGGACGTACACCACGCTGCCTGAGTCGATCTCTCGCAGCGCCGTAATGTACTTGTCCTGCAACACGGCCGCCGTCAGCGATTCGTTGATCAGGTTGTTGGCCTCGGCGATACCCGTGGCTTCCTCGACGCGTCGCTGAGCCTCCTGCTCGG
>JAPPKM010000048.1 GCA_028874315.1 Chloroflexota bacterium
TCAACGAGATCTTCGGCGTGATCTGATGCCCGCAAATGAGGGGATGCATGAGGGCGCAAGGGCCGACGACGAACCTACCGGTATCAACCTGACGGACCACGTCATGGTTCGCAGGACCAAGCCGAAGACGAACCCGTTAATCGCGTGAGCCGCGGTCAAAACCACGAGCTGTTCGCCGGTAGCACCGCCTTGGATGGCCAGAGGCCCGAAACCAAGCCCGGCGCAGGCCGCGAAGCCGACCGACAGACCAAGGGGCGACAGCCACCAAAACAGACCCGATACCGGCCAGCCGATCGCAGGAATCCCGGAATCCCGCCGGCCTATACGGTAGGCGGCGAACACCACGACGACCGTCACCACCGGCACGGCGCCGAAGGCTGCTGCGAACTGCCATGGGGCCCCGGTCTTCGCGGGCGCATAGATGAACCAGCCATATATCCCGGAATAGACGGCCGCGAACACACTGACACCGGCAACCCACAAGCTCGTCTGCATGGCGGAACGGCAAAGCTCTTGCCACCAGATGACGGAAAATGCGACGACGACGTACATACCACAAATCGCATTGATTGTAATCGGTCTGGCCATCCAGAATCTTTGGCAATCGTTCAGACAGAAGTCGCCACTTAACGACTCAAGTATGAGCGTGGCCGTTTCTTCCACGGCGGCGCCCGCTGCGAGACCAGCAAGGCCCGTCGCTGCCGCGACGACGATGAGGCCGCCTCCACGACGAATCCACTCGGCGAACCCAGCACCGGGCCTCGTCACGAGCAGGGCGGGTATGAACAAAAGTCCGAATATCCATCCGAGGTAATAGGACGTCTCACCCAATGGCAGCCTGGCGTCACCGCTGACAACTGGCAGGCTCTGATCAAGAATCGTAAAGGTAGCTACAACAGTGGCGATGACCATGGAGGTCACGACTTGCTCAAAGCTTGCCCACCCGCGCTTGGTAGCCCAACCTCCAAAAACAAGGCCTCCCAAGGCGAGAATACCGATGGCCTGCACCGAGACTTCAGCTATTCTCGCGCTGTAGTAAGCTGACGGATCACGGAGATATACATACAGCTTGGCGAGCGTTACGGAATGGTTGCCCGCGAGTTGCCCAAGGATTAAACCGACAAGGGCAGCCCAAAAGCGCTGGAGCGAGGCATCCGCACGAGAGTCGGTGCGCGCATCGTCGGCCATGGTCTGTAACGGTCGTTCAGCAGTCGCCGGCTCCTGTCGGTCACGGGACCGTCGCCGCAACGGCTACCGGCACTCCGCTCCAGCCGTACACGCCGCGCGGCTAGAGCAAATTGCCGAACCTAGTGGGGGATTATGCGACGGCGTGTCCGGGAGTGCAACCCGCGGAGGGGCCCGGTTCCGGACCCGGCAGTCGGGAGGCGGCGCGGGTGGAGGGGTCGAATCACCCGCTGGGGGCCATCAGGATGGGGCGGGGAGGGTCATCCGGGCGTCCTTGGTCATGTTCGGGAGCAACAACCGGGCAGCGGTGCCCAACGTTGGTTCAAGTGATGGACGCCGGTGCCCCACCCCGGGTTGTTTGCGGGAGGGGGCGAAATACTACGTTTAGCCGCCCACCCCGCGTCACGGTCCTCCAGCTTCAGGATGCGAGCACCTTCTGGCCCTGCTCCGGCAGCTCGCCCTGCGGCCCGACGTACCTGTAGAGCGTCACCGGCCTGATGCCGAGCTCGCGGCACAGCGCGGACACCGACGTGTCGCGGTGCGCCATCGCGGCCCTGGGCCAGCCGCACCTGGGCCTTCGACAGCGCGAACTTCCTCCCGCCCTTGCGGCCGCGTGCCCGCGCGGCCTTGAGCCCGGCCACGGTGCGGTCGCGGATGAGCTCCCGCTCGAACTCGGCCAGCGCCGCGAAGATGCCGAACACGAGGCGCCCGGCCGCGGTCGTGGTGTCGATCTGCGCCCCGTCGCCGGCGAGCACCCGCAGGCCCACCCCGCGGGCCGAGAGGTCCTGCACGGTATTGACCAGATGGGCCAGGTTCCGGCCGAGGCGGTCGAGCTTCCAGACCACGAGCACGTCGCCCTTGCGCAGGGCGCGCAGGCAGCTGTCGAGCCCCGGCCGGTCGTCGCGAACGTCGGAGGCGAGGGCGTGGTAGAGGTTGACCGCCTCGTCGACGCCGGCCGCCTGCAGAGCGTCGCGCTGCAGGTCCAGCGACTGGGAGCCGTCGGTCTTCGAGACGCGGGCGTAGCCGATCAGCCTGTGTCGCAAACGAACGTTTGGGACACGGAGCATGAGGAGGGTTCAGGTTGAACCGACGCCTGTCAGAATCGCGGCTTCACCGGTAACCCTCGGTCCGGTCGTAGAGCGCTTCGTCCGTCGGAAGCGTGCCCCGCGATCTGCTGCGCGTGCTCGAGCGTTCCGCCGTTTCGATAGGCGCGATCCGTCCCGGCGCCGCCTCGGGCGCCGCACGCACGGCGAGGCGTGCGTTTCCCCTGCAGCCGGTGCAGATGCCGTTCGAGGTCCACGATGGGCGTCAAGTTCACCGGGGCGTCGCACGTCCCGATGCAGTGGCGACGCGAAGCCTGGCAGCCAGCCCGCGGCCTGGTCGGCCGCATCTGATCCTCGGCAGGGTCCACGGGTTCGTCGACCAGGCGCGCGGCGGCCGGAGTGTCGCCCGGGGCCGGCGGACCGAACTCGGCGCCGGGCGCCGGTGGCGCTCCGGGCTCGCCGCTCGAGGCATGTAGTCAACAGATGCGGACCACCGCGCCAGTCGTCGACTTTACCCCCCTTCCGCAAACGACCCGGACCTGGACGACGTGTCGCCGGACCTCACTA
>JAPPKM010000168.1 GCA_028874315.1 Chloroflexota bacterium
GCAACGTGGGGGCCACGGCCCTCCTGATCATGTGGCTGAGCGCCGTCCTGTCGGCCGTGGTGGACAACATTCCCTATACGGCAACGATGCTGCCGGTAGTTCAGCGGCTGACGGCCGAGGGCCTCAACCCTGACAACATCCTGTGGTGGTCGCTGGCGATTGGGGCCGACTTTGGCGGGAACGCCACGATTATCGGGGCGTCGGCCAACGTGATCCTGGCGGGGATTTCCGAGCGCGAAGGCCACCACATCCGGTTTGTCCAATTCATGAAGTACGGCATTCCGGTGACAATCATGGTCCTGATCATCGGCACCATTTGGGTGTGGTTGCGGTACCTGCTGTTTGCCTAGGGGCGGTAGTCGGAAGGACTTCATGGGTCCGGACGGGCAGCGACCGCGGGGCGCATAGCCCAGCGAACGCCGCTCCCCGCAGTTGATCCTAGAGGGCTTCCTTGAGGGCTTTGGCGCTGGCGGCGGTCATGCCGTCGACCGCGGTGAGGTCTTCCAGTGAGGCGGCGCGGATGCGTTTGAGGGAGCCGAAGGTTCGCAGGAGGTTGCGCTTCCGCTTGGGGCCGATGCCGGGGATCTCGTCCAGAATCGATCGGCGGCCGCGGGCGGTGCGGAGCTTGATGTGGAAGCTGACGGCGAAGCGGTGGGCTTCGTCGCGGATCTGCTGGATGAGGTGAAGGCCGGAGCCGTCCACCGGCAGGAGCACCGGACCCGTGTGCCCGGGGAAATAAAGTTCTTCACGGCGCTTAGCAATGGCGGCGAGTGGGATATTGGATTGGTCCAAACCGAGTTCGGAGAAAACCTCACGGGCGGCGCCGAGTTGGCCCTTACCGCCATCAATTAGGACGAGGTCGGGGGTGACACCCCACTCCTTCGTGGAGCCTACGGTGGGTTCTGAATCTTCCGGCAGTTGGTCGTCCGGATTGAATCCGGCGAGCGGCACGCTGGCTAAGGCTCGAGGGTCCTGACCAGCGGCAGCCGCAACGTCTGTTTCTTCGGCATAGCGGCGGAGGCGGCGTCGGAGAACTTCGCGCAAAGATTCAAAGTCGTCGTTGCCCGCGCCGCTGCGCACTTTGAACCGGCGATACTTGCCGTTCTTGGCGACGCCGTCCTCGAAGACGACCAGGGAGCCGACGGCCAGGGATCCCTGGATGTGGGAAATGTCGTAGCACTCAATGCGTCGGGGCAGGCGGGGCAGGTCGAGGGCGACGCCGATCTCCAGGAGGGCCTGGCGGCGCTTGCGTTCACTGTTGAGCCAGGCCGTGCGCTCCAGGTTCAGGGTTTCGGCGGCATTGCGGGTGGCCATCTCGACGAGGCGGCGCTTTGAACCGCGCTGGGGGCGGCGAACGGTGACGTTGGCGCCGCGGAGCGACTTCAGCCAGGACTCGAGCACATCCACGTCGGTGAGGTCGTGGGGGACAAGGACGAGTTGCGGGACTTCGGCCGCGCGGTCGTAGTACTCGCGGACGAAGTCGTCCAGCATTTCAGCTTCGGTTTCCTCGCCAGTGACGGTCAGGTCGTAGTGATGGTGGCCGATGAGCTTGCCACCGCGGATTCGGAAGACGGTGGCCATGGCGTCGCGGTCCTGGCGGACCGCGGCGATGACGTCGACCTGGCGCTCTCGGGCGTCGGGGTCGGAGACTTTCTGCTCCGCCACGACCTTTTCCATGGCCGTGATGCGGTCGCGAAACCTAGCGGCCTCTTCGTAGTCCTGGGCGTCGGCGGCGGCCCACATTTGCTCGGCCAGGCTCTCCTTGACGTGCTCGTATTCGCCGCGCAGGAAGCGGACGGCGCCGTCAACGACATCCCGATACTGGTCGACGGTGACGTAGCGGGTACAGGGAGCGTTGCAAAGTCCGATGTCGTATTTGAGGCAGGGACGGGGAATTGGCTTGGCCATGCTGATGTTGCACGTCCGGTACGGAAACAACCGGTTGAGCAGCTTGAGGGTCTGGCGCAGGGACTTGGCGCTGGTGTAGGGGCCGAAGTAGAGCGAGCCGTCCTTGGCAATGATCCGGGTGGTGGCGATGCGGGGATAGGTCTCCTGCACGGTGACCTTGAGGTAGAGGAACTGCTTGTCGTCGCGGTAGGTGACGTTGAAGCGCGGTCGGTGTTCCTTGATGAGATTGTTTTCGAGGACAAGGGCTTCGACTTCGGAGTCGGTGACGATGACGTTGAAGTCGGCGACACGAGCTACAAGGGAACGGGTCTTGTAGGAGTGGTCGCCGCGTCGAAAGTAGCTGCGGACGCGATTGCGCAAGGATCGAGCCTTGCCGACGTAGAGAACCCGGTCGTCAACGGCGCGCATGAGGTACACGCCGGGGCCGTCGGGCAGCTCCGCCAGCTTGCCTTCGATGGTGGAACGGACGGCTTCGCGTGTCATACGGGTAGCGGTGCGGCGCGTCGGACGTAGGACGTGTCAGCCAATTCTAGGCAGGACGGCGAGGCAGAGCGGGCGGATAGAATCGACAGTTGCGAGAAGTCCATGAGGAAACCTCGCCCGTCGAGAGCCAGCGCCCGCTTCTCATCCTGATCTACCTCGGCATTGCCGTGGCAGTGGCTTGGCTGCTGCAATTCCTGTGGGGTGTGCTGAGCCAGGCCGGCG
This sequence comes from Chloroflexota bacterium, assembly GCA_028874315.1. Classification (GTDB taxonomy): domain Bacteria; phylum Chloroflexota; class UBA11872; order UBA11872; family UBA11872; genus UBA11872. The sequence continues at coordinate 2,614 of JAPPKM010000168.1, forward strand.
TCTTCGTGGTGATGTTGCTGGTGGCCTGGATTGTCACGGTGGCGACGCTGGGCCCGGTGCGCTTGCTGCA
>JAPPKM010000202.1 GCA_028874315.1 Chloroflexota bacterium
CGTCACTGATGATTCGTTGCGAGGGATTCCAGACCTGTGCCGCCGGATTGGCGATGGTCTTGAGCAGCCGGGCCTCGCCGATGCGGGTGAAACGGGTGATTCCCGCGGTGACGGAGAAACCGCCGAAACTCAGATAGGGAACGGGCAGGTCCGAAGCGTAGTGGGCGGCGAGCAGCGCGCTCAGCGTCGGATAGCCCTCAGCGTTCCGCCCGCTCCAGTTGTGCACGATGCCCACGGTGTGGGAGTTGGTCTGGGCGTCCACACCGTTGATGACCAGCATGCGTTGGTGGTACTTCTCGAAGAACGCCGCGTTGCGGGCAAAGGGGGCGTAGAGGATGTGGCCGGCCTGGCGGACGTCGTCGTGCTGCGCCCAGTGGTTAATGATCGGCTCGCCCGGGGTATTGGTCTTGGGGTCGCAGAAGCTCGTCGGGTCCCAGCCGCCGTCGGCCTGCACGAAGACGAACAGCTTGCCGCGGTAGTCGGCGGCCTGGACCAGCGGCAGGCGGAAACCCGGCGCTGTTGCTGCGGCCGACAGCAGGCCCTTGAGTAGCGTACGTCGTCGCATGAGATTCTCTCCGTGGAAGATGAAACTCAGTACAGGTACAGATAGCGGTCGTCCATCATCAAGTAGGCCAGCACGACCTTCCAGGCGCGTGCGGCGGCGTGGGGGTCCGAGAAATCGACGTCTTGCAGGAAAGTGTCGACGGGCTGCCAATTATATTCCCACCACCGCCACCCATCTTCATGCTCGCGCAGCACCCAAGCGTCTTCCAGGATGCCATCGTAAAGGAATTGGTCGATATGGCGTTCGCAAGCCCACCACTCGAACCCACCGTACTCTGACGCGCGGGCGCGCTGCGATACCTCGGCGAAGAGCTGGTAGGCGGCCTCTACGTCCGGGGAATCGGGCGCCACCTGCACGCCAAGCAGCTTGTCGTGCAACTCGACAAGCTTGGCCCTCACTGCGTCGTCGTCCCGTCGCGACAGGTCGATGCCGGTGAACAGCCGCCGTTGCCCCTCGGACACGAGGTAGAACTCCCGCATAACCACCGGGCAACTGACCGCCACCGCGTGCCGCTCCGCCACCCCAGCCATCACAGACGTCAGATCTCGACCCCGCTCCGTGACGCCATCCGAGTCGATACCACCGTAAAGGAGGCGATATCGGTCCGTCAGCGAGCTGGCAAACCGGCCCTGGTTCACGTCAACAGGGATGAATCGTCCCCACTGCACCCCCGTGATCGCCGCCGTCTTGCGTGCCAACTCCTCCGGCGTCAGCAGCCGCCTGGCGCCGGCGCCGTGCAGCGCCAACCGGCGCACCGGGTCCGCGTCCGTCACCGCGTCCGCCCGGAACCATTTCGAGAGTACGATTTCGACCAGCAAGTCTTTGAGATTATAGGCAAGTCCGCCGTGGAAGCCGCGCCGGAAGTCGTCGGCCAGGCGCGTCACCTCGATGCCCTGGGCGGTGGCGGCGAGCAACTGCCCCTCGAAGCCGGCGTCGCCCTCATCCTCGGGCAGCAGCGTCACCTCGCTGCCCATGAGCGCCGGCCACCAGAACTTCACCGTCGCTTCGGCGAAGCGCGGGTCGGAGACGATCTGCCGGGCCAGCCACTGCAAGCTGTTGTCAGGGTTAGGCGCCTGCCTGCCGTTGAAACCCGGGACGCGCATGTCGCGGTACCAGGTGTCGCCCACCTGGTACTCATTGGCCGAGACCGAGAGCCTGGCAAAGCCATCGTTGTCATACTGTTCGTAGTAGCCGTTGGACCAGGCCACGACTTCAACCTCGTAAGACCCATCGCCGGGCACCTCGACGTCGATGAAGAAGCCACACTCGGGGCCGCCCCACCAGAGGTAAAGATGATCGCTATCCCCGGTGGCCGGGTTGTCGTCTTCCACCGCCCCACAGAACCCGAAATGAGCGGCCGGCGGTTCCAAATCCTCGAACTCGAAGTTGGCAATCTCGCCGCCCTCGGAATCGACCACGGTCAGTCGATCCAAATGGATCCTTCCGCTCTCCTCGGTGTCCTCGTCATGAAAGGGGTTCGTAAACATGACCCGCAAGGTTTCGGTGCCGGCCGCCAAGGTCACCGGCCAGACAAGGGTCTCCCGGTCCTCCCAGGATTCGGCCTGCACGGCCAGCGCCTCGACGCTCCCTTCCTTGTAGAGATCGTCCAGCGAATCCAGGCCGCCCCAGTTATGTTTGTAATATCCGTTATCGCTGTAGTTCTGGAACGTTCCGGCCACCGGATCAAGGACGCTGTGGCACACCGTACAGGCCGGATTCCCCAGCGTTGGGTTGTTCGTGTCCGCCAGCGCCACCGGGTCGGTAGTGCGGGAGGCGGACTTCTCGACGTCGAGGCCAAGGAAGTGGTAGTAGGTCCAGCGCGCCCGCGCCCGGTTGCGGTTGGTGGCCGTCGACGGGTAGCGCTTGAGGAACACATTCGTGTTGAGAATGCCGGCGTGTGGATAATCCGTGCGCAGCGATCCGGGATTAATCACGTAAGTCGATATGAGCAGGGGATCGAATCCTAGTTCGAAGTCGCTGCCTCTCCGGTAGTACTTTTCAATCTTCGACGTTCTGAATTCTCGGGGGTCAGCGGGGTCGCTGAAACGGGTCGACGCGCCGTAGGCTGCGGCCGCCGGCGGGTTTGCCATGATGTAGTCGGCGGTGAGAATTTC
>JAPPKM010000148.1:0-3085 GCA_028874315.1 Chloroflexota bacterium
GTCTGCCGGGCGCCGAGCGTTGGGAGGTCGAGGACCTGGTGCGGCTGCGCCAGCGTGTCGAGGCCCACGGCCTGAAGATCGAGTCGATCGAGAACGTGCCGCATCACTTTTATGATCTGGCCATGTTGGGGCTGGAGGGGACCGACCGACAGATCGCCAACTACCAGGCGACTGTCCGCCACATTGGCGAGGCCGGCATTCCAATCCTGGGCTACCACTGGATGCCCAACGGCGTGTGGCGTACGGAGCCCAAAGTGATTCGTGGCGGCGCCGTCGCCACAGCCTTTGACGCGGCGACGGTGACCTGCGACTCGCCCACGCACGGCCGGACCTTTACCGCCGACGAGTTGTGGTCCAACTATGCGCGGTTCACCGATGCCGTACTGCCAGTGGCCGAGGCCAGCGGCGTGCGGCTGGCGCTACACCCCGATGATCCGCCGGTTCCGTCGCTGGGGGGCGTAGCTCGCCTGATGCGCTCGTTCGAGGGCTTCAAACGCGCTATGCGGATCGGCGACAGCCCGAATAACGGGCTGGACTTCTGCATGGGCTGCTGGTCGGAGATGGGCGAGGATGTTTTGGCGGCCATGCGGCACTTCGTGGCCGAGAACCGCCTGTTTTACGTGCACTTCCGAGACGTGCAGGGCACGGTTCCGGTCTTCAACGAGTGCTTCCTGGGCGAGGGCAACGTGGACATCGCCGCCGCCATGCGAACCCTGTATCACGCCGGATTCACGGGATTCCTGATCGACGACCATGTGCCGCGGATGGTGGATGACACGTCATGGGGCCACCGAGGCCGAGCCCTGGCGACCGGCCAGATGATGGGCCTGCTGGAGGCGATCAGGGCGGAAGGACCACCAAGCGCGTCCAAAGCCGCCGCCTGACCCGCAGCCTCGGAGGGAGCAACACCGTGCGAATCACGCAGGTTCGAGCCGTCAGCCTGAACCTTCCGCGGACACCCGCGACCTCGAAAGCTCGAAGGCCGGGTTGGAATTCGCACGCACGACGCGCCTTGCCGATCAATAAGTACCCGGAATTCTCGCGGATGCACGGCCGGATGCCCGGCGCTAATACCTGGGAGCGGGTATGGGTGCAGGTGACTGCCGAAGACGGGACGTGGGGCCTGGGCGAGTGCAGCTTTGGCGAGCCGGTGGCTGCCCTGGTCGACTTCCACTTTGGGCCCCTGCTGGAGGGGCGGGACTGCCTGGCGTTGGAGTTTCTGAATGACCTGATGTGGCGATCAACCCAGCGGTTTGGCGCGGGCGGCATCGCGACGGTCGCCCAGTCAGGCATCGACCTCGCGTTGTGGGACCTCAAGGGCAAGCTGCTCGGACAGCCCGTCTATTCGCTGATCGGCGGTCCCTGCCGCGACAAGGCGCTGGTGTATTGCACCTCCGACGATCTGGACTGGTCGCAGGAGCTTGGCTTCAAGTGCTTCAAAATCTCAAATCCCGCGCACTACGACGAGGGGATTGACGGCATCAATCTCGTCGAGGAGCACATTGCCAAGGCGCGCGACGCGGTCGGACCAAACGCCGAGTTGATGTACAACCCGGTCATGAGCTTCAACGTGGAGTTCACGGTCAGGCTGGCCGAGCGTCTGCGGCCCTACAACCTGCGCTGGCTGGAAGAGCCGCTGATTCCGACGGATCTCGAGGGCCACATCGAGCTGCGGAAGGCGATCAACTGGGTGCCGCTGGCAACTGGCGAAGACCACCATGGGCGCTGGACGTTCAGGCAGCTTGTGGAACACCGGGCCGTGGACGTGCTGCAGCCGGACTTGATGTGGTGCGGCGGCCTGTCGGAAGCGCTGAAAATCTACACCATCGGCGAGGCCGCCGGGATCATCACGATTCCGCACGCAGCCGTCGCCACACCCTGGGGACAGCACTTCGCGATTTCAATGCCGGAGTCGCCGATGGCGGAGTTCTGGATGGGCAGCGATCCCGGCATTCCGCTGGAAGAGGTATGGCCCATTCCAGGCCTGGCTGTTCCGAAGGACGGCAATGTCAGGCCGAGTGACGCACCGGGCTGGGGCATGGAGATCGACGAGCAGTGGATCACGCACTGGGATCACACGGCAGCGGCGAGAGCGCGAGGGTTGATCTGAGAGGGATTCTGCAGGGAACGCGAGTCTTGCGCGCTTGGGACTCCCCCCGCAGGACGTGGACTTGTGAACACTTGATGACCTCCGAGTACTTGAGGTGTGACTAGAACATTTATCACAGGATCGAAGCAAATCTGATAAAACAGGGCGTCCTGGTCACCGATCCGCAGAATCTGTGTGCGGCAAGAGGCAATAGGAGGCACGACATGAAATATGAGTCACGCGCTTGGCTAGCCGAATTTGTCGGCACGCTGACGCTCATCTTCATCGGTTCCCTGAGCGCGGCGGTCGCGTTCGAAGCGCTTGACGGCGGCACCGGTGGTGTCGTGTTGGCGGGCCTGGCTCACGGTCTCGTTTTGGTCGCTTTGATCTACGGAATTGGCGCCGTCTCTGGCTGCCACATCAATCCGGCCGTCAGCATTGCGCTGGCTGCAATTGGCAAGTTTGACTGGCGCTCAGTTCCCGGCTATATCCTGGCGCAACTTGCCGGCGCGGTCGTTGGCGCATTGCTGCATGCCACGGTTCGCGCCAAGGGTGCGACGCACTTTGGGCTCCCGCTGCCGGGAGTGGACGTTGGCGCGGGACAGGCGCTTGTACTGGAAGCCGTGCTCACGTTCTTCCTCGTGTCGGTCATCATTGGCGCCGCGGTGAGTGGAAAAGCCACGAAGGGCTTTCACGGGCTCGCCATCGGTCTCACGCTGGCCGCCAGCTGGCTCGTGGGTGGAGCGCTGACTGGGGCCGCGCTGAATCCGGCGCGGTCCTTCGGCCCCGCGATTGTGGCCCTTAATTTTGATTCGATCTGGATCTACTGGGTTGGGCCAATCGTTGGCGGGCTACTCGCAGCCGGCGTTGGTTTCTACCTGCACAACCTCCGCCAGGAGAGCGAAGCGGGCTAAAGGAAATCGAGCGCCGGGGGCGGCCAAAAAGAGGGGCGCCGGGCGCGTGTTTTTTAAAAATAAAAATATCGAAACAAAAAGA
>JAPPKM010000148.1:3095-24201 GCA_028874315.1 Chloroflexota bacterium
GGGATACTCCCTGCGGGGTTTGTTTTAAACCTCAAAAACCCCCGCCTGTTTTGCTACGGGGTAAAATTAAAATCCCCCCCCGGGTCCTCCTTCTGAGGACGCGGCGCTCGATTGGTTCAGAACAGAGACTTCAGGCAATCAGCTCGGCGTATCGCCTCGCCTGGGCAATGAAGTCCACGCCCACGTCCTCGCTAAACGCATCCGCCAGGCGTCTATAGATCACTCCGACGTTGCCATCCCCAATTGGCTCCCCGTTGAAGCGCGTGGCAGGGATCAGGCAATAAGGCGTTGTCGTGAAGAAGGCCTCCTCGGCCGTCGCCACGTCGTAAGGCTCGAAGTCGGCCTCGCGCGCGGGAATACCAAGCTCACCGGCGAGTGCCAGGGTCGTGTCGCGGGTGACGCCGCGCAGCACGCTGTGGCCGCGCGAGGTCAGCAGTTCGCCGCCTCGAACGATGAAGAAGTTCGAGCCGGTGCCTTCGGTGATAAAGCCGTCTTCGCCTTGCAGCACCACAAAGGTATCGGCCGCACTGGCAGCGATTTCGTGATTAGCGACCTGGTAATGAAGGCGCGAGCGGCTCTTGATCTTGGGGTCCAGTAGCCGCGACGGAATCGCGCGCTGGCGCGGCACGACGGCGTTCAGCCCTTCGTCGTACAAGTAGGCCGACTCGCCCAACATGCCATCGAGGGGATAGGTGTAGATCAACACCGACGGACCAGTGTGGGCAACCGAATTTCGGTATCGCCCAAGGACCCCGGGAGAAATCTGGTGCACGATCGAAAAGTCGATTTCGGGGTCGTAGGCGTCTCGGTTTCGCTCGATAAGCTTGCCGGTCAGATCGGCGAGCTCGTCCATGGACACATCGCAGGGCACTCCCGAGGCGACCAGCGACGCGTCCAACCGCTCCAGGTGCGCGTCCAGTCGAAACGGCTCGTGCAGGAACGTGCGCGTGGTCTCGAACACCGCGTCGCCCCAGACGAGAGACGAGTCAAAAATGGAAATCGCGGCGTCGCGCTCGGGAACCCAATCGCTGTTGAGATACACGACGCGGCCGGGTCGTCTGTCTTCACTCATGCGCCGTACTCCGCGGTGTAGATGTCCTGAACGACTTGCAAGGCTCGCAAGCTCGGCAAGACATCGGCGATTGAGGGGTCTGGATCCCGCTGCTCGTCCAGCGCGGCAAAAAACTCTCGGTCCTGAGCGGTGATGACGTCGTGCGGCACGACTTCGGTCATGCCGGCGTCGAAGATCACCCCGTCTTTGCCTACAAGCGTCCCTGTCGCGTAGTTGGCCGCGATTGTGTCTTCCTCGCCGATGAAGAAGGCGTCGTCGAGCGCCTGGTGGGTGTTGTAAGACAGCGAAATGCTGCCGATGAGACCACCTGCCGTCTTGAGCGCGATGGAGATGTCCATCGGGATCTCGAGGTGATGATGCGGCGGACCCAGCTTCGCAGAGATTTCCGCTTCGGTGACACCCAACACCCACATCCAGGCATCCATGGCGTGCCCGCCGTGATGCCAGATGAGGTTGTCGGTCCAACTGCGCTGATAGCCCACCCAGTTGACGTTGAGGCGCCGGATGAATCCGTAGCGCTGCAGCGCGTGGTGAACGGTGAGTTCTTCGTCCGCGATCATGGCGCGCATGCGCAGCATGGCCGGCTGAAAGCGCCGGGTGTGAGCCGCCATGACCGGCGTGCCTGCCGCCTCGGCGGCGTCCTGCACTGCTATCGCGTCGGCCAGCGACGTGGCCACGGGAATCTCCAGCAGCGTCGGCAGCTTGCGTTCCAGCGCCGCTTCGGCGTGCGCGCGGTGGAAGTCGCTGGGCGACGTGATGATGACGGCGTCAACCGCCGGATCGTCCAGCCCGCGTTCCAGGTCAATGCCATGCCGAGCGAAGCCCGTCTCGGCGGCAAACTCTGAAACCTGCGATTCGCGGCGCCCAACCACGTGGTACAGGGTGTGCCCTAGCTCGCGAATTGCGCGCGAGTGGAATCCCGCGATGCTGCCGGACCCAACCATCAATACGTTCACTACGGCGCTTTCCTTCAGAGCGACGGCAACTCAACCCGTAGCCTAGGATGAGCCGTTCGCAGCAGCGTTAGCCTACCGTGCCCCCTCGACTCTCCGTTTGGGCCTACCCCTGGGACCTCGCCGACGAAGGTGTGGACTCTGCGCTGGACTGGCTGGCGGCCCATGGCTTCGACGCGATCGAACTCTGTCCCAACTACCACGCAATATCGACGTTCTCGCCTCGCAACCGGCGGCGCTCGCAGTTCTATTCGGAGCAGGGCGCCGTGTACTTTCCCGCCCGAGCCGAGCGATATGGCCGGATCAAGCCGGCGCTCCACTCCGAGCCTGAGGTCCTGGCCGTCTACGAGCAAACGGCCCAAGGCGCGGAGGCGCGCGGCATGCAATTGAACGCGTGGGTCATCGGGATGTTTCAGCCGTGGCTCGCACGCGCCTATCCGGACACGGCCATAGAGAACGCCTTTGGTCACCGCAGTTTCGCCGCAACCTGCCCGGCCCATCCGGACATCCACGCCTACCTTTCGGAACTTCTGACCGACCTTTCCGATCAATACCCGATAAGCGGTCTGACGCTTGAGAACGTCGGTTACCCGGACTTCACCTATGGCTGGGTGCGGCCGCGAATCCTGGTGTACATGGACGCGTGGACACAATTCCTGGCTGGGCTCTGCTTCAATGAGCACTCGATGTCGGCGGCGCGAGCTCATGGAGTCGATCCTGAAGAGGTGCGCTCGTCCGTCGCCCGGGAACTTCGCGAGCGCCTTGAAGCTGTGCCGGATCCGGGTGTGGCTGACGCAGGAGTCCCTGGGCAAGTAGCGGAACGCTGCGAGGCCGACGAGGAGTTCCGGGGCTACCTGGAAGCGCGTGAGCAGTCGGCGATCGGCCTCGTAAAGGCGGTTCGCCATGCGCTACGCCGTAGCCGCGTCCGGGTGGGTGTCAGCGAAGCCTCGCTGGGCTGGGCCAACCACGGCCTGCGCCTTGCCGACCTGTTGGACACGATTGGCGCGCTCATGATTTCGGACCCCACCAACAACCCCGAGGTGGCCAACGCGCAGGTCAGCACGGTGCGTGATGCCGGCGCCGACATTGAAATCACTGTCAATCAGACCGCGCACCACGAGGTCGATCCACATGGCCCAGGCCTGGTTGCGCGCGCACGCCGGCTGAGCGAGATCGAGCCCGACCGCGTGATGGTGTACAACTTCGGCCTCTTGGCCCCGGCAACGCTCGCCCACGCCGGCGCCGTTCTACGCGAGCACCTGGGATAGTCAGCTACTCCCAGACTTCAGGGAGGGTCACCGCAATGCCGCAATACGTGTCGATTCGCTTCTACAAGCTGCGTGATGACGCGGATCCAGCCGCCTTCGAACGGGCGTTCAGGGATGTCCGACCGACCTGGGGCATTGAGCGAATCATGTTGCTACGCGGATTCAAGGCTGACACCCACCCCCTCGCACCTAGCGAGTACGACTACGGGAGCGTGCACGTCTATTCGGATCTGGACGACGCGGTCAAGACGGTGGAAATGGCCGGAGACCTCTTGGAACAAGACGAGATTCCTGACGCCCTGCAACCGTTCGTACGGTTCTGGCGAACCGCCCATGCAGGACCGATCGACCACGGCGTGGTCAACGGCTTCACGCTTGTTTCCGAATCGCCCTAACGGCTGCGTTCCAGGGGACTGACTTCAGCTAAAGGCCGATTGCCTGCAAGACCTGCCCGAGAGCGGCTGCGAATTCCCCTCCGTCGACAGGCCGAGCATTCGCCGGCGGCTCAACGGAGTCGGCCGCCATCCAGTCAATCTCGATTTCGCCCGCCGCCCGCATGCCGGGCCGCGCCAGCCGAATGTGTACCGGGCGGTAGGTGTCAGCGTCGACGTACAGGCTGGCGAATTCGAACGCTGGGTTGGTGAGCACGAAGCAAGTTCCGGTTGACGGGCAAGGTTCGGCGCCGCCCTCAGTCCATCCTTTGGCGCGAACCGACCCAACAATGTCGCCAACAACCGGAAAGGCTGCCGCCAGGACTTCGACGCGCGGCGTGTCGGCGCCAGTGACGTTGCGAACAGTAGACATCCACTCGCCAACGGCGTCCGCTGGTCCCTGTCGGAAGTAGGTCTTGTCGCCGACTTCCATAACTTCGAAAGCGACCTGCCCTGATTCGCGAGCAATCGACACGGCAAGGCGAATCGTCACGTCGGACGGACGCCTATCAACTTCGACCCGTACGTCGCCGTCACCGTCATTTGTGGGAGATGCCAGGCGGGCCGATACCGCGAGTCCCCCGCCGGCGATCGCGTCGGCATACGCCGAAGGGTCGAACACGGCGGCAGTGAGCCCAGCCGAGTCTTCAGCTGTCGCCGCGCTCTCTCCGCATCCGGCCACCAGCCCAGCGGCAGCCGTCACAGCAACAATCAGCAGACGTGGTCCGAGACACCACCGCCGCCGGGAATTCGGTGCCACCGCTAGATGAAGGCGAGCATGCCGTCCGCTTTCGTGGGACGGCCTCGGCGCCACGGCCGGTAGGGATACTTCTCCAGGATCCCATCGCTGAGTTCCACGCCCAGTCCTGGCCCTTCGGGGATGGTCACGTAGCCATTGTCCAGCTGGATCGGCTCGACCAGCACCTCGGCCCGAACCCCAGCGTCGTCGGCGTGGTATTCAAGGATCAGGAAGTTTGGCACCGTTGCCGCAAAGTGGACGTTCACGGCCGTGGCCAGCGGCCCCAGCGGGTTGTGCGGCGCGACGCTCACGTAGTGGGCTTCGGCCATGGCCGCGATTTTCTTCATCTCGGTCAGGCCACCGGTCACGCACACATCCGGCTGGATGATGTCGGCGGCGCCTGTGGCGAGCAGGCGCTGAAACTCAAACTTCGTGTAGAGACATTCCCCGGTGGCAATGGGGATCGGCGACTTGCGGGCCAGCTTGGCCAGCGGTTCGAATTGCTCGGGCCGGACCGGCTCTTCAAAAAAGAAAGGCCGATACGGGCTGATTCGCTCGGCCATTTCCAGGGCCCGCGCCGGCTCGAGGATCTTGGCGTGCGGGTCGACGCCAATATCAACGGCGTCGCCAACCGCGTCGCGCACCGCCGCCATTCGCCGCTCGGCCGTGTCGAGCTGAACGCCCCAGGGATCAGCATCGCCATTTGGCGCAGAGGGCCCGATCTTCAGCGCCGTATAGCCGTAGGACTCGATAAGCCGCTGGGCGTGCTCGCCGATGGCCTCGGGCGTCGCGCCGTGCGCCGATTGGTACACACGCACCCGGTCGCGCACCTTGCCGCCCAGCAGTTGGTACACAGGTGTTCCGAGAGCCTTGCCCTTGATGTCCCAGAGCGCCTGGTCTATGCCGCTGATCGCAGCCGTGATCACCGAGCCGGTGGGAAAGCGGCTGCCGGCATAAAGCTCGTGCCAGATGCGTTCGCCGTCGAACGGGTCGAAGCCGAGCACCCAGTCCTCGAAATATCGAACCGTCTCGGCAACCGCCTTGTCAGGACCGACCGGATAGGCTTCGCCGATACCCGTGATGCCGGCGTCGGTCAGAACCCGCACGACCGGCCAGTTCCGTGAGCCGTCGTTGACGAAGTCGCAAGCCAGCCCCGTGATTTTCAAAGTCCCGACCTCCTCACTCCGCCGTGCACGAGCCTAGCGTGGCAGACTGCCTGCTCGTGGTCACAAGACTATGAAAAAGAGCGCGAAGTATGCAGCGGCTAGCAGCGCTGGGGGCGCCAGCCCCAGGACCAAGCCGTCCGGCAGGCGGCGAAGAGACTCGAGCCGCAACGAGCGAATAGCGGTAAAGCTGATCAGATGGACTAGAAGTACCAAACCGACGCCAACGACTACGGAGCCTCTGTTTGCACCCCACCAAGTTGGCAGGCGCTCGCCGACCGACTGGCGGCGCAGCAGTTGGTACGCAAGATCCTGCCCCTCATGCGAAGGACTGCCGGCCATGAAGAGCCGCCCATCGGGTTCCTTGTCTCCGCTGATCGCCGCCAGAAAGATTGGCCAAGAAGTGCCGCGCGGAATGTCAAATTCGAGAAAGTACCCGTCACGTGCGGCAATGGTCTTAGGCAATCTGAACAAGACCATTTGATAAGCACCATGCGTCGACTCTGCCTCCGCGGGCGAAGACTCCACCACGGTTGCACCACCCGGGCCGTCAAGTCGTATGCGAGTGTGCAATGTCACCGCACTGCCGAAGGGTCCGCCGACTCTAACGGGCGCTGCGAGCACATCAAACGGCTCAGTAGCTGAAAACATCTGTCCTGGCTGGACGACGGCTGAGACTGGCCCAAGGGGAAAGACCGCGTTTTCGCTCTGATAGGCGCTTAGCGGCCAATCGACCGGAATCAGCAACACCGCGCACCAAAGTCCCACCACGGAAATTGCGGTTGCTATGACCGCTAGGCGCCGTTTAGCCACTGTTGCTACTCGCCACGCGGTATATGACTCTTGAACCGCCGGGACTGGTGAACACAGGCGCTAATGTTCCCCGGGCCAGCGCCTGGTCAAGCGTTCGGCGTTGCTCCGGGCTGAGGTGATTCTGAGCGGTATAAACAAGGTCAATTCCAAGTGCGCCGAGATCCGACGGCGACAGCGCATCCTGAGCACGCGCGTAATCGTCGGCGTAGCGCTCCCGCGCGCCCCTGTTATCGAACCCCATGGGAACCTGCAAGCGACCAAATGTCACCGCGTACTTGTGCATACCGTCAGCCATGCTGCTACTAAGCTCGATGAACGTTCGAGGCCCTGGTAGCAGCAGCGCACGCTGGGGATATTCGAGCTGAGCCACGTAACTGGCGGCGGTGAGTTCGTCTTCAAGCACAGGGCTCTCGAGCGTTCGGACTACCCCGGGCAGCAGGCTGAGACTCACAAGCCAGGTACCAGCAGCCAATCCGACGAGACCAGTCGCCGCTAGCTTCGCCAGGTGGAGCCTGCCCCGACGCCAACGCCACAAGGCAATCACCAGGATTGCCAGCGCCGGAGCCGCGAGAAGCAACCCCACTTGGGTGAATCGCCAAGTATTCCATGGATTCAACTCGTCGCGAAGAGTGCCGGGAATGAGCAGGGCAATCAAACCCACGGCAGCTGGTGCGGCGAGGCCGGCACGACCTCTCCGCACGGCCACCAGTGCCGAACCTGAAATGCCAATCAGCACCCAAGCGAATCCCTTCCATGTCACTGGATCCATCACGCCCGCTCGAGGCTTGGGAACCGTCGACATAAAGAGCGACGGCTCGGGAAAGACCCCGTGGGTAGGAACCGTGAAGAGGTCACTGGTGTTAAAGCTGAGGAAGCTCGCTCGGGACGGGCCGCGTGCGATTTCAGCCAGCGGTCCTTCTGGAACGAGCGCCAACAAGGATCCAGCGAGAGCTAGGCCAACCAGCGAGATAGCTTGACTTCGGCGACCGGACGCCAAGTGCACCGGCACCGTTAGGAAAAGTGCTGTCGCCAGCACGGGAAGTAAGTGCTCAGCCGAAACGCTCATGCCGGCGAACGCGACACTTCCGACCAGGAAGCTGGAAGCCAGCCTGGCATGTGCGCCCGACATCGCCACTGCCAAAGCGCCGACTCCGGCGGCGGCCGCCAAACCCACAACGAGCGCGTAGCTGAACGGGACCAGCTGCTGAAATGACTCTCCGAGAACGTATCCCTCTTGCAGGCGCGCGGGACCTATGTCAACGAGCTTCTGGGCACTAGAAGCCGTGAGTTCGCCGAAGGGAGCATTTGGAAGTGCCAGGAAGTTCTGCGGACCAGCCACGGCTACGAGAAACGCAGCCAGCAGACCGGTGATCTTGTCGACCAGCAGCGTCACGGCTGCCAAAACTCCCCACAGAAACGCCAGCACACTGACCATAGTCACCGAGAGCCCGGCGGCGAAGACGTCGGCACCACTGAGCAACCCAACCGCGGCCGTCCAGAGAGGCGCGCCGAAGCGATAGAAGAATGCTGTGTCCGGCTCCCACGGATGCGCCGGCGGCCAGTTGCCCGCCAGGAAGTGCGCGGCAAGGCCAAGGCGAATGAGCAGATTCTCGTGGGTATTGGCATGCCATACGCTGGAAACAAACTCCACGCCGACAATGAAGAGAATGAGGAGCAGTAGAGCACCCACCAGCCACTTCAGGCGGCCCAAGTCCAGTTGCAACGGATCGCGCCGCCACTGCCAGATGAGCCGTGCCGCCAGAAGAGTGCTAACCGCGTTGACCGAGATCGCGGCGGCCAACAACGGCACGATCTGCACGAGCGCAGCAATCCCAAAGGTCACCATGCCAACGCCCAAACCCGATCCCACGCCACCAACGACAAGCAAGCGGTGCTCGCGTGGAAGTAGCCAACGAGCAAGCTGCACCCCAGCCGCGCAGGGGAGCGCGGCCATCAGCAGGGTCGTGGCGTACTCGTAGGGCTGAGCGATCAAGACCGGGTCAGATCCACCGAAGTCACGCCAGCCTAACCCTACGTCTCGGCCATTCGAGTCCGGCTATGCTCGCCACCCGCCTCCACACTGGAGACTCTCATGATTGACTTCTCGCGATCGTTCCTGACCTGGACGCACCATCCGCACGAACCCGATCCGGTCTACAAGTACACGGGCGGGCTGCTGGCCGATCCGGGCGACGTGATCTGCGTGCGTCTCAAGGCGGATGCGCGACTGACGATTAGCCCTGACGCGGGCGAGCCATTCACGTGCTACGTCATTGCTCCCTGCCGGGCCGAATACACCATCGTCAGCGACAACCTGTTCCAGATTCCGAGCGGCGAATACCGGGCAGTCTTTTCCGAGACGCTGGGAATCCCGATTGCCAGGCGGCCATCGACTGACACCGAGCCTGCTGGACGCCACTCGTTGGCAGAGCACTACGCGAAGTTTGAGGTCGACATTCAGCAATTCGCCCACGCCGAACCACTGGCTTCAGTGCCTGCGGTCATCCAGGCCACGCGAGACAGTGCGCTGTTGAATGCGGTCTGCTCGTATCGCGACCAAGCTCGTCAATTGACGGTGACCATCGAGTTCCCGGTCGAACTCATTAACTTTGACGAGCGGAACGAGAAGTTCCAGGTTTGCACCGAGCCCGTCATTCTTCCGGATCTGGCCACGTGGGACGGGCAGGGACTCGATCGTGTGTTCCTGGCCGGTGTGGCGTTCAGCAGCTTCGATCGAGTGGAGTTCATCCTGCAGCGAGCAATCGAGCCAGCGACCAGCGAGCTGTCCTGGTATTACGAGGTTCGCGGGCGCGACAGAAACGAACTTCGCGACGGGGCGGTCGAGCCACCGGGCGTCGAGCGCGGCCGACCGAAGCCGCTGGTCTTCAGCGAGGTCTGGACACGCGCGGCCGAGGTCACGATCGCGCGCGTGTCTGGCGAGAGATAGCCAGGCGGGGCACACTCTCCAATCACGGCGTCGCGGTTCGCGGCGCGCCTGTCGGGAGCCGTCCTGTGAGCGATTCGCTGCGCGTCGCGCTGATAATTGAACCCACCGGCAATCATCTGGGGTCCCTGTACACCGCGGCCAGAAATCCCGAAGTTGGCGAAGTCGCCGTGCTTGACGCCACGGGTGAAATGTTCGACGCCGCCAAGGAGGCCGTGGGCGACCTGGTCACGGCCACCTATACCGACCCCAACGCGTTGTTCAGCGACTTCAAACCAGCCGCCACCCTCGTGACGCTCGAAGCCTGGCGGATGCCGGCCATGATCGAGGCGTCGTTGGATGCGGGCTGTCACGTCTGGCACGAAAAGCCGGGCTTCGCCGACCTCGACGATTACCGTCGTATCTATTGCAAGGCTCAGACCGCGGGCCTGAACTTCTCAATCGCGTACGTGAGCCGCCGGCGGGCCATCGTGCAGGAGGCTCGGCGCATCGTGGCCGAGGGTCTGCTGGGTGACCTTTTTGCTTGCCAGGCGTGGTTCATTGCCGATCACGATCGGACGCATCAGTGGGAAACGCTTCAGGGCGGCTGGATTTTCGACAAGGCGCGATCCGGCGGCGGGTACCTGACGTTTCTGGGGTGCCACTACCTGGACTTGATGCGGTTCATCACGGGGGATGACTTCGCATCGGTCACCGCGGCAACCGGCGTTGTAGGCGGCGAGCCGCTGCCGGTTGAGGATGCGGCGTCGGTTACCGTTCAGTTCAAGAGCGGAATGGTGGGGAATCTAAGCGCCGGCTACTACGTGACCCGCCACGAGTACGGCTCGGGACGGCATTCCGGATTCATCCTCTGGGGCCGGGATGGCTGGCTTCGCTTCAACCCGGGCGGCACCCGCCGAGGGGAGCCCCTGGAGTGGATGACACATCAAGGGGATCATGCCGGATCGCCGCACAAGTCCTGGACGTTTAGCGACGAGGACGCGAGGAACGACGAGTACAGCCTGATGACCAGCGCGTTCTTCCAGTCCTGCCTGACCGGCGGTCCGCCGCCGCTGGAGAACGAAGCCGGCATGTGGGTGAACGAGGCGGTGCAGGCCGCCTACCGGTCGTCCGAGACGGGGATGCGGCAGGCCGTTTCGATTCCGGAGACGTCGTAGGTCGGCTAAACGCAGCCTTCAAAGGAGCGGCCGCGGATCTGGAGCGGGGGCGGCACCCTCGGCGCATCGAACACCTGGGAGCGGCGGGATTCAGCGCGCATGTAGTGGACCGCGTAGCCGCGCCGACGGGCGGTGCTGGTGTTGGCTCGGCTGGCATGCCAGGTGAGGCTGTGGTGGAAGCTGACGCTGCCTGAGCGTAACGGCGCTGGATCCGGTATGTACGCGGGATCGCTGCCGATTAGTGAGCGGTGTTGGTCCATTTGGTCATTGCTCAACAATCCCCAACGGTGGCTGCCCGAGACGAACTCGAGGCAGCCGTTCTCAAGGGTGGAGTCGTCAATGGCGGCCCAGGCAGTCACCAGATCCATCGGATAGATGTCGATGAAGGACTTGGAGTCCTGGTGCCAGGGTTGGGCGGCACCGATGGCCGGGGGTTTCATGAACAGCTGGTCGGCGTAGAGCTTTATGTCGTCGGTGTCGAGTAGGTCGGCGATGACGTCGACGATGGCGGGATGACGAGCATGGGCCTGGAGGACATCGTCCTGGCCGGCCAGCCAGTACAGCTTGCGGATTTCAAGTTCGCGGGCGGCGGCCGTCGCTTCGCCTTCACGAACGACCCTCTCGGCCTGAACACGCTCTGGATTTGCATTGGTTTCGCCGCGGGCGATCCGGTCGGCGCGTTGGCCGACACGGGCGACGTCGTCAGGTGACAGCAAGTCTTCGACGACTAGCCAGCCGTTGCGCCAGAACGAGTCCACCTGGTTGTCATTGAGCGTGCGTCGCGAGTTCATTGATGGCCTCCTCCAGCGCTGTGCGGGATCAGACGCGGCCCGGGAATGAGCGGCCACGAACCTGTTTAAAGGGGGGCATCTTGGGCGCGTCAGTCACTTCCTCGTCCTTGTAGGAGCTGGCACGCATGAAGTGGGTGGCGTAGCCGCGGCGTCGCTTGCCGGACGTGTTGGCGTTGCTTTGGTGCAGCACCAGGCTGTGATGGAAGCTGACGCCCCCAGGCCGGATCGGGGCCGGCCGAACCGGCCATTCGTCCGTGCCGAGATCGGGCAGCAATGGCTCCAGGCGCGGCCGGGTGAGCATGCCCCAGCGGTGGGTGCCGGGGGCGAAGTTGAGGCAGCCGTTCTCGGTGGTGGCGTGGTCGATGGAGGTCCAGGCGGTGACCAGGTCCATCGGGAGGATGTCGCGCCAGGAGGCGGAGTCCTGATGCCAGTCCTGGGCCGCGCCGATTTCGGGAGGCTTCATGAAAAGCTGGTCGCCGTAGAGCTTGATGTCGTCGGTGCCCATGAGGTCGGCGATGACGTCGACGATCTTGGGGTTAGTGACGTGGCCCCACAGGAGATCGTCGTAGACGGCGAGATTGAAGAGCTTGCGAACGGAGAGGACTTGGTTCTCTACCTCGCGTTCGCCTTCGCGAAAGATGCGTTCGAGCTGGATGCTGGTGTCGGGAATATGGCTGGCCTTGCCGGCGGCGATGAGATCTGCGCGTTCGGCGAGATCCGCCACCTCGGCTGGAGTCAGGAGGTTCTCGACGACGAGATAGCCGCTGATGTGGAACTTGTCGACCTGGGCGGGTGTGAGTGTTCGGAGTTGTGGTTCCGCCACTGCCATTCGAGTTCTCCTCACGCCGTCAAACAGAATGTCGACGGTCGTATGCCGAAGCCCTGTATAGCGATGCTACATCGCACCGGCCCTTGGAACGAGGATTCCGGCCAGACTTCGCATCAATCATCGCGGATCGGCGGTGCGGACTGGGGCCACTGCAGCGTTGCCAGCAAGGGTTCGGCTCAGAAGCTGCGGCGCCACCTCACGAACGCCGGGCGGCGGCCGGCTGCGAAGGGTTGGCAGCAAGGGCTGGCGGGCGACAGAGGAGTTCCGGTAGAGAGATTGCCTGGGCAGAGAGCTTGGTGCAGACGCGCAGGGCGCATCGCACTCGCCAAATGCGGTGGCGGCCGGCACGTCCGCTTTCGCACGCCTGCGGGCGCAGGCACATCGTTTAGGGTTCGAAGTGACCTGCCAAAGCTCGCTGAATCTTGCGGGACAAATGGTCGACGCGGTATAACGTACCCGAAGAGAGTCTGGGGGAGGATTAAGGACTGATATGGGAGTTTTATCCATCAAACGCACTCTGTCGATTGCACTCTTGGCCGTCTTGGTATTGGCGGCGGTGGGTTGCGGTGAAGAAGAGAAGGGGCCGTTCCGAATTGGCGTGATGGAATCTGTCACCGGTGCCGGTGAGACTTATGGAACCGTGGCCGTTCAGTCCAAGCAGTTGGCTGTGGACGAGATCAATGCGGCCGGCGGCATCAACGGCCGGATGCTGGAGCTCATCGTCGAGGATTCCAAGTGCAACGCCCAGGACGCCATTACGGCCTACAACAAGCTGACCGACGTCGATGAAGTCAAGATTATCCTCGGGACATCGTGCAGCGGGGCAATGCTCGGCGCCGCGCCGCTGGCCGAGAAGGAGGGCGTCGTGATGTTCTCCGGGCTGGCCACAAACCCGGACATCGCCGAGGCCGGCGACTACATCTTCCGAACCTCGCTGAGCGATGCAACCGTCGGCGTGGACACGGGCAACGTGCTCTGGGCCGACGGAATTCACGATCTGGCAACAATCAATGAATCCACCGACTACGCCGAGGGCGTGCGACGAACCACGACGGCTCAATTCGAGAAGCTTGGCGGGCATATCGTGGCCGCGGAGAGCTACCCAACCGACACAACTGACTTCAGGACACAGTTGACCAAGCTGCTGAACGCGAACCCGGATGCCATTCACGTTGCCTCGCAGGCCGAGGCGAGTGGAGGCACCATAATCAAGCAGCTTCGCGAGCTGGGCTATGACGGTCCGATCTACGCAGACGTCGTGCCGATCGGGACGACGGCCCTCGAGATTGCCGGCGAGGCCGCAACCGGGGTCAAGGCGATTACGCCGGACCTGGACCCGGCCAACGCCAAGGCCCAGGAAGTGCTGGCGGCATTCAAGAAGAAGTACGACTACGTCACGTTGCCCTGGTTCCTGGGTTCGGCCTATGACAACGTCTATATCACCGCCGAGTGCCTGAAGGAGACCGGCGACGATCAGGACGCCGACGGATTCCGCGACTGCCTGTACGACATCACGTGGAGCGGCACGATTGGCGTGGACTACAGTTTTGACGAAAAGGGCGAAGTTGTGGGTCTGTCCAATGCGGTGCTGGAGGTGCTTCCGGTGGCCGAGCGAACCGAGGAAAACGGGGGCTACAGAGTCCTGGGCGCCGCGCCGACCAGCTAAATCAAATCACGTGGTACACAGAGCCGTGGGGTTGGTCCGAGATCCATGGACCGGCCCCACGGTCTCGACCTCAAGATTGACTGAGCCGACGACTCGACGAGTCGACTGCAACTCTCGATGAGTCTCGCGCAGCTTCGTGACGCCTCGCTCGTCAACTTTCTAAAGATTCGCGAGCAGCAGAGCCGGCTGTTGGCCGCGGTTCTCGCGGCCGCAATCGTGGCGTATATCGGATGGAAAGTCGTTCAGTCGCCCGACCAGGCTCTGCAGTTCGCGTTCAATGGCCTGGCCGTCGGGGCGGTGTACGCCCTGCTGGCCATGGGCTTTACGTTCGTCTACAGCACGGTCTGGTTCTTTGACCTGTACTACGGCGCGGCCGCCGCCATCGGCGCATACGGCGTCTTCTACTTGCGATCGCACGATGTCCTGGGCGGCCAGTACGCAGTCAATAGCGGTCCCGTCAACGTGCTGTTTGCGGCCGTCACGGCGGGCGTTGCGGCGTGGGCGCTCCACGTCTTGCTGTATCGCCGACTCCATACGCGAGTTCAGCCGAGGACCCTCCTGGTCGTAGGCGGTCTGTTGGCGACGGCGTTGGGGATCTATACAGGTCTGGTATTGGCCAACCCGGCAAACCTGCACGTGCTGCTTAGTCCCCTGATTGCGGTTCTTGTAGCCGGAGTGGCCATCTGGGCCCTGAACCGCGCGTACCGCCGCGTCGCTTCCCAAACGAACCGCGGGCCGTTTGCGGTAATGGTCGCGGTTGCGATCGCGTTGGGCGTGTTGGCAGCGGTCTTGGTCGCCAGCACGCCAGGCCTTGGGCTCTATCTGAGCTGGTTCGTCGCCTGCCTGCTGTCTGGGGCCGTGAGCCTGGCCCTGTACCGCGGCCTGTACGTCACCATGCGAGAGCGAGCCAACTCGCCGCTCATCATGCTGGTGGCTTCGCTGGGCATCCTGCTGGCGATTACGGCGTTCATCACCATCGTCTTTCGTGCCGCGCCACGGCCACTGCCGGACACCTTTGGCAGTGAGCCCTGGACCATCGGCGGCGCCAACATCAAGGGGTTCAACGTCTTCGCTATCGGGCTGGCGCTGGCCGGATTCGCTGTTCTGCTGTTCATGGTCAAGAAAACGGCCTTTGGCAAGGCGGTTCGGGCAATCGGCGACGACGAGGAAGTGGCGAAAGTTGTCGGCATCAACACCACGGTAGTGATTGCCGTCGTGTTCTTTATCGGTGCAATCTATGCCGCCCTGGCCGGCCTAGTGAGCGGCCACGACACGGCCATTCAGCCACGCATGGGTCTGCTGTTGCTCTTGAAAGGCTGGATTGCGTCCGTCGTTGGCGGCATTGGGAGTCTGTACGGCGCCATCGTCGGGGGATTTGCGCTGGGGATGCTCGAGCAGTTCGGCATCTGGGACCTGGCCGGGGAATGGCGAGACGTGATCTCGTTCATCGTGCTGATCGTTTTCCTTTCGTTCTGGCCGCAGGGCCTGTTACCCAGGAAGTGACCGTGTGAGCATCGCCACCGGAGCGCTGCGAAACATTCAGGACGTCGCGCGCGATCCTCGATCGTGGTGGCAACGCTCCAAGGGCAACATCGAGCTGTGGGCCAACCTGATCGTCATTGGCTGGGCGCTGGCGTTCATGCTGTGGCGAGGCGGCGGTTTCGCGATCACCGTAGGCAGCGTGTTCGCCATCTGGGCGATTCTGGCCGTGAGTCTCAATCTGGTCGTCGGCTACACGGGTCTCTTGTCCGTCGGCCACATCGGATTCTTCGGCATCGGCGCCTACGCGATGGCAGTGCTCTCCTCGAACGCCTCCTACGAGCAGTTACGCACGGAAGCCATTCCTACCTTCGGTTGGCCATTCTTCGCCGCGCTGCCTTTCAGCGTGATACTCGCCGGTCTCGTGGCTCTTGTTGTGGGTGTCGCGTTCAACCGCTTCCGTGACGACATTTACGTACTTGTCTCGTTCGGATTCGCGGTCATTGCCTTTACCACCTTCCTGAGCTGGCGAAACCTGACCAGGGGCGCATTCGGAATCCACGAGATCGCTCGTCCGGCCATCGGTTCATGGGTCTTCGAAGAGGAGCTGGAGTTTCTGGCTCTGCTGCTCGTCTTCCTGGGACTGGTTGTGCTGATCGCCTGGCTGATCGTCACCTCGTCGTTCGGACGGGTGCTTACGGCCATCCGCGAGGACGAACAGGCCATCGCGGTCTTTGGCTATCACACGACCCACTACAAGCTGGCTATCTGGGTTATCTCAGCGATGATGGCTGGATTGGCCGGGGCGCTGCTTGCGAGCTGGAGCACGTTTATCGACCCCAATTCCTTCGTCCTGCTGGAGTCAGTCCTCCTCGTCTCGATCGTCATCCTGGGCGGACTGGCCAGCATCTGGGGATCGCTGCTTGGGGCCCTGGCATTCGTGATGCTGGAAGAGGGCATGCGCTTCGTGCCGTTTCTGCCTTCGGAGTTCATTGGCCAGATTCGACAGGTGATCTTGGGAATCCTCCTGGTCCTGCTGATGCTGTTCAGGCCGCAGGGCCTGGTCGGGAGGTTCAAGCTGTGAGCACCCAGGTCGATCCCCGCGTCTACGTACTGGAGACGCGGGAAATCTCGAAGAACTTCGGCGCGGTCAAAGCCATTGATCAGTTGACCATGTCCATCCTGAGGGAATGGCTCACTTGCATCGTGGGACCAAACGGATCCGGCAAGTCGACTCTGATCAATCTGCTGAGCGGCATGCTTCCACTGGACGGCGGAATCGTGGTCATCGACAACGTCGGACTCCGCGTTGTCAAGGCGCATGATTCGCCGGACCACGGCATCACACGCACGTTTCAGGAGGTGAGGCTGTTCGACCAGATCAGCGTTTGGGACAACATCATGGTGGTCCTGACGGAACGCCGGGTGTTCCCCGCCCTGCTGGAACGGACGAAGCCCCGTCACAGGGACGAAGCCGAGCGAATCCTGAAAAGCGTCGGCATGTGGGAGAAGCGTGACGCGATGGCTCAGGACCTGTCCTACGGCCAGCGCAAACTACTGGAAATCGGGCGTGCAATTGCGATGGACGTGCAGATTTACCTGTTCGACGAGCCCTTCGCCGGCCTCTTTCCAAGGATGCTTGAGCAGGTGAAGTCGATATTGAAGGACATGCGGGAACAAGATCGCAGCATCGTCTTTGTCTCTCACAACATGGACATCGTGCGCGAGTTGGCCGATCACCTCTTTGTGCTGGACAGCGGCGCTCTGCTCGCCGTGGGAGAGACCGACGAAGTACTGAGCAGATCGAGCGTCATCGATGCATATCTGGGCAACTAGCATGAGCGCTCGCCAGAGATGATGATCCTCGAACTGGTCGATATCTCTGTTCGCTACGGCCAGGTGCGCGCCCTCACCGAGGTATCGCTCGGGGTTGGCGAAGGCGAGATCGTGGCCGTGATGGGTCCGAATGGGGCCGGGAAGTCCACGGTGCTGAAGGCGGTGATGGGACTGGCGCCCGTCGTGGATGGCCACGTCAATTGGCGCCAGAACCGGCTCACGGCGCCGACGCACGAGATCGTGCGCGAGGGCATTGCGTTTGTGCCGCAAGGCCGACGCGTGTTCACTCATCTGACGATTGAAGAAAACCTGGAGATGGGTTGTCTCTATCTAGGTGACGCGGCCGAGAAGCAGCGACGCCTGGATACCGTACTGGACCTTTTCCCGGTCCTTTACGAGAAGCGTCGCGACCTGGCCAGCCAGATGTCCGGCGGACAGCAGCAGATGCTGGCGCTCGGCCGCGGTCTGATGGCTGGTCCAGACGTGCTGCTGCTGGACGAGCCGACGCTGGGGCTGGCGCCGATCGTGGTGAAGGAAGTGTTTCAGAAGGTCGCGGAGATCAGCGAGAAGCTGAAGACCACGATCATGGTCGTGGAGCACAACATCAAGGGTGTGCTGGACATCGTGGACCGCGCGTATGTGCTGGACATGGGGCGCCTGGTACACGACGGCACGCCGGAGTCAATCCAGGAAACCGACATCCTGACGCAGGTGTTTCTTGGAAAGATCGAGGCTGACGAGGACGAGGCGTAGCCCTCGCCCGTTGGTTTTGGCCGCTCGAGTTTCAGGTTCCTCAGGTGCTGTTCATGAGTTCAGGTGGGATTTGAGGTTCTCAAAGAACTCCGGCCAACCGGACTCGGCTCCTTCCAGGTAGCCATCCCACTTGTCGGTGTCCGCGACCAGCTGGTGCTGCACGCGGACACAACAGCATCCATCGCTGCCTTCACGCACGATCCATTCCGTGGTTACCGATGGGCCGCCCCGTATGAAGTCTGAACTTTGGACGGCGAAGCTGTGCGGCGCGTTCCAGGCGGTGACGGTGACCGCGTCGATGCTGGCTGGTCCGAAGTCGAAGGTAATTCGGCGAGGGATTCCGTCGGGTCCGAGTTCGAAGCTGGTCGGTGCGAACCAGGCTGAGATGCCCTCGGCAGTTGCGACGGCGCTCCAGGCCCGGTCAATCGGGCCCGGAACCTGGATTTCCGCCGATACCCAACGGCGACCGAATGGATCGACGCTGACAGCCAAACCGCTATTTCAGGCCCTTTGGCGCCAGGTCTCCGATTGAATTCTCCAGCTCATCGAAGTCCTTGAGTTGGACGCGTCCGGCGGTGGCGGGGAGCGGGGTGTCGTACTGGTAGTCGGGGTCGGTTTGCTGGCGTTCCCAGGTGTCCAGCATTTCGCGCCAGGCGCTGCGCAGGGTGCGCGGCTGGGGCATGTCGCGGGCGACCTCGTGGTGGAGTTCTTTCAGGTTGTAGCAGGGGACGCCGGCGTACATGTGGTGCTCGAGGTGCCAGTTCATGCGCCAGTAGAGGAACTCGAGGATCGGAATCAGCGTGTTCGAGCGCACGCACTTGCGGAAGTCGGGGACGTTGTCCCTCAGGCCGCAGTGCTGCGGCAATCCCACCATGTACACGGCCCAGCCGGCGGTGAACGCGAAGAACGTAAGCAGGAAAATCCAGATCCACTGGCCCGTCACGATTGAGACGATGACTACCGCTGCGTGGAAAGCCAGTTGTGCCCGCGCAAACCAGATCGCCCGCCGATGCTGGTCCGGCTGATCCTCGTGCAGCGAGTTCACCCACTCCGAACCGCCCCTGGTGGACGAACCTGAACTTCCCATGGCCGTCCGAATCGTGCCCAGAATCAGCGGAATCAGGCCGCCGCGTCCAAACGTGCGTCCTTTCTGCGTCCAGATGTTCATGGTGAACATCTGGAGCAGAAATGTCTCGCCAGTCCTCGGCTGGATCGGAAGCAAGACCTCGCGATCACCCTCGGGATGCAGGGTGTAGCGATGGTGGTAGGTGTGGCTGCTGGCGTAGTCGAAGACGTCCCACCAGCTGAGCAGGCTGAACAGGTAGAGGAAGATCTTGTTGAGGATCTTGGTCTTGAAGACCGAGCCGTGGGCCAGCTCGTGGGCGGCGATGCCCCGGAAGAAGGTCCCGACGGTTCCGTGGAGGAATAGGCCAACGACAACACCCACCCAGATCTGCTGTAGCCAAAAGAAGTAGGTGAGAGCGCCGGTCAGTAAGAAGAGCGCCAGGTGGCCACCGGCCTGGTACCAGCCTTGCAGGTCGCTGCGCCGAGAGAGCTCACGCAGCTTGGCGCCGTCGATTGGGCAGCGATACCACTCGACGCGGAAATCTTTGCGTACTTCATCCAGCGGCCGGTAGCTCATGGCCTCTCCTCCCAGCGGCTCTGAATCAACGAATTCGTCGTGCTTTGCACGGCTACTTCAGACCTTTCGGCGCGAGGTCGCCAATTGAGCTTTCAAGCTCATTGGTCTCATCCTCGCGGACGCGCTGCGCGGTCGCGGGGAGCGGGGTGTCGTACTGGTAGTCGGGGTCGGTCTGCTGGCGTTCCCAGACGTCCAGCATTTCGCGCCAGGCGCTGCGGAGGGTGCGGGGTTCGGGCATGTCGTGGGCGACTTCGTGGTAGAGCTTCTTGAGGTTGTAGCAGGGGACGCCGGCGTACATGTGGTGCTCGAGGTGCCAGTTCATGCGCCAGTAGAGGAACTCGAGGATCGGAATCAGCGTGTTCGAGCGCACGCACTTGCGGAAGTCGGGGACGTTGTCCCTCAGGCCGCAGTGCTGGGGCATGCTGACCAGGTAGGAAGCCAGATTGGCGATGAAGGGAAAGACGCTCACCAGGAAGATCCAGATCCACTGGCCGGTCAATATCGACACCACCCAGACCGTTGCGTGGTAGGCCAGCTGCGCGCGCGACCACCAGAGTGAGCGGCGGTACTGGTCCGGCTGGTCGTAGTTCAAGGCGTTCCACCATTCCGACTTGGAGGTGTCGGGGGAGCCAGGGGTCGATATGGCGGATCGGAAGGTGCCAATGATCGTGGGAAAGAGGCCGCCAGCTCGGCCGAAGGTGCGGCCCTTCTGCGTCCAGAGGTTGATCGTGCAGATCTGGAGCAGGAAGGTTTTGCCGACGGTCGGTTTGAGGGGGAGCAGAACCTCGCGGTCGCCTTCGGGGTGGAGGGTTTAGCGGTGGTGGTAGGTGTGGCTGCTGGCGTAGTCAAAGGAATCGAACCAGCCCAGGAGGCCGAAGAAGTACAAGAAGAACTTGTTCAGGAACTTGGTTCGGAAGACCGACCCGTGGACAAGCTCGTGGCTCGCAACACCGCGCAAGAACGAGCCCACCGTCCCGTGAAAGTAGAGCCCGATGACAACGCCCACCCAAAATTGCTGGAGCCAGAAGAAGTAGGTAATGGCGCCGGTCAGGAGAAACAGGGACAGGTGGCCACCGGCCTGGAACCAACCCTGCAGGTCGCTGCGACGGGAGAGTTCGCGCAGTTTCGAGCCTTCGATGGGGCAGCGGTACCACTCGACCCGGAGGTCTTTGCGAACGTCAGCCAGCGGCCGGTAGCTCATGGCCGAATCTCCCTGCGTTGCCGGATGTACAGACCGGTCGTGCTTCGGAGTCGAACGAGGCTAGCACCGCGGCCGGGGACGGTCGATTTTGGAGCCCGCGACGCGTCTGTCACTACCTGCCGGAGATCGACCACAGGGACTGCTCTGTCGGGGACTCAGGGACGTAGGCGGCCAGTTCGGACTGGTGGGTTTGGATCTTCTCAATGGCGGTGAGGATCTGGTCCATGCCATCGCGGGTGTCGAGGGTTACGCGGGTGGGGAGGGTGACCATTTCGTCGGCGCAGGCGCGTTCGGCGTTGGGGCAACTCATGGCGGCGTAGTCGACGTCGGGGGCGCCGTTGGCGCGGGGCCAGACGCGGCTGAGTTCGC
>JAPPKM010000107.1 GCA_028874315.1 Chloroflexota bacterium
CGGTGAGCAGCGCGCGAGCGATCGCCAGGCGCTGGCGCTCGCCGCCGGAGAGGTGGGAGGCCCGCTCGCCAATCTCCGTGTCGTAGCCCTCGGGCAGCGACTGGATGAAGTCGTGAATCCGCGCAATCCTGCACACCCGCTCCATGTCCCCTTCGCCCACAGCGGCAAGCCCGAACGCCAGGTTCTCTCGGATGCTGGCGCTGAAGAAAAACGGATCCTGCGCAACCAGCGCCATCGACCGCCGAACCCTCTCGCGGCTCAGCGACTGAATCGGACTCCCATCAAGTTCGATTTGGCCCGCGTCGACATCGAAGAACCTGGCGACCAACTCCGCCGCCGTTGACTTGCCCGAGCCGCTCTCGCCAACCAGCGCGGTGACCTGTCCAGCCTCCGCTTCGAGACTGAAGTCCGCCAGCGGCTGCACATCGGTCGAGCGGTGACGGAATGCGACGCCATCGAAATCCAGCGCAGGCGGACGCGCCAGGTCGCGATGTTCCGACTCGGTCTCATCCTCGGTCGGCAGGTTCAGCGTCTCGTTGAGCCGGCGCGACGCGGCGAAGATAGGCGCCAACTCAAACCAGTAGACGCTGGCCACCATGCTGATCTTGACCAATGCCAGCAGCAGACTGATCAGCGCGGTGATATCCCCTGTCGTCAGCCGCCCGTTGAGGTATTCGATGCTGCCCAGGCCGAAGACCAGAATCGGGGCGGTCAGCCAACTGAGCGCGATGCCGACGTCGCCCGAGGTACGACCAGCCAGGAACTCGCGCAGGTGGTCGCGGCTCAGGCGTTCGGCCAGGGCCCCAAAGCGATCGGCCTCGCGGTTCTCGGCCCGGCTCGCCTGCACCAGGCGGGCGGCGCCTAGCCGTTCCTGCGCGAAGGCCGCCAGATCCGCCTGGGAGACCAGCCGGTCGTAGGCGGCCAGGCGGCGCAGGCCATAGCCGAACCGCCGGGTCAGCACGAAGTAGAGCGGCGTAACGATCACCACAAGCCCCAGCAGGCGCCAGTTGATGATGGCGCCAGTTATGACCGTCGCCAGCCCAAACGCCAGGGCGAACACGCCGGCGCCCGCGCCCCAGCGGGCCTGCCAGGCCAGCTCGCTCGGGTCGTCGATGACCCGCGCGGTCAGTTCACCGGAGCGCATGCCGTCCAGTACGTCCATCCGCACGCGCTGGACGTGGGCGAAGACCCGCTCTGTCAGCCGTGCGCTGGCTCGGAAGCCCAGGCGTTCCGCGCGCGCGACCAGCACCCAGCCGGTCCCTACCGCCAGCGTGGGGCCGGCCGCGGTCAGAACCAGCGCTCCGAGCGCGTCCGGGAAACCTGCGTACACGCCCTCGTTCACGAGATCGCGCATGGCCAGGGCGCCGGCAACGGCAAATGCAATCGTCAACGACGCGAGCAGCACCGTAATGGCAATCGTTGTACGCGTTGGCGGTGCGGCGCCTATTGCCTGCCGCAGTTCGCGCCATCCGCCAGCTTCGGCCGAGTTCCTGCCGGCCACGCTAGGCCCCCGCCGCCGCGAACTGCGTGTCGTACATCGCGCGGAAGAGCCCGTCTCGCCGACGAAGCTCGGTCACCGTGCCCTGGTCAACGATGCGGCCGCCGTCCAGCACCAGCACCCGATCGGCATTGATGACGGTCGCCAGCCGGTGCGCGATCGCAATGACGGTGCGACCCTGGCTGGCGCGATCCAGCGCGGCCTGGATGCGCCGCTCGGTCAGGCTGTCCAGCGACGACGTCGCTTCATCCAGGATCAACAGCGGCGGGTCTTGCAGCAGCACCCGGGCGATCGCCAGGCGCTGACGCTGCCCGCCGCTGAGCCGGACTCCCCGGTCGCCAATTACGGTGTCGTAGCCGTCCGGCAGCGAGGCCGCGAACTCGTGAAGCTCGGCCGCCCGCATCGCCTCGATTAATTCACCCTCGTCAGCCTTCGGCGCGGCAATCTGCAGGTTCTCGCGGATGCTCTCGTTCAGCAGCGCCGTGTCCTGCGGAACGATCCCAACCACGCGCCGGAGCTCGTGCGCCGGCACCTTCGACACGTCGATGCCGTTCACAGCCACCTCCCCTGACTGCGGCGCGTAGAAGCGCATCAGCAGATCCGCCACCGTGGTCTTGCCGGATCCCGTGGGTCCGACCACGGCCAGGAACTCACCTGGCCCCACGTCGAAACTCACGTCGCGCAGCGGCGCCTCGCGGTCGTCGGTGTAGGCGAAGGACACGCTGCTAAAGGACACACGCGGAGCGCCCGAGCGGACTGGCTGGCGACCAGCCGGCGCGTCCGGCGGATCTTCCAGCAGCGGCGCCACCCTCCGCCACGGCGCCAGCAGCCGGTGCAGCATCGTGTAGAAGTCCAGCATGAACCCCAGCGCCGAGTAGAAGAGCATGGCCGTCAGCACAAAGGCGGCCAGCGTGCCCGGCGTGGTGCGCCCGCTGGCGGTTTCGGCGATACCCACGGCAAAGACCAGCAGGAGGCCGATACCGCGCGCCGTCATCCACATGTTGTGCTGATAGCTCGCCAGCGTCGTAACCCGATACGAGCCCTCGGTCAGCAGCCGTTCGTTCAGTTCGCGCAGGCGCGCCCGGGCATGTTCCTGGGTCTGCGAGGCGCGGATAAAGCGGCGGCCCGCGATGGCTTCCTGCGCGAACGAGCGAACGTCCCCCGAGAGCTGTCGCTCGGTTTGCAGCGCGGCCTGTTCACGCGGCGTGATGAAGCGCCGGATCACCAGCAGGATCGGCGCCATCGCCAGCATCGCCGCCGCCATCCGCCAGTTCAGAATGAAAGCCGCGATCAGGGGACCGGCAAGCTCGATCGTCCCGAGGAAACCCTTCATGACCAGGTGCTGCGCCCAGTGACTCGCTTGCTGCGTATCTCGAATGAGCCGGTCGGTCAGCTCCCCGCTGGTCTGCCGGTCGAAAAAGCGCCCATCGCGGCGAATCATCCGGGCAAAGATGTCGGTGCGCAGATCCTGGTTCGTGCGCACCAGCCCGCGCTCGCGGCCAATCCGGTTCGCGATGACGGTGAAGCGATGGAAACCGTGGGCGCCGCCGATGGCCAGCACCAGGACTACGACCAGTCCGATTTCCCGGGCCGGCAGCGCGTCGTCCAGCAGGGCGCGGACCAGGA
Source organism: Chloroflexota bacterium (assembly GCA_028874315.1). Taxonomy (GTDB): domain Bacteria; phylum Chloroflexota; class UBA11872; order UBA11872; family UBA11872; genus UBA11872. The sequence continues at coordinate 3,125 of JAPPKM010000107.1, forward strand.
ACGGAACTGCCGTCTGCACGGCTACGCCGGCCGTGGAGATCGCCCACAGCAGCGCGTACATGCGCCAGCGCTTGATCATGTAGCCGGCGAGGAGGCGAGCCCCGGCCGGGATCCTGTGCGTCATCTCGCGAGCGCCGCTGACCCGCAGGACGCCATGGTCAGTCCCGCGCTACCAGTTCGTCACCGACCCGTCGGGGCGGGTGAGGTGGGGGGCCTCCCAGTGGCTGACCGGGAGTTCCTTGACGACGTCCACGTCAATGTCAACGCCCAGGCCCGGCGTGTCGGGCACGGGGTACCAGACCCCGTCCAGCTTGTGCTGCACCGGGAAGAGCTCATCGGAGTAAAGCCGTCCCAGGTCGGGTCCGCGGTCTTCCAGCCAGGCCCAGTTGGGCACCGCCGCGCCCATGTGCACGCTGGCCGCCGTACACACCGGCCCCAGCGGGTTGTGCGGCATCAGGTCGATGTAATGGACCTCGCACCAGCCCGCCACCTTCATGGCCTCGGTGAAACCGCCGACGTTGCAAATGTCAACGCGCGCAAAGTTGGTCAGCCCCTGCTCGATATAAGGCGCGAACTGCCACTTGCTGGAGAACTCCTCGCCGATGGCGAAGGGCACGTCGGTCATCGTGCGCAGGGTGGCGTAGGCGCTGGGGCTCTCGTCGCGGATCGGCTCTTCCAGGAAGTCGATCGTGCCGGGCGGCATGCGCTGGCAGTAGGAGGCCGCCTCGGCCACGCTCAGCCGGTGGTGATAGTCGGGGCCCAGCACCGGGCCGGAGCCCACGGCCGCGCGTAGGGCCGTGTGCCACTCGGCGGTCACGGCCACGGACGCGCGCGGCTCGAAGAGGTTGCTTCCGTCGCTGATCCCGGGACCGTACATGGAGGTGCGGATGCACTCCCAGCCGTCCGCCACCAGGCCCTTCACCTCCGCGATCAGGTCGTCCAGGTCGCTTGAGCGCGTGGTCACGAAGCAGGGCACGAAGTCGCGCTGCTTGCCGCCCAGCAGCTGGTAGACGGGCACGCCAAGGCTCTTGGCCACCAGGTCGTACAGCGCAATGTCGATAGCCGACATCGCCGAGGTCAGCACGCGCCCGCCCTCGAAGTACTGGCTGCGATAGACCTCCTGCCAGATGCGCCCGATCTGGCGCGGGTCCTGGCCGATCAGGAAATCGCGAAAGTGCGACACCGCCCCGCCCACCGCCAGGTCGCGGGTGCTCAGGCCGGCCTCGCCCCAGCCGTAGTAGCCGTTGTCGGACTCGATCCGCACGGTCTGCACGTTGCGGAAGCCCGGATTGAAGGCATGAAACTGGATGTCGGCGATTTTCATAACGGCGCCTGGCACGGTGGCGGACGGCACACCTCATGGTGCCAGCCGGCGGAGCGACCCGGCGCGGTTAGTCGCTATTCAGCGATGGCGAACTGAATCTCGCGTGTGTTCTGCACAGCCCGCGAAGCGTTTAGCACCTTAAAGCGCACGACTTCACCGGCCGAATCAAAGTCCGCGATCACGCCCGGTCGGACTTCGTCGCTCTCCTCGATGGCCGACTCGCGCAGGCTGATAACTACCGTGTCCGTCTCGGGGTCATAGGTCACTCTCATGACCGTTCGCTCCGGAGAGAGACCGTTGCATAGCGTTCCTCGTCCTCCAAGGCGCGACCGCCCCTACTCCCGCCCCGGAGGATCGCAACTGTGTCCGGTCTCAATCCAATCAGGGGGACGCCGTTCTTCACCCTCTCCGAGGGGAGAGGCAGAATCGGCCGTCTTCGGCCGAATTCGGTGAGGGGTCTTCCGGGCACACAACCCTGGGTTACGCAAGGGTCTCTCCGGTAATTCATATGGCCGTGGATCGTCTTGTTCATCGTGCCCGCGACGCTCAGAAGTTCGTCACCGAGCCGTCCGGTCGCACCGTATGCGGGGTTTCGGCTTGGCGGGAGGGAATCTCCTTGATCACATCCAGGTCGATCTCCACGCCCAGGCCGGGAGTGTCGAGCACCGGATACCAGGTCCCATCCAGCTTCGGTTGGACGGGAAAGATCTCATCCGAGTACAGCCGGCCCAGATCGACGGTTCGGTCTTCCAGCCAGGCCCAATTGGGCACGGCCGCGCCCAGTTGCACGCTGGCTGCGGTGCAGACCGGCCCCAGCGGGTTGTGCGGCATCAGGTCGATGTAGTGCGTCTCGCACCAGCCCGCCACCTTCATGGCTTCGGTGAAGCCGCCGACGTTGCAAATGTCCAGCCTGGCGAAATTGGTCAGGCCCTGCTCGATGTAGGGCGCGAACTGCCACTTGCTGGAGAACTCCTCGCCAATGGCGAACGGGATGTCGGTCATTGACCGCAGGACTGCGTAGGCCGCAGGCGTCTCATCGCGGATCGGTTCTTCGAGAAAATCGATGGTCCCCGGCGGCATGCGCTGGCAGTAGGAGGCCGCTTCGGCCACGCTCAGCCGGTGGTGGTAGTCCGGCCCGATCACCGGACCCGGCCCCACAGCCTCCCGCACCGCCGTGTGCCACTCGGCGGTGATGGCCACGGACTCGCGCGGCGAAAAGACCTGCCCCTCGGTCTCCCAGAGGCCCCACACCAGGGTCCGGATGCACTCCCAGCCGTCCGCCACCAGGCCCTTCACCTCCTCGAGCAGGTCGTCCAGGTTTCGCGCGTTCGTGGTGACGAAGCACGGCACGAACTCGCGCTGCTTCCCGCCCAGCAGCTGGTAAACGGGAACTCCCAGGCTCTTGGCAACCAGGTCGTGAAGGGCGATATCGATGGCCGCCATGGCGCTGGTCAGCACCCGCCCGCCCTCGAAGTACTGGCTGCGGTACGTCTCCTGCCAGATACGGCCTATACGCCGCGGATCCTGCCCGATCAGGAAGTCCCGAAAATGCGAAATGGCCCCGCCCACCGCCCGGTCTCGCGAAGTCAGACCGATCTCACCCCAGCCGTAGTACCCGTTGTCCGACTCGACCCGCACCACCTCCAGGTTCCGACGGCCCGGATTGAACGAATAGAACTGGATATCAGCAATCTTCATGGCAGCGCCCACCCTGAGACCGGACAACCAATCTCATGGTGCCAGCCGGCCACCCGCAACCACCGCCGCCCGCGCCTACTCGATGACGCGCCTGACTCGAGCCGCAACCTCCGCGCGCTCCTCGTAGGGCATCACGGGACCCCCGGCGGGGTTGCCGAACGCCGGGCGGAGACTCACTATCAACGTCCGGCCGGTCGAGATATCGGCTCTGTTGAGGGAGACACCCAATGGATCTGGTAAATGGCGTCCCGCGCAGTCCGTACGAATCCATGCAAGGGATCGTGTTTCTGCCGCGGGCCATCGACAAGGTGCGCGCCGAGATCGCCGGTGCGCTCGGGGACTACATCTCGCGCACCTTCTTTTCCGGAATGCTGCTGGAGTTCCTGGGGATCGAACCGCAGGACTTCGTGGACGCGGTAGCGGCGCGCGAGAGCGACGAGGAGGTCTGGGCCTGGGTCAAGGCGCGGATGAGGCCCCGGTCCGCCACCGAAATCATGGCGTTCAACCACGAGATGATGACGCGCACGCCCGACGACGACGCAGCGCGCGAGCGCTTCTGGCAGTTCATGGCCGACATCGGCCAGTCCCACCGCACCGACGTCAGCCGCCAGTTCGACCGCCTGGACCTCGACGAAGGCCGCGACGTGCCACTGGGCGGACGACAGTAGGCAATAGCCGACGGATAACGGAGCAGGGACTCGTCAGACCGTGAAGCGGGAATCCGCCGCGGGGCCTGTCGCGGAGTCGTCGCGCATAACCAGCCTGGACCTGGTTCGCGGGGTGGCCGTGCTGGGGATCCTGCTGATGAACGTGGTGCACTTCAGGTTCGGACGCGTGCCCTACCTGAACCTGAGCGCCGGCGGATCGGAGTCCTGGTTGGACTGGGTGGTCGGCATCGGCGGCGAGGTTTTCGTCGACCAGAAGTTCATGGGCCTCTTCTCGCTGCTCTTCGGCGCCGGGATCCTGCTGTTCATCGAGCGGGCCGAGGCCAGGGGCGGACGGCCCGTCCGGCTGAACCTCTGGCGGAATGCGCTGCTGCTGGGCATCGGCATCCTGCACAGCCTGCTGTGGGAAGGCGACGTCCTGATCGTCTATGCCGTATCGGCCCTGTTCCTGATTGCCTTGCGGAAGCTCCCGGGCCCGTGGCTTATCGCGGTCGGCACCGGCGTCTTCGTGCTTTCCGTTCCCGTGCTACTCGTGATGCAAGCCGTCACCAACGCAACCGACGTCGCGCTCAGCGGCGTTTGGACGGCCTCGCGGGGAGACGAGGTCGACTTCGCCGGTCTCAACGGCGCAGTGCTGGGACTCTCGCTTATGGGCTATTTCCTGCGCGGCCTGGGCCTGATCCTGATGGGCGCCGGGCTGTATCGCCTGGGATTCATGCAGGGAGACTGGTCGGCCAGGACGTACCGGTTGGTGGCCGGAGTTGGGATCGGCGCCGGCCTGACGCTCGCCGCGGTCGGCGTACTGGTCACGGCGCTGGGCGATTATTCGAGGGACGTGGCGTTCATCGGACAGGTCCCCAATACCCTCGGTACGATTCCGGCTTCGTTGGGTTATATGAGCCTGATCGTGCTCTGGAATCAAGGCCCGGACAGCGCCCTGAGACGGCGAGTCCGAGCCGTCGGACGGATGGCCCTCACCAACTACCTGACGCAGACGGTGCTGGGCGTGCTGGTCCTTACGGTGATCCTGGACGCCGCGCCCGTGAACCGCGCGGGCATTCTGCTGTTCGTGCTGGCCGTGTGGACGTTGCAGCTGTGGTGGTCGCAGGCCTGGATGCAGCGGTTCCGCTTCGGGCCGGCGGAGTGGCTGTGGCGGATTGCGACGTACCGGCGGGGACAGGCGCTGCGCCGGGCATAGGGCCGCGCCCGTGACCCGAGCGAGACTCGGCAGAGAATGCGTTAGAAGAAGTCGCCGCCGTCGATGTCCGCCGGAATTCCACTCGATTTCAGATAGATCTCGCCATCCAGATCACCGATGGCGTGCCAGCGCTGATCGCGTACTCGGGATTATGTAGGAAAGTGCCGGACTGCCGGTAGCGGGCGAGACCAAGGTCAGGAAACCAAACGCGTCGCGTGGTGCAGTCGGGAGAAGAGATGAGCCGCCGCACGTGCGACGCCGGGGAGGGTATCAAACCGTGAGGAGCGGCGGAGACAGCGCCGCTAGGTCGGAAAGTTCTGGATCTTGCGCTTCTCGGTTCGCGTAATAAGGCCCTCATCCACGAGCCGTCGGGCCCGCTGATTGACTTGCTGACGGGAGACGCCCAGGCGTCGGGCAAGCTCATCGTCATCTGCTCCGGGCGTTCGTCGAATTTCTGCGAGAAGACGGTCCTTGATGGTCATTGGGTTAGCTCGCGAGGCGGTCGACGACACTCACGATCGTGCCGACCAGGCTGCTGCCGACCACAACAGCCCCGATGATCCACTTGATCAGGCGTGTCTCGAGGGCGTGAAGGTCGGCTTTGAGGTTGGCCTGATCGGCTTTCGTCGCGTAGTGCGCGAGCGTGTGGTCAAGCTCCTCGCGGAGAATTATGCGGATGGTCTCAGTGTCGGCGGTCATGCGGGGTCCTGACGTGGTGTAGCACGCTGGGCAATTATGGCAGACGTGTCGGGCGCGCATGTGCCGAACAGGTGGCGAACACAGGTCCTCCTGCGGTAAAATAGGGCAGGGAGGACATGGGCGTGTCAGGACCTGGCCGGTCATATCGCACCGGCATTTCACTCCAAGATCTGTTTCGGCTATTCCCGGACGACGAGGCAGCCGAGGCTTGGTTCATCAAGAAGCGCTGGCCCGGCGGCGTGGTCTGTCCACACTGTGGATCGACGAACGTCCAGGAAGGCGCCAAGCACCCGAGCATGCCCTTCCGCTGCCGCGAGAAGGAATGCGGTAAGCGGTTCAGCACTAAGACCGGCACCATCATGGAGGGCTCGAAGCTGGGCTATCAGACCTGGCTTGTGGCCGCCTACCTCCTCTCGACCAGCCTGAAGTCCGTCTCGAGCACGAAGCTCGCCCGCGACCTGAATATCACGCAGCGGTCGGCCTGGTTTCTGGCGCACCGCCTGCGGGCCGCGCTCAAGGCCGAGGGCCAGCGGTTCTACGGACCCGTTGAGATTGACGAGACGTACGTTGGCGGACGCTACAAGAACCGGCCGAGAGCTGTCCGCGACCGCATGGCGCTCGAGATGGGCTGGGGCGGCTCTGCGGGCAAGGAGCCGGTCGTGGGGATCCGGGATCGGCCCACGGGCCATGTGGCCGCCCGGGCGATCTATATCGCGGATCGGCGCACGTTATTGAACTTCCTGTATGAGCACGTGAAGCTCGGGTCCACGGTCTACTCAGACGGAGCGGCCCAGTACCGGCGGATCCCATACGACCACCACGCGGTCGAGCACTCGGAGGAGTACGTCCGCGGGGATGTGCACACGAACGGGCTCGAGTCCTTCTGGAGCATGATCAAGCGCGCCTATAAAGGCACGTTCCACAAGTTATCCCCCAAGCACCTGGATCGGTATGTGCAGGAGTTCGCCGGCAGGCACAACCTGCGGGAGCAGGACACCATCGAGATGATGGCGGCGATCGCGATCGGGATGCGAGGCAAGCGGCTGCGTTACACCGAGCTCATCGCGCCGAATGGGCTGCCCAACGGGTCGCGGCCGACAGCCTCGCGTTAGTAGCCGACGATGCCCGTGAAGTAGGTACGCTCGACCCGAGGCTCGGGATCGTTCAGGTCGGGCTCCCTGTTCGACGGCCGGCTCTTTCGCGCCAGCATCGCCTTTTCGTGCACGCGGTTTTTGTAGTCAAGCCACGCAGCGTCGTGGTCAATGAGATCGTCCGGGTGGGGCATCAAGAGTTCGGACATGGCGCACCTCCTGAGATCGACGGTTCATTCTAGCCGGCGTCAGAAAGCACCAGACATGGTCGCCTCATTCCAGCAGACGCCCGATCGCAGGCGAAGGTACGCGTCAAACCCGCATTCCTGTATGACCATCAGCGTGCGAAACATGCGCTGTGCGGCTATCTTGGCCGCGAGCGCCGCGGGCCTGATGTCCTCGGCTGCTTCGATTCTCCGTGAATCAACCGTCAGCATCAGCAGGTTGAAATAGACCTCCTGGTACATCCGACTCGCGTCTTCGGCATGCACGAGCACGGCCCACAGCCACGGACGATGGAGGTGCCGCCAGTCCAGCTGAGCGCCGTACGAAATCTCCTCCATCAGCTGAATCGCTTCGTTCAGATCCTGGAACACAACCAACGTCTCGCGGGCGCTCATACGGGAAAGACGATCCCTAATGAAGTGGTCTTCGATCAGTTTGAAGGTGCGCGTGTAGGCCTCCGACCACAAGGCGTCAAAGTCCTCGACGGCATGGACCCAGTTGCGGTCTTCCGGCGCCGGCGGATGCGCCAGCACGCGGTCGGTCTCGAGGACAACCGCCGTGACAACGGCGGCAAGCAGCAAGGCGAATAAGAGCCCAGATGGTTTCTTCATGATCCAAGGTCTCCCATCATCTGGCTGAGGTGGTCCTCCAGCTGGTCGAGCACCGGGTTGGCCTCGTCAACGATGTGGGCGATTGGGTTTCCCAGACGGAGCGCAGCCCCAATGCGGTACATCAGGTCCGAGAGGGTCCCGTTCGCTGCGTGCAGGCCCCGCGCCCACGGTTTTCCAGTGCGGCGGGCGGCTTGTCCGAACTCGAACTGCGCGTCGGAGAAGTCGACCGCGGCCTCGAAGAAAAGGCCAGCGGCCTCGTCGATCCGGCCGGCTTGGTGCCGTGCAATCGCGGACTCCACACGAGACAAGGCGGTGCGCTGGAGCTCCCAATACGCAGCGGCAGAACGGAGCGGCAAGATCGCGATCGCATGTGGGTCGGCTGTTAGCGGAGTGGCCCGAGGTGTGGCCGACGGTGGGATTGAGACTTCCGTAGGGGTGACGACCGGGCCACGGGTCGTAGCCACCTCTGGGGAGGTGTCGGCTGTCGAGCCAATCCCGATTCCGACAAGCAAGACCAGGGTTAGGACGAACAGGCCGGCCAGCGACAGCAGACACCCCTTGGTTGCGCTCGACACGGCGGCATCCCCGGGATGCCCGGTGGCAAAGACGCGGCCCCGAATGGATCGCGCTGGGCGAGCATCCACTGTTGCCACACAGGGTCCCCAACGACTCCCACTCGGGGCCGCTGGATGCTCAATCCTGCGTGGCGGCGCTAGGGTACCAGTCTGTGCTAGGTTGAGGAGATCAGTGGCAGCAGGAGGGCGGCATGCCAAAGGTCAGGTCCAAACGGCAACAGGTCGAGCTCGTGGACCGGACGTATCAGCCGACCCAGCAGGATTTCATGCGGGATATCCGCGTGAACGCGGACTTCGAGGCCACGGTTCGGGCACTGGTGCAGCCGGTCGAGATCAAGAAGGTGGCGAAGCCCAGTCCTTGACCGAGAGGCGCGAGCGCGGTACGGTTCGGAACCTTGGCTATTCTGTCATGGTGCCGAGGGCGGGGTTCGAACCCGCAAGGGTACTTGGGAGGACCTAAGAGAGGCTCCCTTTCCCCACCGGGTTGCGAGCCCGGCGCGTTTGCCAATTTCGCCACCTCGGCAGTGGTGGCGGCGCCTGAAGGCCTGCGAACCCATCGGGCGTCGCCACCCGGATCTTAGCGCATCGTCGCTTGACGGATCGCCGCAGGCGTGGCGTCCGATTCTCAACATGTCCAAGAGCGACTTTCAGGTTCGGAGCCCGCCGGCCCGGCACTTTCCTACATAATCCCCCGCGTACTCCGCTCGTTACACCAGACACTCGCTCAGGGAATTCGATGGCTTGCGATACGCCGCTCCGGTTATAGACCGCCCACCCGTTGCTGAACTCCCGGATATACATCCCCTCTTCATCCTGATAGCGCTGTCCCTTCGCGCCAACCGGGTGACCAAGATCCACATCCCAGAAGCCGTACCAGAAGTGATAGTGGTGAGGGCTTCCTTCGGCGAGCACGGTATAGCCGTCAGATAGCGTAAGGCTCATCGTAGTGAACAGACGCATCCACTGCCTGTTGCGAGGGGAGTCTTCCGCTTCAGCAGTCAGCGCACGACCTTCCAGAGCGTTTATGCGCGGTTCCTGCAGATTCGACTCCGCCCAGAGCAGCGTCTCCTCCAGTTCAGCGAGCAACGAAGGCGAGTAACCCTGACTCTCGAATTCACTCAAGTCTCTAATTGAACCGAATCCGATACCCAAATCAGGTAACGTCTCCATAAACAGACCGTTCACATACTTCGACCACCTGGGAATCTTGTCGTGGTTCGAGTTCACCAAAACCAGGAAATCATCACCGGCGATTTCTCGAATGCCCCTCAATATACGGTCGCGCGCCTTTAACTCCTCTTCCGTTGTTCTGTAGTCATGCAGTCGAAGGCCCTCACTCCAATGATCCAGGAAAACACCGTCATACAGCCCGCACCTGGAGACCGCTTCCACCTGCGAGAACAGCCACGCCTGGGTTTCAGGCAGCGTGAAGTCGAGTAGCGCTTCGCCCCAGATGTCGACGATTCGATTTCCCTGCTCATCGCGCAACCATAGTGGCCAGTCTTCAGGATAACGATCAGGCCGTATGCCGCTATAGTATTGAACAACTACCAGGGTAATCATATTCGGGTTTAGTGCCAGTAGGTCAGCTCGTTGTTCTATGGCTTGCTCTACGTCTCCCGCCACCTTGAAGCCGGAGACATCTTCCACAAAGTAAAGCCCAAACTGCGGATCGCTGAAGTACAAGTCATGGTGGGCAAGATTCTGCACATCAGTCGCGGCGGGCAGATTCGTGATCAGGTGCCATGCCGCGAAAGCTGACGGATACGATCGGTTCTTGACTCGAGGCGAGGACGGCAGCCTGGAGACATCGCACACCTGGTCTCCTTTGTTAAGGGTCTCCAGTTGTAAGCCGTCGAGCTGCGAGAAGCTGCTGATTCTGTTGTCGTTGAGCCATAGCTCCCTCAGCTGCGTTAGCCTGGCCAACGGCGATACATCCTTAATCCGATTTCCCCATAAGCGCAGGATTTCGAGGTTGTGAAGTCCTGCCAGCGGAGACACGTCCTCAATCTGATTGCCGCCCAAGTCCAGGAACCGGAGCCTTGTCAGTCCGGCTAGCGGACGCAGATCACTAATTCGATTGTCCAAGGCCACCAGGGTGGTCAAACGGGTGGCGAAGTCAAGGCCGGTCAAATCGGTAATAGCCATCGAAGGTACGGCCAGGCCGGTGATTCGCTGCATGTCCCGTCGCTGCAGGGCGACATCTTCAGAGAGGTTGAGTTCCTGGCGAACGGCGGCTCGGAGAGTTCGATCCGGCATCCAGTCTTCCGGTGTGTCCGCCAGGACTTTGCCGGACTCGGATACATGTACGAGCCATACGAGGACGACAACGGCGATAGCGCCGCAGAACCTGCGTTTCACGGCTACGACGCTCTATGCATGACTGGATGGTGGACGGTCAGGCACGACGGCCCCGCCCCGGCAATGCGTGGTGGCCGTCAACCGGAATCGAGCGGGGCGGGATTTACCAGACTGTGAAGCCGCCATCCACGATGAGGTCGTGGCCGGTGACGTAGGAGGAGGCGTCGGAGGCCAGGAAGACGGCGGCGCCTTGCAGTTCCTCGACCTCGGCCATGCGGCCCAGGGGGGTGTCGCGATTCCAGATCGGCTGGGCCTCGCGAGTGCGGGGGGCGTCGGCCATCTCGGTGCGGGTGTAGCCGGGACTCAGCGAGTTCACCCGCACGCCGTGCGGCGCCCACTCAGCGGCCAACGACTTGCTCAACTGCACCAGCGCAGCCTTCGACGAGTTGTAGTGCGACTGCGGCTGCGGCCGGTTGGTGATGATGGCGGAGATCGACGCCAGGTTGATGATCGAGCCGCGGCCGGCGGCAATCATCACGCGGGCCTCGGCCTGCGAGCAGAGAAACGCGCCCTTGACGTTGGTGTCGTAGATCCAGTCCCAGTCCTCTTCCGACATACCCGCCGCGTCCACCCAGTTGTTGACCCCGGCGTTGTTGCAGGCAATATCCAGCCGACCCCAGGCGTCCACGATCCGGTCGATCAACGCGTTGACCTCGTCCGCCTTCGTTACGTCGGCCGTCAACGCCAGGGCGCGCTGGCCCGTCGCCTCTATCAGGGCTGCCGCATCGTCCAACGTCGCTTGCGTCCGCCCGCAAATCGCCACGTCGGCCCCCGCCTCCGCAAACCCAACCGCCAGCGCCTTGCCAATCCCGGTCCCGCCACCGGTAACCAGGGCAGTTCGACCGGCCAGGCTGAATTGATCCAGGACACCCATTTGCCAACCTCAGACCAGAGACACCGCCATCGCGGGCGGCGTGCGTAAGCCTACGAGGTTAGCCGCCTCCGCTGGCGGGGGTTGGCTGCTGGCTCTCGCGCTCGGCCTTGTCGGCGAGGGCTTGCTGGCGGAGCTTTTCGCGGTCTTCGGGACTCATGTAGTCGTCGCTGCTGGGGCGCTGCTTGGGGAAGGCGTAGCCGCCCGGGGCGTCAACCTCGCTGCCGCAGGCGCCCAGGGCCGATAGGCCGAGCAGGGCAACAGGCGCGAGTCTCAGGATGTCCCGACGTGACTTCACTGGTCTTGTTCCGCTCGTCAGCTACCGGAGGTGGGAGTGGGAGTGTAACCAGCGGCGGCCTGCTCCTGCAGTTTCGCGCGCTCCTCTTCGGAAATGTAGTACTGGTGCCCGTCGCCAACCCTGGGGAAGCTGTAGCCGCCCGGGGCGTCGGCATCTGAGCCGCTGCACGCGGCACCCGCGCTCACGGCCAGCAGCAGGGCAGGCGCGAGGCAAATGAGGCGACGCCTGGAAGTCACGGATTGAGTCCACGAGCCAGTCGCCAATAGTACCCCGAGTCAATGGACAGGCGGACTGCAGGACGGCCGACCTTTGCGAGTACGCGATTCCCTAGCCCCTTTTCCCGACGCGCTCTGCCGCCGCGCTCAGGCGGGCCTCAGGACCACAGCCGATCGGCAGCTACGGCGATGGCGACCGCGGTGCCCACCGAACCGATCATCAAGCCGATCATCCACCTGACGAGGCGCGACTCAAGTGAGTGCAGGTCCGCCTTGGTGGCGTAGTGGGTCACGATCTCGGTGCGTAGCAGGTTCATTTCGACCCGGAAGTCCTCCCGCGTCTGGCCCATCTCAATTCGGAGTTCGTCTCGAGTCTGGCTCATCTCAGCTCGGAGTTCGTCTCGAGTCTGGCTCATCTCAGCTCGGAGTTCGTCTCGCGTCTGCTTCAACTCAGCGCGAAGTTCCTCCCTAGCAACTCGAATCTCTTCCCTTGTCTGGGCCTGCCCGGCCTGAAACTCTTCTCGCGTTTGCGTCAGCGCGGCCTGAAAGTCCTCCCGAGTCCGGTTGAGCTCAGCCCGGAACTCTTCCCGCGTCCGGCTCTCTTCAGCACGGAATTCGTCCTGTGTGCGGCCCAGTTCGAACCGCAGTTCATCCTGCGTGATTGGGTGCGCGTCCACTGCCACGTCACTGACTCCCTCGCATGCCGGAGGATTCCCCGGCATCTCGGCGGCTGGACCCTGGTTCCGGGTCGCTGCCGCAGCGATACCAAGCGCGTCCCACCCTTGGCACGGCTGGGCCGCTTGACGCGCATGCCCATCATAGCTTTGGCCTCTGAGGGACCGTCCCTTCCGGCCACCCTGCTAGCTGCCGCTGGGATCGCGAGCGCCCGGAATTGACGCCCGCACCGGGGGCTGGCACGGTCCGCATGGCTGCTCGCCGGGGGACCCGTCAGGATGTTGCGAGTTGGAATGATTGGCTTGGGGGGCATCGCCCGTTCCCACGCCCAGGGCATCGCGGAGTTGGACGACGTGGAGATCGTGGCCTGCGCCGACCTGATCGAGGCCACGCGCGCCGAATACATGGATACCTACGACGTTCCCAAGGGCTACGCGTCGCACACGGAACTCCTTGAGGATCCCGACATCGACGCCGTAGGCGTGGTGCTGGGTCACCAGCTGCACCACCGGCTGAGCGTGGACGCCCTGAACGCAGGCAAGCACGTGCTGGTGGAAAAGCCGATGGCGCTAACGCTGGAGCAGTGCGACGAGATGATCGCGGCCGCCCACGCCAACGGCGTGAAACTGATGGTAGGCCTCACCAACCACTTCCTGCCGGTGAACATTAAGGCGAAGGAGATCCTGGACTCGGGCGAGCTGGGGCCGCTGATCACCATCGTGAGCTACATGTCCAAGAACTGGAACCACGCCAACCGCCGGCCGCAATACCGCAGCCGCTATCACGGCGGGGGCATGTGGCTGAGCAACGGGGTGCACGTGGTGGACCGGGTGACGTGGTTCATGGGCTCGCAGGCGGCGTCGGTGTCGGCTTCGATCGGCACGCGGGCGCACTACCAGGCGGGCGACGACTCAGCCACGGCCTTCATCCGGTACAAGAACGGGCTAGCCGGGGTGGCGGTGTCCGTGGGCTTTGCGGACGGCGGTCCGATTCACGACACGCACGTGATCTGCGCCAACGGCAGCCTGAAGTTCGCGCACAGCGCCTCCGGCCGCGGCCTCTGGATCGGGAAGAACAACACCTGGGAGGAAGTGGAGTACGACTACTGGCCGCAGAACATGCGGCTGGAGTGGGGACGCTTCGCCGAGGCCATCCAGCAGGACATCGAGAGCCCGGTGCCCGGGGAATACGGGCGGCACATCATGGAGATCCTGCTGGCCGCGGAGACCTCGGAGCTCACCCGCAGCGAAGTCGTGCTGGAGTCGGGCGAGGAGTGGACGAACCAGGCCGCGGGCGAGCCCGTACAGATCCAACACGGATGGGTGTAGTCCAATGAGCGCACTGGAACGTCGCCGGCTGGGCCAGACGAACTTGCGCCCAACCCGCCTGGCCCTGGGGGCGGCGCACATGGGCGGGATGGTTCACGCCATCACCATTCCCGAGGTGCGCGCCACGCTGCAGCGCATGTACGACCTGGGGGTGCGATACCTGGACACCTCGCCGCTCTACGGCAACAGCCAGGAAAACCTGGGGAAGGCCATGGAGGGCATGGACCTGCCGGAACTGTTGATCTCCACCAAGGTCGGCACGCATGCCAGCCGGCCGCACAGCTACACCGCCGAGGATCTGCGCTGGTCGCTGGCCGACAGTTCGCGGTTGCTGGGTCGCGAGAAGCTGGACCTGGTGCTGATCCACGACCCGGTGACGATGGAGCCGGTGTTCACCGCCGGCGACGGCTTCGACACGCTGGAAGCGCTGCGGGACGAAGGGCGACTGGAGGCGATCGGGCTGGGCGTGCGGGATCTGGACTTCCACCGGCAGGCCATCGACGCCGGCCGGGTGGACGCGATTCTGACGTACGCCGACTACAGCCTGGTCCGCCAGACGGCCGCGTCGCTGATCCGCCACGCCAAGGCCAACGGCGTGGGCGTGATCCTGGGCTCGCCGCAGTTGCAGGGACTGCTGGCACACGGCGACCCGATGATCGCGCTGAAGGTCCGGCCTAACCTGGCGGACCTGTACCCACCCGAGGACATCCAGCGCGCCCGCGAGTGGTGGGCGTGGTGCCGCGAACGCCAGGTGGACCTGCGCCACCTGAACATGCGGTTCGTGCTGGCCAACGAGGACATCGACGTGGTCCTCACCGGCGCGGCCTCGGCCTACGAGATGGAGACCAACGTGCGCGAGGCCACCTCAGCCATCCCGGCCGACATCTGGGCCGAGGCCTTAGAGCGTGTGGAGCAAGCGGATTAGGCCGCGGCCAGCCTACTGATCCACCACCGCCCCGTCGGCGCCCAGCCGAGTGTGGATTTCTCGCGGCTTGTAGGGGGCGTTCTGGGCGGCGTCGGGTTTGAGGGTGACGCCGATGCCGGGGCGGTCGGTGAGGCGGATGTAGCCCTCGCCGTCGTGGGGGTGGATGCCATCCACCATGGCGCTCTTGGGCGGCACGGTCTCGCCGAGCGGTAGCTCCTGCAGGGCGAAGTTGGGGACCGCGGCAGCCACCTGTAGGCAGGCGGCGGTGCTGACGGGGCTGAGCGGGTTGTGCGGGACGACGCCCACGTGCCGCGCCTCGGCCAGGGCGGCGACCTTTTTGCTGCCCGTGATGCCGCCGACCATGCACACGTCCGGCCGAACGTACTGCACGGCGTCGCGGCGCAGGCACATGTCGAACTCCCAGATGGAGCTGAAGCGCTCGCCGGTGGCGATGGGGATGTTGATCTTGGAGGCGACGTAGGCCATCTCGTCCAGGTTGTCGGGCGTGACCGGGTCCTCGAAGAAGTAAGGGGTGTACTTCTCGATGGCGCGGCCAAGCTGGACGGCCTCGGTGGGGGTCATGCGGCGGTGGATCTCGACGCACAGGTCCACCTCGTTGCCGGCGGCTTCGCGGTAGAGCCGCACGGCTTCGGTGGCGTCCTCGATCTTGTCCACGTGGGTCTTGAAGTAGATGACGTCGCGTTCTTCGTCCAGGAACGGTGAGAGGTGGCCGACTGCCGTATAGCCTTCCTTGCGCGCGTTGGCCACTCCCTGCACGAGGGCTTCGCGGGTCTCGCCCAGGACGTGGTAATAGACGCGGCAGCGGTCGCGCACGTGGCCGCCGAGGAGTTGGTAGACGGGCACCTGGAAGTACTTGCCGGCGATGTCCCAGAGGGCGATGTCGATGGCGCTGAGGGCGCCCATGACCGCAGCGCCGCGGAAGTGGCTCCAGCGGTACATGTACTGCCAGTGGTGTTCGATCCGCAGCGGGTCCTCGCCGATCAGATAGCGGCCCATTTTTTCGATGGCGGCGGCGGAGGCTTCCAGGAAGCCCCAGGAGCCTGACTCGCCCAGGCCCACCAGGCCGTTGTCGGTATGCACCTGCACCAGCAGGTATTGGTCCAGGAACAGCGGTTCGACTTTGGTGATCTGCATGAATGCTCCAGGTAGACGCCGGGAGCCTGCATCGTACGCGCAACGGGCGGCTGTGGCAGTCTTCCGGTGTTCGGATGGCAGCCCAAGGCGGCCGGTCGCATGCAAGCGCAAGTCCTGGTCAGTCACTCGGTCGAGACGATTCAGATGGAGACGATTGAGCTAGGCGATCCGGGCCCCGACGAAGTCCTGGTGCGCCACCACGTCACGGCCATGTCGCCGGGCACGGAGCGTGCATCGCTACTGCAGTTACCGAATACGCCGTCCCAAATATGGCCGCGGAACGTGGGTTACAGCGCGGTGGGCGAGGTCGTGGCGGCGGGCGAGGGCGTGGACCTGGCGCCGGGCACGCGGGTACTGACCAGGGGACGACACGGCACGGCCGACCTGGCCCCGATGCGCGACGTGTTCATGGTCGACGACGACGTGGCCGACCAGGACGCTGCGTTTCACACGCTGCTGCGGATCACGATGCAGGCGGTGCGCAAGGCGCGGGTCGAGCTAGGCGAGACCGTGCTGGTGATCGGCGGCGGCCTGATCGGGCAGCTGGCCGCGCAGTGGGCCTATGTGGCGGGGGCCGGGCGCGTGCTCGTGGCGGACCTGGATCCTCAGCGCCGGGCCATGGCGGAAGCCGTGCCGTGGCTCGAGAGCATGGACCCGGCCTCCGAGGAGGAGCGCGCCGTGCTGGCCGAGGGCCACACGGGCGGGCCGCCGGTGGTGATCGAGTCCACCGGCTTCCCGGCGCCAATCAACGACGCGTTCATCATGGCCGGCCATCTGACGCGGGTGGTGCTGCTGGGCAGCACCCGAGGCTCCACGGAGAGCGTCAATTTCTACCGCGACGTGCATAAGAAAGGGCTGACGATCATCGGCGCGCACGATTCGATCCGTCAGCCGGACGCCGAGGACAACCCGTTTTTGAACGCGCTGGCGGTGCACTGGTCGGCGCGCCGCGACGTGGCGGTAGCAATGCGGATGGCGGCAGCCGGACGAATCACGCTGGACCCACTGATCACGCACCGGGTGAAGGGCAGCGAGTTCGAGCCGATCTACGACCTGCTGTTCGACTTCGAGCCGTCGCTGGTGGGCTGCTTGTTCGACTGGCGCTAGCGGGCCAACGCCGAATCAGTCGTCCAGGCGGCGTACGTAGTGGATCTGGCGGGCGACTTCCTGGAAGCCGAAGCTCGGGTAGAGGGTCTGGCCCTGGGCGTTCTGCACCAGGGTTTCGATCTTGGCGACGCGCATGCCGGAGGCGCGGAGATAGTCCAGGGCGTGCTCAATCAGGCGCGAAGCCACGCCCCGCCGCCGATAGCGGGCGTCCACGGCCATGTTGGGAATCAGGCCGATGCCGGCGGCCGGTTGCGGGTGGGTGGTGATGTAGCCGATTACCTCGCCATTCAACTCGGCCACGAAGTGGTCGGACGGGGAGGCTTCCAGTTCCGCCTGCACGCCCGCCCACTTGCGCGTCTGCCAAAGCGGCTCCGAGTCCAGGGCTAGCAGCCGGTCGGCGTTCTGGTCGATGCTGACGCCGTCGAAGCCCTCCAGGGTGAGTTCGCGGATGCGGGCCTGGTCGCGGGACTGGTATCCGCGGATGGTGATGGGGAACTCGGGCTGGTGCATGGCCCGCAGTTTAGTGGTCGGCGACCGTCGAGTACGGCTTAGCGGGCGTCCGCGGCCCAGTTGGCGGTGGTGACGCCGCTGGACAGGCGCCAGTCGCGCAGGGCGTCCAGGAGTTCGCGGCGGGCGGGTGCGGCGGCGGGGTCGTTCCAGAGGTTGCGTTCTTCGTGAGGATCGTTTTGCAGGTCGAAGAGTTGGCCCTCGTCTTCGCCGAGGAAGTGGACGAGTTTCCAGGCTTGGCTGCGGACGGCGGTGACCAAGTCAACGTGGAGGCCGTTGCCGTCGTCGCGGCCCTGTTCGGTGAAGACGTAGCTGCGGTGAGGGGCCTGGCCGCCTTCGAGCGCCGGGAGGAGTGAGTGGGCTTCCATGGACGGGTCCGGCCGGCAGCCGGCGAGTTCGAGGATGGTGGGGCCTAGGTCGAACCACTGGACCAGGTCGTCGATCCGGCGGCCGCCGGCAAACCGACCGGGCGCCCAGACGATGCAGGGAACGCGGGTGATCGTGTCGTACATGGTCCACTTCTGGATGTGGCCGTGGTCGCCCAGGCAGTCGCCGTGATCCGAGGTGAAGATGACCACGCAGTCGTCGGCGTAGCCGTTGCGTGCCAGGGCGTCCATGAGTTCGCCGATCTGCGTGTCGATCATCGTCACATTGGCCAGGTAGTGCGCGCGTTGGCGGTGCCTTGACTCCAGCGGCGGATCGACGATGTGGACCACGGAGTCGTGGTCGACCTCGGTGTTGTGCTCGCGCATGACGCGCAGCGCCTCGGGCTGGCCGTCTAGGTCGGCCTGTGTGACCGGGCGAATCGGCAGATCACGGTCTAGGTAGGGCGCCAGCGCGTCGGCCGTGGGGTCGAAGGGCGGGTGTGGGCCCGGGAAGCCGACTTCCAGGAACAGCGGCTGGGTGGTGGGGTAGGTGTCCAGCCACCAGCGGGCCAGGCCGCCAACGAAGTTGTCGCTGTGCATGTCCGCCGGAAGGTCCCAGGTAAAGGCGCCCATGGCCTCGCGGTAGTCGGGGCGCTGGCGGTAAAGCTCGCGCTGCTGCTTGACGAGGCCGCGGGCGGCCAGGGCCTTGTCCCACTCGTCGAAGTAGTAGCGGCCATCCAGGAAGCGGTCCTTGTTCTCGACGACGTAGCGCTCGTGGAAGCCCAGCGGCGTCTCGAAGGGAACGGTGTGCATCTTGCCCACGTTGACGCAGTGGTAGCCGGAGGCGGCCAGTTGCTCGACCCAGGACCGGCGCCACTCGCAGCCGTTGCGTAGCACGCCGGTGGTGTGGGGATACAGGCCGTTGAACAGGCTGGCTCGTGCCGGTACGCAGGAGGCGGCTGTGACGTGGCACTGGTCGAAGCTGACGCCCTCGCGGACCAGCCGGTCGAGGTTGGGTGTGTCGACGTGGGGATGACCGAGCGCGGCAATGGTGTCGTAGCGCTGCTGGTCGGTGATGACCAGGACGATGTTCGGTCGCCCGGCGGCGGCCGTGGACGGCATCAGGCGGCGGCGAAGAGCTTCCAGGCGCGCGCGTAAATCTCGGCCGCCTGGACGACTTCCGCCATGGGCACGAACTCGTCGGCGCTGTGCGCATAGGCGATGTCGCCGGGCCCGCACAGCACGCTGGGGATTCCGGCGGCGGCCAGGGTGGCGGCGTCGGAGCCGTAGGACACGCCAATTACGTTGGCCGATCCGCAGACGTCGGTAACGGCATCTCGCAGGACCTTCACGATGGGGGCGTCCGCGGGCGTGTCCAGCACATCCCCGAATACAAATGGCGCCTGCACTTCCACGTTCAGGTCCGGATGGCGGCGGCGGGCGATGTTGAGAACTTCCTCGAGTTCCGCTTCCACGTCGTCCACGGACTCGCCGGGGATCTGGCGCCGCTCGATGATGGCCTCGCAGCGGTCGGGAACCATGTTGAACGAGGTTCCGGCCTTGATGATGCCGACGGAGAAGGACGAGTTTCCGACCAACGGGTGCGTTCGACCAGCCAGGCGCCGGCCGTACTCCTCGCGAAGCACGTGCAAGACGTCGGCCATGCGGAGGATGGCGTTGTCGCCAAGCTCGGGCGTGGAACTGTGAACCGCGGTGCCATGGGTGATGAGGGGCCAATAGCGGCCGCCGCGGTGCGAACGAACCACCTCCAGGCTCGTCGGTTCGCCGACGATTGCGCCATCGACCTTTACTCCCGAATGCGGCAGGGCCTTGGCCCCGGCGCTGCCGGTTTCCTCGTCCACGGCCGCGGCGACGGTGAGCGGACCCTCAGGATCGGAGTCACCCGACGCCCATTGGAGCGCGAGCAGCATGGCCGCCAGCGAGCCCTTGGTGTCGCAGGAGCCCCGGCCGTGCAGCCGGCCCTGGTCGTCCATGTAGGGCTGGTGGCCGTTGGTCATGGGACCAAGCGCCACGGTGTCCATGTGCGCTTCCAGCATCAGGTGCGGGCCGGGTGCGTCGGGGGCGATGGTGCAGATCACGTTTTCGCGGCCCGGGAAAACCTCCTGGCGGGTGATTTGCGCGCCGATGGAGCGGGCAAATTCCTCGACGAGGTCGGCCATGGCGCCCTCGCCGGTGCCGCCTTCTACTTCCGGCGTAACGCTGGGTGTGGCGACCAGCCGGCTGAGAAGGTCGGCGGCTTCGCGTTCGGTTGTGATGTGGGCGCTCATGGGCGCGCCATATTGGCACCCAGAGGCGGACGGCGGCCAATCGCCGCGCCTTGCTAAGCCTGCGCGCCAGCTATGCCGGCTCTTCGAACAAGCCTGCCGGTAGTTCGAGGTCCACGAGCCGGTCTTCGCGCTGGCTGGTGACCAGCGCCGCGATGGTGTGCATGTTCACCACGGACTGGATAAGGGGCATGACCGGCTCGGCGACGCCCTGCGCCACGTCCGCGAAGTTCTCCATCTGCAGCCGGTACATCTCGGCGCCTGGGATGGGGATTTCCCGCCATTCGCCCTTGCCGTATTGGTGCTCGATCACCGGCTCGGCGTGCGGCCGAAAAGCTCGTCGGATGCCCAACCGGCCGTCGCTGCCGGAAATGTGCAGTTCCTCGCTGAGATGCGCCTGTCGGTTGCCTTCCACGTAGCCCACGCAGCCGCTGTCGTACTCGATCAAGCCGAGCTGACGATTCAGGGTTCCGTAGGTCTTGCTGATGCTTCCGACGCCCCAGACCCTGGTCGGTCGGGCGGCGACAAGGCTCTTCGCATCGGAACGGAGCTTGCCTTCGGGGTTGGAACCTCTGCCAGTGCCGCGTCCACCCGCGCCCATCGACGCAAAGTGGTTGGCCGCGTTGATGGCGTAGCAGGTGACGTCCCAGGGTGAGCCGCCCAGGCGCTCGGGATCGCGCCGCCAGTTCCGATTCGGATCGGTGGGGC
>JAPPKM010000006.1 GCA_028874315.1 Chloroflexota bacterium
ACGGCAGGTAGTCGATTCCGAGGAACAACTCGCCGCCGACGCGGTCGGGGTTCGTGAGCCACGGCAGGTAGTCGTGGACCAGCGGGATCGCCACCGCGTTCTCCATCAGGTAGACCTCGGCCTCTTCCCAGAGAGCCTTGGCCTCTTCCGCGTCGAAGCTCGCGCGCGCGGCCTCGAGCAGCCCGTCGATCTTGGCGTTCGGCGTGGCCGACTCGGGTACACCGTCGTACTCGAAGAATGAGTAGGAGCGGTTGGCGCCGCCGTACGACGCGGTGTGGAAACGGTCGTACATCACGTCGCCACTGGGCGCCGCAACGCCGATCCAGGTGGTGTGATAGAGGCCCTTGGAAGCGCCTTCGCGGTGCGTGGCGCCGTCCATCTTCGGGATGTCCACGAAGATGCCGAGGTTCTTCTCCACGTCCAGCTTGAACAACTCGACCACGGGGTCGCCGCGGTCCGGGTAGCTGATTTCGAGCCGGCGTCCGTCCGGGGCCAAGCGGAACCCGTCCGAGTCCTTCTCGGCGTAGCCACCCTCGTCCAGAATCTGGTTGGCCTTGCCCACGTCGTACGTGTAGAGCTTGCCAGCCTCGGCGCTGCGGCCGATCGTGCCCGGTACCAGCAGGTTGCTGATGTTGAGCGGGGCGGTGCCGCCGTTGGCACGCACCGTGACGGTGCGGCGGTCGACGCCGAAGAGCAGCGCCTTGCGCACGTTCAGGTCGTCCAGCGGCCAGAGCTGCGTGTGCAGCGGCATGTACTGACCCATGCCGGGCGCGGCATACCCGATCACGTGATACTTCGGGTTCTCGGAGACCCGCTTATAGTCCGCGAAGGACCAGTTGAGGATGATGTCAACTTCGCCTGCCTCGAAGGCAGCTGCGTTGTCGGTCATGTTGAACCCAAAGATCTGGAGCCGCATGCGGTCCGGATAGGGCGCGCCTTGGTGGGCGAGGAATGACGGACCCCAGTTGTAGTCCTCGTTGCGGTCGAAGACGACCTTGACGTCGTCCTGCCATTCGCCCGACCACTTGAAGGGACCGGTTCCTACGGGATCGCGGCTGAAGTCCTCGCCACGCTCCGTTACGGCCTTTGGCGAAGCCATGCCCGTGTGCTGGTGGGCAATGGAGTGCAGGAAGGACGGGGGCGACTGTGGATTCGTGGTGTGAATCCGGATCTTGAAGTCGTCGACCTTTTCCACACCGCCCATCGACGCGACGTCACGGATAACGTGGCCGCGGGCCAACTCAGGGTCCAGGAAGCGTTGGAAGTTGAACAGGGCCGCGTCGGCGTTGAACGGTTCACCGTCGTGAAATACAACGTCGTTGCGCAACGGGATGACCCAGGAGAGCTTGTCGTCCGCCACTTCCGGCAGGTCCGAGGCCAGGTGCGGGTAAATCAGGTTGCCCTTGCCGTAGGTGTACAACAGGTCGTACATCGCGGCTGCGGGCTCGGCGCTGCGACCGCCCCAGGTTGCCGGGTCAAAGCCGGTGGGGTTGCCGAAGGTCATGTAGCTGACTTCGCCACCCGGCTTGGGGTCCCACGGCTTGCCGCCGATTGGCACGGAGGCGTCGAGGTTATGAATGTCGATGCCAGGCGCACGCTCGGCCACGGTCTCGACAAATACCTCGACAACCTTCTCGACGATCTTCTCGACCTCGACGACTTTCTCGACCTTGACTTCGACCGGAACTTCGACGACCTGCTTGACTTCGACGGTCCTGGTGACGACCTTCTCGACCTGCTGGGTCACGATCTTCTCGACCGGGACTTCCCTAACTTCGGTCTCACGGACAATCTTCTCGACCGGGACTTCCTTGACGACCGTCGTCTCGACCGGGACTTCCTTCGTCACGACCTGCGTCTCACCACAGGCGGCCAACGCTGCCGCGCCTACGCCACCGGCCAAGCCGGCTAGTCCGGTTCGAAGAACGGCCCGCCGGCTCACGCTCGGCGTCTTGATCATCTGCAACCTCCCCTGGAGGCGCACAACTCTGGCGCCTCGACGAATGCGCCAGCGTACCGAATGCTCGCGCGATACGCCACGGACACGTTATTGACTTAGTCGGACCACGAACTGGCCTGCGGATCAAGTGCTTCACGCAGCCCATCGCCCAGCAGGTTGATTGAAAGTACGGTGGCCGCGATGGCAAAGCCGTTGAATGTCGCTATCCACCAATAGGTCCGCAGGAGGTTTCGGCTCTTGGAGAGTTCGTACCCCCATTCGGGTGCAGGAGATTCAGCGCCGAGGCCCAGAAAGCTGAGCGTTGCGGACGCCAGAATCGCCCCGCCCAGACCCAGCGTCGCCATGATGAGAATGGGGCTAACGACATTGGGCAGGATGTGGCGCAGCATGATGCGCACATCGGACATGCCCACGGCGCGCGCAGCGCGTACGTACGTCAGGTCCCTCGCGGCGAGCGTCGTGCCGCGCACCACGCGTCCGTAAAACGGAATGCCCGCCACGCCGAGCGCGATCATGGCGTTATTCAGCCCCGGGCCTAGCGATGCAACCACTGTCATCGCCAACAGGATTCCGGGGAACGCCAGCATCACGTCGAGGATCCGGCTGATGACCATGTCCGGCCAGCGGCGGAAGTAGCCGGCCACCAGTCCGAGAATGCTGCCGGCAATCAGCGAGATGGTGACCGCCGAGAACCCGATCCGCAGGGAAATGCGCGAGCCGCGCACGATGCGGCTGAACACATCGCGTCCGATGTCGTCGGTACCCAGGAGGTGTCGCTGTGCCCAGGGCCGCCAGTCGTCGGGTGGGTCGAGCCGTTCGGCAAGCGGTGGCAGCCCCAACGACAGAATGTCGAAGTGATTCTCGGTCTCGGTCGCTATGACGTCAGCAAAGATCGCGGCGAGGGAGATGATGAGCAACGCGGCCAGACCAGCCATAGCCGCTTTGTTGCGCCGCAGCCTCCGCCAGGCCAGGTTCCATTCGCTGCGGACGGGCGCTTCCGACGCGGATTGACCGACAAACTGCCCGACTGCTGCCACGCTACGGCCCCGATTCAATGGATTGCGGTCAAATACCGGCGCGCATCATAGCCGCACGGAACGATGGAGTGGGCGGCGATTGTTTCGGCTGGGTCTAGGCAAGGGCGTAAAGGTCGGGCCTGCGGCTTTGCAGGGTGTTCAGCACGCGGCTGTTTCGTCGGTGGCGTCCGGCCACGATATCGACATCGCCAGCGACCAGGGTTTCTTTGCCGTCAACAGCGGCGGCGATGACTTCGCCTTCGTGATCGACGATTACTGAAACGCCCGAAAAGATTCGCGGCGGAGCCTCAGCGGGCTGCCAGCCGGCCGTTCCGACCCGGTTCACCGCCGCGACGGGCACACGATTGAATCTGGCGATGGCGGCGGCTTCCCAGACCGGCATCGACGTGCGGTTGTTCAGCCAGATCAACAGGTCCGCACCGCCGGCAACCAGCGCGACGGGAAACTCGCCGTGCTGTCCGTCGTAGCAGATCATCAATCCAAGCCGCACGCCGGCGAAGTCGAGCAGTCCGAGCGCGTGGCCAGCGGCAAAGGCGGCGGACTCGTCGACACGGGGATCGTCGTTGACGCAGAGATGTGACTTCGCGTATGTCCCGATAACGCCGTCTGGACCTACCAGCACGCTGCCGTTCTGCGCACGTCCATCAGGCGCGCGGGTAACCAAACCTACGGCAATGCCGGCGTCGTAGGCGCGGGCCACGTCGGCGAAGGCTGAAACGGTGGGGCCGTCAATTTCCTCGGCGACCGTGGTGTAGTCGTTGGTGCAATAGCCGGTGGTGACGAGTTCCGGCAGGATGGCCAGATCGGCGCCTTCCACCAGCGCCTGTTCCGTGAGGCGCAGGGCTTGCGTACGGTTGGCGGAGATTTCGCCGTCCACAGTCGCAACTTGCACGCAGGCGACGCGCATGACGACTCCGCCTACTGTTGGTCGAACGGGCGCCGCTCGTTGCGGTTGAGCGGCAGGTCCACGCGCGCTCCGGTGTCGGCGCTGAGATAGGCAGCCTGCAAGATCTCCACGCAGCGGAGTCCGTCTTCGCCTGTGAGGACCGGTGTTTCATCTCGGAGCACCCAGGCGGCGAAACTGGACCACTCCCGGTCGTAGGCGCCCTCGGCTGAGTTGTGCTCCAACTGCACTGTGTGGGGTTGCTCGCCTTCGATGTGCGTCGTGACTTTCAGGTCCTGGGCGCTGTAGGCAATGCCGCCACGCTCACAGACGATGTCGAAACCGAAGGCCGTCTGATACGTGGCCATGGGAAAGAACGTGGAGACCTGGATCGAGCCGAGCATGCCGCTCTGAAAGGTCAGGGCCACTGCGATGGCGTCTTCCTGGTCCGAGATTTCAGGACGCAACTTCGGTCCGAGCACCGCGTATACCGAGGCAACTTCGCCGAAGAGGTAGCGCAGAGTGTCGACGTCGTGGACACCGGCCCAATAGAGCAGCCCGCCGCACAGCTCCCGTTCGCGCCAGAAGCCGGTGATATGGCGGCCGAAGTAGCCGCGCACGTTGACGGCCAGCGGCCGGCCAAGTCCTTCGGACCCCAGGGCTTTCCTGATTGCAACCGCCGCCGGACGAAAGCGGCGTTTGTGGCCGACCATGAGCTTGACGCTGTGGGAGTCGGCCGCTTCGACCATGTCGTGGCAGTCGGCGACGGTGATAGCCATGGTCTTTTCGCAGAAGATGTGGCGGCCGGCCTCGGCCGCGTCAACCACGATGTCGCGGTGCGTGGAATGGGGCGTCACCACGGCCAAGGCATCGCAGGCGCACGCGTCGAGGAGCGCTCGGTGGTCCGTCCAAAACGGAATGCCGCGCTCCTCGCCCAGGCGTTCGGCCTTCGAGGAGTCAACGTCGGCGACCCCGACCAAGGCGATCTCGGGCTGGCGATCAATGAGCTGCGCCGTATAGGCGCCGAAGCCGCCTGCCCCAATCAGACCCAGACGCACGCGTGGCTCTGCCGAGGTTGCGCTACTCAAAGCCGATATACCTCCATCGTCACCGTCAGTCAGGGGAGTGGGAAACGCCCAGATCGATACCGCATGTAGTATGCGCGACCCAGCGCCGTTGGCTATGACGGCGGATCACAGAGAGACAAGGTGAGCGGTGGCGCCCTCGAACTTTCCGGGCCAGACGTCGGCCTCAAATGGCGAACTGCTTGAACTTGCCAGCAACGTCATGAGTGGCGGCGCACTTGGCTTCCTGATGCTCCCACGATCAGAGGATGTGGTCATTCGCGAGGGGCGCGGCAGCCATCTGATCAGCGTCGAAGGCCGCGAATATATCGACTATCTGATGGGCTCGGGCCCGATGCTGGTTGGCCACTGCCACCCGCGCATTCTCGAGGCAGTCGAGCACCAGATCCGGCAGGGCACGACGTTCTACTTTCTGAACGAGCCGGCGATCCGGCTGGCCGAGGAAGTGATCGAGGCCGTGCCCTGCGCCGAGCAGGTGCGATACGTGACAACCGGGTCGGACGCGACGTTTCTGTCGCTTCGCGCGGCGCGGGCGTTTACCGGCCGTCCAAAGATCCTGAAGTTCGAGGGCGGCTGGCACGGGACCGGGGACTTCGCCATGTTTGGGACCGTCCCCGGCGAGGCAAGCGACTATCCCCACGCGGACCCCGACTCGCTGGGCGTGCCCGGCGTGCTTGCGGACGAAGTGCTGGTGGCTCCCTACAACGACACCGAGTTTGCTCTGCAAGTGATCGAGGAGTATGCGGACGAACTGGCCGGCATCATCATCGAGCCGCTCCAGCGCGTGCTGCGGCCGGTTCCCGGCTTCCTGGAATCCGTGCGCGAGGCTTGTGACCGTCACGGAATCGTGATGATTTATGACGAGATCGTGACGGGATTCCGCCTGGCCTGGGGCGGCGCGCAGGAGGCGTACGGAGTCGTCCCTGACATGGCCTGCTACGGCAAGGCCATGGCGGGCGGGTTCCCGCTGGCCGTGATCGCCGGACGCCGCGACATCATGGAGCTATACGGCAACGTGGGACGCGCGCCCAACACCATCGCCTGGGCCAGCGGAACATTCAACGGCAATCCCGTGGCCGCCACCGCCGCGCTGGCCGCCATGGATGTCCTCCGAGATCCGGGCGTGTACGACCAGCTGCACCGCATTGGCGGACGGTTGCGAGCAGGAATCGAAGATGCCGGTCATCGACACGGAATTCCCGTGCAGGCGCTGGGTGAGGACATGGTGTTTGGCGTTCGCTTTATGGAGAACGCCAATCCGACGCAATGGATTGACCTGCTGGACAATGACCGCGAGATGGGGACGCAGTTCGCCATCGAGTGCGTCAAGCGCGGCATCTTGATCGTGCCGAACGAGAAGTTCTATATCTCGATCGCGCATTCCGAGGACGACGTGGATCGGACGCTCGAAATCGTGGATGAAGCGCTGGGGGCCTGTAAGGCCAAGGCGGGTTAAGGCAGGAAGCTCAGGAAGGACGTCCAATGCGGGTACTGATGTGCAGCCCGGATCTGGCGGCAATAACCGACACGCTGCGCGACGCGCTGCCTGAGCACGAGATTATCCCGACCGAGCCTGACGCTCTGGCTGTGGAGGCGCCGAACGCCGAGGTGATCATCCCGGCTCGTACGCCCATCGATGCCGCCACGATTGAGGCCGCTTCGCGCCTGCGGTTGATTCAGCAGTTTGGGATCGGGGTGGATCACGTTGACCTGCATGCAGCGCGCGCGCGCGGGATACCCGTCGCCAATGCGCCCGCCGGGCCTTCGGGCATTGGCAAGGCCGTGGCGGAGTTCGCGCTGATGCATCTGATTGCAGCCGGGCGGCAAGTGCCCACGCACTTTCGTACGCTGGCGGCCCGATCGATTGCCGTGCCGTTTGGCGCTTCGCTCTTTGGCTCGCGCGTTTGCATCGTGGGTGTCGGCGGTGTTGGAAGCGAAATTGCCAGGTTGCTGAAGCCTTTCGGAGCGACGCTGATTGGCGTCAAACGAACGCCGGATCCTGACCTGGCTGAGGAGTTGGGGCTGGCCGAGATCCACACCGCCGACCGCCTGACCGAGGCGGTGCAAGATTGCGGGTTTGTGGTGCTCTCAGTGCCGCTGACGGACGAGACGCACGGACTCGTCGATCAGCGCGTGCTGGACGCGATGTCCGATGGTTCCGTTTTGGTCAACGTGTCGCGCGGTCCCGTGGTGGAGCGAGAGCCGCTGATTGACGCGCTTGACAGTGGCCGCTTGCGGGCCGCCGGCCTGGATGTGTTCTGGGAGGAACCGGTCGATCCCGCCGATCCTGTGTTTGAACGCGAGGTTTTTGCGACGCCTCATGGAGCATCGGCCTGCGACATCTTCCTGCGTGGGACATCGGCGGTCGTTCGCGACAACGTTGCGCGGATGGAGGCCGGGCAGCCTGTCCTGTACCAGGTGGTCTGACCGAACCGAGGACCAGTCGTCGGCTTGACTAGCCCGGCGTCTGGTAGCGGAGATTCCAATCGCCGAATGCGGTCATTTCGTGGCGTGGGGCTGCCAGAACCGGCTCGCCCTCGGATCGCCAGGTCTCAATCTCCTTGACGTGACCCAGCCGGCGGAGGGCGCTCCACATGTCGCTGTAGTTGGCGCGACCGGAGCCCCCGGCACAATCCCAGAAGAAGAGGTTCTGGACTCCGGCCCGATAGAGACCTGAAGCGCGCCGACGGAGATGCTCCGGCGACACCTGACGAGGCAGCATGTTCGGTGCGATGAGCGTTTGGGTATTGCGAGCCAGGTTCACGAAGAAGGCAATTGAACGCGGATCGGCCCAGGCATCCGCGCTGCTATCGAGATTGGGAACGGAGGTGTAGGGGATCAGCGTGTCCACCAGGCCTTCGTCTACCCAGGCCTTGAGATCGATTCCCAGGCGCAGGTTTTCGGCTTCGCTACTCATCACCACAGCGGAAATCTGAAGCCGCTCGCCACGACCCTGAGTCCGCGCTTCCTCATCCATTGCTGCGCGTAGCTCGCGGTGAAACTGGGTGAGCACGTTCGATCGGAAACGCAGCCACGCTTCGTCGGCGCGGTCGAGCGTCCGTGGATCAACCCCGTGTGCTCGACTGAATCCGTCGACAAGCTGCAGCTCGTATTCGACCACAGGCAGCCGCCGGTTGTAGAGCATGCAAACGCCATCCACGGGGTACTGGGCGACTTCACGCAGAAGCGAAATTACGTAGGCGCGAACTTCGGGATGGGTGTAGGCAAAGCGTGGCGTGCGGCCACCCTCGCGATCGTAACCGCGCCACTCGGGTCTCCGTTTGTAAACCGAGTTGCCGTGATTGAAGTGATCCAGCGGGGGCGGGTAATAAAAACCAGCGACGCGATAGCTGGCATGAAACTCGATGCCGACCTCGCGTGCGTGCTCGGCGGCTACTTGCAGCGGGTCGATTCCCTTGTCACGAAGGACTCGCCAACTCTCGGCATTGACACGGTCGCTCTGACGCGGGAAGTCCTCAAGCCCATCGTGCGTGGGCGTGCGGCCGATGGCTGTGAGGTAGTTCATCAGGTCGCCGGATCCGCATTCCCAGTAGAGGCGCGAGAAGTCGGTGTGGCGGTAGGGCTCGACTTCGCGCCGGATTTCGTCGGCGCTGGTCAGCCGCCAGGCGGAGTGTGGCCCGTGGGCGTCCTGGTGGGCGAAGAGCCGACGGGTTTCGGCGTGTGCGCGGTCTGCGGCAACCGCACGCACCTCGACGGCGGTCAGCGGGACCAACTTGACATAAGCGATTCGTGTCGGCTGGCCGAGGAGTGTGCCGAACTCGTTGCCATTCAGAGACCCGGCGGACGGCTGTCCAATGACTAGGTCGCGGCCCGTGAGGTCCGCTACGTCCCAGAACATTTCGTGCAGAACCTCGGAGTGATTGCCGAAGGGGACGCGGGGAATCGCGAGGACGGTGAACGGTCCGGGCCCGTTGAGCTTTAGCTGGACTTCTACCTGGCGGCCCTCGCCTTCGGACCAGAACGGGTGGACACCAATCGATACGGCGTGCCAGCCCTTGGCATTCAGCGGATAAGTAATGGTCGGCGCAGCCGTCTCAGGACCGGCCAGAAGCATCACGCCGTTGAAGGCGTCGGTACTGTAGGGCAGCGTGCGCCAGGCTCGCCGGCGCGGATCCGGCGATAGCGCGCTTGCCGGCGTACAGAGGTCGAGGTCGGTTCGGTAGATCGGGGGCCGGCTAAAGGCGCGGTCGCCCAAGCCGTCTGGCGCGGGTTTTGCGCCGCTGGTCAGGGCCATAGCCCAAGGCGCCGCAGCAGCCCACGAATGTCTTCCATTTCGGCCTCGGTCGCGTTTGGCGCCGGCGAGCGCCGCCAGCGTGGCGCCACGCCATAGACCTCGATCATGGCCTGCGAAAAACCGTTGTATCCGGCGGGAAAGCTGTGTCCTGCCTCTCGCACAGGTTTCTCGATTCGCATGACGATTTCCCAGGCTCTGTCCGTATCGTCGCGCTGGAGGGCCCGCCAGTAGCGCATGGCCGGATCGGGGTAGCAGCGCACGAAGGGCTCCAACCAGGAACGGCAGCCGTGCGGCCAGAGCAGGAAATGGCGCTTCATTCCTCCGCCGCCGACCATCGGCCAGCAGGCCCCCCAACGCATGAGGACTTCGTGGGCGTAGGCAAGTTGGGTGTCTTCCTTGAAGGCAAGGATGCCGGGTTCATCCTCGATGAGTTCGCAAGTCTTGATCGGTACGTCGCCCACAAGCATTACGCGAGTTCGCGCGGCCACGGCGCGGTAGAAGTCCGCAAGTGTTTCGGGTGTGCCGCGGGCCCATTCGGCCGGGCGGACCATGTAGAGGTCGTAGCCCAGCTCGCGCACCAGGTCTCCAAATTCGAGCGTCTGGTGGAGTCCCCACATGTTGTCGCAGGCAATGGTGAGAGCACGGTCGCCGACATGCGCGATGACAGACCGGTGGACCTCGGCCAATTCGGCGTCGGTCAAGAGTGAAACGAGAGTCTCACCCCAGGTGAGCATGATGACCTGGCAGCCGGCATCTAGGGATCTGTCGATCACGGCGTGCATGCCGGCAATGTTGATCGTCCCGTCCCTGTGGAACTTGGTGGGCAGTGGATTGACCGGCCCGCTTAACAGCGAGCGGATTTCGTCAGGGTCTCGCACGCTGAGACTCCCTGCGAAAAGGCGGTAGACCGGGGCAGCAAGGTGGCGGCTGACCTTCGAGACCGCAGGTCAGCATCCGTTCCGCCAGCGTTGGCTCTTCGGGGCTAGTTGGGACTAATGGCCACCGTTCTGATTTCGCCGAACTCCCGCTCCAGCTTGCGCCAGGAGGCGCCGCCGTCGTCGCTCAAGTAGAGGTAGCCGTAGACACTGGCCGCCGCGACGCACTCGGGCACGTCCACGTGCGCGCCGAAGCAGTAGACGACGGAGTTCGGTGTGACGGGCAGTTCGGGCGTATCCCAGGTGGCGCCGCCATCCACGGTGCGGCGAATGGCTCCGGTGACCCCGGGAATACCGTTGCCGTTGCCGACGAACATCACGTCGGGGTTGTCCGGCCGTACCAGGATGTTGCGGCAGTAGGACGAGCCACCGGGATCGAAGCTGGGAAACTTGTGGTGATCCCAGCTTTCCCCTTCGTTCGTGCTAACCGCCAGACCGAACGGGCTGGTGGAATAGACAAGCGTGGGGTCGCCGGGGCGGATGGCCAGCCCATGAATGTCGTCGTACATCATCTGCGGACCGACGTTGGCGAGCGCCGTCCAGGAGTCGCCGCCGTCCTTGCTTCGATAAAGCCCAGCGACTTCGACCCCGGCCCAGACGGTCTGGTGATCGCGCGGGTCCACGAGCACGGTGGTCGTGCGCGGCGGGTCGATCGGGCCGTTCATGTTCACGTTCACCGGCAACTCTTGCCAGGTCTCGCCGTCGTCCCGAGACCGGAAGACGCCGGGGCGGGTCCCGGCAAAGATGATGCCGGGGTCGACTGGATCAACCGTCACGGACCAGATGTGGATTCCGTCAATCGGGGTATCGAGCTGCTCCCACGATTCCCCTTGATTCTCACTACGAAAAATGCCCACGTCGGTGCCGGCGATCACTCGCCTGGGGTTGTTCGGATACACCGTGACGGCACGAACATTGCACTCGGTCGGGACGGGGCTACTGATCTGAGTCCAGGACGTGCCGCCGTCGGAACTCAGGTTCAAACCGCCGCCGACCGTGCCCACGAACATCGTAAAGTCTTGCGCCATTGCAGTCGCACCTCGCGGCAACTCGAGGGCCGCCCGGCGCAGCTGGGCGACCGCCGAACCGTCGCTTGAATAGCCGTTGTGTCGTAAGTCTAGCTAAGTGCCCTGCTGCGTTTCGACCACGGTTTATCGGGCGGCGGTTGCTTGCGCTGCCGGCAAGCAATCGCTGAGCTACGCGCGCTTCCGCCGGATTCGATACCGGCCAGTTGGTCCAGGAGCTTGTTCCCCGCCTTCGATCCAGCCTGCCTGGATGAGAAATCGCAAAGAGCCGTCCCGGCGGATTGCACGCTGCGGAAGTAACTCCGCTTCTCGGATCCAGCGAGCCGCCACCTGCAGGGTGACTTCTTCCAACCCTGCCCGACGGAGACGGTCTTGCAGGTACGCATTGAGTTGTTCGAGTTGGTTCACGTAGTCCTCCCGCACTTGTCGTCGCCGATACGTTGGTCCGAGGTAGCCGCTCGCTGCGGATCAGATACCGGCCCTGATTAAACAGGAAGTGCTGCACGAATCGAGAACATGGAGGGTGCCTGGCCGGACTGCGGTGGCAGGCGCCACCAGCCGTCTTGGTCTTTGACCATGCCCGGCAAAGCCTGGTACGCCGAGACTGCGTACTCCCGCAGCGACTCGATCCGGAACCCCGCCTGGATGAAACCGTTGACGATCTCACCGAGTCCGTGGTTCCACTCAAAGTTCACGGTGTGCTCAATGTGAACGTCGCTTTCGACGTACGTTCCAGGCTCGTCGTAGCGATGTGCCGGTCCTTCGAAGTAGGACCCCACGAGTTCGAGTCGGCCGTCCGGGCGATCGTGATCCAGCGCGTGAGAGATTGGATGACCGTCGCGAATGTAGGCCGTTCCGCCGGGTCGCGTGAGGTGGCTTAGGACTCGCGCCCAGGCGGCGACGTCTGGCAGCCAGCACAGAACGCCCTCGCTGGCAAAGACGATGTCGTAGGTCTCTTTGAGCATGTCGGGCGCTTCGTAGACGTCGGCCAGCACAAACTCCGCAGGCGTACGCGCCCGCCGGCTGATTTCGCGAGCTGCGTCGATTGCCTGGGGCGAGAAGTCAAGCCCCGTGACCCGTGCGCCAAGTCGTGCCCAGGAGAGCGTGTCGAGGCCGATGTGGCACTGCAGATGCAGCAGGGACAGGCCGCTGACGTCGCCGAGTTCTTCTCGATCCAGCGCGACCGCTTTGCCGATCCTGGCCGGGTCCGCGACAAAGCCCTCGACGTCGTATCCGGGTGACGCCAGGTGCGCGGCCACCCTGTCGTTCCAGTTGGCCAGGTTTGCCGTGCGTTCTTTGGTGCGACCAGACCAGACCTCTGATCGCGGAGCGGAGCAATCAGATGAAGGCATGGAAAAAAGTGGGCCGCCCTCTGGAGTGCGCACCTAGCAGCACAGATGTTCGTGGTACCCCCGGTAGGACTCGAACCTACAACCAACTGATTAAGAGTCAGCTGCTCTTCCAATTGAGCTACGGAGGCTCACGCGTTCGCGGGTCCAAGGTCCGCGTGCGATACCGACGATGGTAGCAATCCTGAGCGCCGTCCCCTGAGCTTCGACGGCGGAACGTGAGGCGTTTCACGATCTGACCGCCGACATCGTGAGACGATGGCTAGGACGCAATAATCTTCGTTGGTGTCCTTATGCGGTGGCAGTTTTCCGCTCGTCTGACTTCGTTGATCGTCTTGGCGGTCGTATCGCTGGCCGTTGGCGGGGCCGCACTTGGACTTGCGCTGGCTCGTGGCGATTCGACCGGCAGCCCGAAATCGGTGGCCGGTCACGTGGGCGAAGCGGGTTACCACAGCAAATCAAAGGCCGATTCGTGGTCCAACGGACGAGCCGATGCAAAGCGCGACATGGATCGCTATGAGCACCCCAAGCGAACGCGTGTCGACGAGCACTACATGCGCGGCAAGGACGGTCGCGACACATTTCACCATTGGTGGGGTTCCCGGCGCGTAATCGTCGTGCCGTGGCGAGACGCGTCCCCGCGTTCGTTCTTCCGCGACCACGCTCCCTTCATGCGCCGTGTCGACCGCACTCAGTCCGAGCGACAGGTTGTGAGGCCAGGTGGCATGGTCATTGCCGTTGGCGAAGTCACGGCCGTCGGTAGCGGCGTTATTCAGATGTTGACCGTGCTGGGCAACGAGGTGACTATCGACGTCAGTCGGCTTGAGGCGGGCGCAGAACCGAAGGTGGGCTCGTCGGCCATTGTGATCGCCGAGCGCGACGGGGATGGCTACGTAGCCCAGTCGATGGACCTGCTGGAAATTGGGCTGTCGGAGATGCTGGACGGCATGCGCGCCCGGTCGCGCTCGGCTTCCTAGCGCAGTCCGGCCGGCCTGGCCGGCGGCGCCGCGCGGGTAGAGTAGTCGGGCAGGCGCCGGCGAGACCGGCCAGGTGATCGTGTAATGCGCTCGTTCCGGCATGATCTCTCTGAATCACTGGTGATCATTGGGATCTTCACTGCTGTTGGGATGGGTCCGCTCTACGCCCTCGGCGCGGTCGCCGATGGGTTCCTCAATCCCGAGGACCCGAGCAGTTGGGGCGCCAGTTTGCCGGTCGTTTACTGGTTGGCCATCGTGCTCATCGGCTATTTCTTTGGCTGGACAATGACCGGCCTGGCCGTGGACTACGAGGCGTTCTGGCGGTTGCCGGGACGCTTGCGGGCTTTCGAGGCGATGGTGGCCGAGGCAGGCGATGGCAGTGCATTGCACGCCGCGGCCAATGATCGGGACGGGACCGTTGGCGCCTTGCGTTACCCTCGACTGCGAAGCATGGGGAGCAATGTCCTCGTGGTGGCGCCGTTGACCTTCGTGTACGTCGCGGTGCGGGGCGCCTGGCTGGCGTCGGGGCTGGCGGGAGCCGGTGCCGCGGTTGAGCTCATCCGGACAGCAATTGCAAGCGAGTCAACTGGAGCGTCACTCCTGGCGCTGTTCGTCTCGCTTGTCGTCTTTGTCGCGGCAAGCCTGCTCACTGGCGCGCTGGCGGCCCCCGCCGCGCGCCAGGCGGTGAAGGTTATTGAAGTCAGGGGCGAAGCCGAAGGCTAGGTCGTCAGGCGTTTGTCGGCAGGTCGATGAACTCGGCGCTGCAGTCGAGTTCCGCGGATATCAACTCAGCCAGCGCCTGGACGCCGAAGACCTCGGTCGCGTAGTGCCCGGCGGCCAGGAAGTGGACGCCAAGTTCTCGGCTCCACATTTCCGCAGGCTCAAACATATCGCCGGTCAGGAGTGCGTCGCAGCCGCTCGCGGCTACTTCTGGAAGGTAACGCAGCCCGCCACCGCTACAGACGGCGATCCGACGGATCTCGGCCGGACCATTCGCATAGTTGGCGTTCAGCGGACCGATGACTTGCTCAACGCGAGCAGCGAATTCAGCGGCTGGAACCGGGTCCGAGACCGAACCGAACCAGCCGACTGGACGGTCGCCGGCATGCGCGAACCCTGCGCGCTCCTTTCGGAAGTCAAGCGCTTCGATGATGCGGGCGTTATTGCCGAGGGTTGGGTGACCGTCCAGCGCAAGGTGGTAGGCCGCCAGGTTGATCCCGTGGTCGAATAGCAGGCGCAGGCGCTCGCGGAGCATTGGGTCAATCACCCGCGAATCTTTGTCCCAGAACAAGCCGTGATGCACGACCACCAGGCCTGCGTCCCGAGAGGCCGCAAGTTCGAACAGCGCCCGGCTCGCCGAAACGGCCGTAACCACGGACTCGACAACTTCGCAGCCGTGGACTTGCAGGCCCATGGGGCCGTAGTCAGGGAATGCCGGGAGGTCGAGGACTCGATTCAGATGTGTGACGACGTCGTCGCGCGGCTCAGGCACCTGCTGCGGGTTCGGGGGCCCGGCGGCGTTCGCGAACCTGGCGAACGAGTTCGGCGTCCGTGTCCGACGCCACCGAGAGTTCCATGAATTCGTCGGCGCTCATCCCGAGTTCGCCGAGAACCCGCCGATCAATGGGGCATGGATAAATGTAGTCGTCGATCGTGCCATCCGCCTTGGCGCGGGCCTTATCCGACATACGGGCAATCCACGGAATGCCGCCGATCACCAGATCGCGTCCCCGCGGCTGGAAGGGCTGGTTGGTCCCGGACTCGTTGC
This sequence comes from Chloroflexota bacterium, assembly GCA_028874315.1. GTDB lineage: Bacteria > Chloroflexota > UBA11872 > UBA11872 > UBA11872 > UBA11872. The sequence continues at coordinate 15,275 of JAPPKM010000006.1, forward strand.
TAGCAGCCATTGCTTGCTCGTTTCCGCTATCCGCTATCGGACGTGACGCTTGATTCTAGACCAAGGCTCTGACGAATCCGCCTGATCGACCGTGAGCTGCCAGGAAGCACGTCTGGCAGCGACCCGGTTGCGATTCGAGGCGCGTTCCAAAGACCGGCGACTCGCGCCAGCGCCAGTAGCGTTACCGACGCATCAAGGCCGGGAAGCTCCGAATCGTCTGGATGCCTAGCAGCAAGGCTGCGAAGCGCCCCGGTCTCATCGACGCCGGACACGTACTTCGCGTACGTCCAATCCGCAAAGTCAAGCCCGAGCAGTTCCAAGTCGATGAAGGCGACCCTGTTTCCGTCGATGACCACGTTGGACGGTGATGCGTCGAGAGGCAGAAGGACCAGGTCGTCGGCAGTGATCGTCTGGCACAGGGCATGAATCGCATCGGCGGGTAGTTTCGGCATGGCATCCAAGAGGGCTTGGGCGACTGCCGAGAGTTCCCTGCAACGTTTACGTCGGGCTGCCTTTCGTCGGGTCGACGCAATGCGCGCGTACCACGGGGCCAGTGCCTTGAGCAGTCGCAACCAGGCGTCGCGCACGGCCGACGCCTGGGACTGGCCGGGCGGTTCGTCGGCTGCCAGTTGCTCGTAAAGGGTCGTGCCTGGAATCCAGACCCGGGCCAGCGCCAGCGCATCCGCATCGGCGGCAACGAATCCCGGCACCGGAGCACCGACGCGACATAATTCTTGATAAAGAGCCGCTTCGGTACGGAGTCGCTCGTGGGCATTCACGCCTTCGAAGAGCTTGAGTGCCAAGTCCGCGTCGCCAGCGGTCCAGCGCCAGAGTCCAGTTCGAACGTGGCGTAGGCGTCCCGATGTCGGCTGCATAGCCGAGGCAAGGACAGCCTCGAGTCGCGCGTGGACGTCAGCCGACGGCTTCGAGCTCAATGTCGGTGCGGGTCGTCGTTGTTGCTTCGACTCGTAGCGCGAGTGCGAGGTCGCGGGAGGTCACGATTTCGTCCTGGGCGATTCGAAGGCGTGCAAGTAGGGTGCCGTTTTCGGACGTCAGCGCACCTATTCCAGGTCGAATGTCACGCCGGACTCCTTCCGGGTCACGGACGCGCTCGATTTCCACCGTGTCCTGTGCCAGGAGGCGCGCCACGCGGGCATCCAGGTCGGCTGGCGCAGGGTCGACTGTAAGCTCGTACGTGGCCCAGAACGTACGCACTCGACGGCCCGATGCCTTCGCGACTTCTACGACGGCCATGCCCGGGATGGCAGCAGCAGCCAGTCGTTTTTTCACTTCGACGCCATCAAGCGCGGCGCGCAGCCCCATCGTCATGTACTCGCGACGGCCCTCCGCGCCCACCGGAAGAGGTGGACCGAAGCTGAGTCGCGGCTTGGGACTGAAGCCGCGGCTGTAAGCCAGCGGCAACCCGGCCCGCCGCGTCACACGTTCCCAGGCTCGGCGTACGTCGTGCTGGGAGAGGTAGCGCGCGGCGCCAGTCTTCGTAAATCGGACCAGATACCAATGGTCCGGGGATTGTTGCTTCGTCACCACCCGCAAGCATACGAGCGCAGGGAGACAGACGCCCGGCAGTGTTGCCGGCTGCTCCGTCGCTGCCCCCTGGCTGTTGCCCTGTACCATGAACCCGGCTAGCCACGACGTGCCGGGAGCCTGTGGATACGCCGGTTCTGCTACTGAATCAGAACTACGAGCCGCTAAACGTCTGTCGCGTGCGACGTGCGATCGTGCTTCTCGCCAAAGGCAAGGCCGAATCGCTGGCGCATCACGATCGTCCATTGCGAACGCCAGTTCGTGACGTGCCGAGGCCCAGCGTCATCCGCCTGCGGTACTACGTCCGGCGCCCACGCCCGACGATCAAGCTGAGTCGGCGTGAGGTCTTGGTGCGCGACTCTCACACCTGTCAGTACTGCGGAACTCACGGTCCGGAGATGACGATCGACCACGTGAAGCCGCGACGCCTGGGCGGACGCCGTCGATGGGACAACCTGGTGACAGCTTGCCGTCCCTGCAACCTGCGCAAGGCCGGCCGTACACCGAGCGGGGCCAACATGCGCCTGCTCCGCCGCCCCACGCACCCTCGCTCTCCGTACTCGCATCTCCTGGGCCGGTTTGTTACGCATTCACTCGATCCTTCCTGGGCGCCGTACCTGCCAGTCCAATTGCAGAGGGCCAGTTGAACGGGTCGTTCTCGAAGCCGAGTCCGAAGGGAACGCCGAGCGAATGAACGAGGTGCTTCACGATGGCTGGCGGCCATTTCTGCCGCCTGGAGTCGTGGCGATGATTGAGTCCACGATGGGCGCGGGCCTGGACGCGTTTGGTTCCGACCCGATTCCAGTTATTGGGCGGTCAGCCGACGCGGGGGGGCAACCGCTGGCCGCAATTCGGCTCGACCGAGGCTCACTGGTCAGCGCGCGGAACGACTGGCTGGAGGCGCTTCGGCCGGTGGTCACGAACATGCATCCGGACATGTTGTTTTCGACCTTTGGCGCATATGAGTTGGCGCGAGTAACGCAGCCGGACGGGCACAGCGCCTGGGGGCCGGTGTTTTTCTACTTTGGCGACGCGTCGACCTGGAACGATCCGAAGGATCCGGGGGTCGTGCGGCTGGGGCCGGATGACCTGGCCGAAGTCGACTTCGCCCGCTTCTGGCATTGCTATTTCGGCGAGGCGCATGACGGGTACGGCGTGATCGAGGACGGTGAGCTGGTAGCTCTGGCGGCCGTGAATCACCACGACGAGGGTGTCGAGGAAATCGGCATGGACGTGATGCCGGAGGCACGAGGCCGGGGAGTGGGCCGGGCCGTTGTGGGGGCGGCCGGTTCGGCGATTATCGAGCGAGGCAACCTTGTTTTGGCCACAACGTCTCCGTGGAATATTCCGTCTGCACGCACACTGCGCTCGGCGGGTCTAAGGTTCTCGTACAGCCAAATGATGTCCTTTGACGGGTTCGATGGGGCGTTTCCGATGCCGGCACAACCGCTGGGTCGGCCGTACCCCGGCGCAAGAATGGTGAATTACTATCCGGCGTGGGCGATGAACCAGGATGTCGAGCCTCGGCCCGACATGTAGTCGCTGACCTTATCTTCCTGCGGCCAGTGAACTCATGCCTGATCCAACTGGCCTTTATGCACTCTCAATGCCGGCAAGCAGCGCCTCCCCGGATTCCCTCCGGCCAAGACCATCCATGGATACAGATTCCACCGTCTAGAGACCTGCGGACACCCTGCATGCGACACTCGCCAGGCTGGGAACGGGTGGGGTGGCTGGCATGAGAATCGACTCGATTGAACGGATTCCGGTTGACGCCGGGCACACGGAGCGCCCGGGTCGGCATATGCGGCGCAAGTGCGCGGACTGGTCAATCATCGAAGTGTGCAAGGTCACGGCTGACTCCGGCCTGGTTGGTTGGGGCGAGACAGTTCCGCACTACACCTGGGGCCGGGTGTCGGACGAGGCCGCCGAGAGGGCGATTGGACGCAATCCGGCCGAACTGATGTGGGACGACGGATTGGGGGCTGGCTTGCAGCAAGCGCTGTTTGATCTGGCCGGCAAGGGGCTCGGGGTTCCCGCATATCGCCTGCTTGGTCACAAGGTGCGCGACTGGTGCCCGATCGCCTGGTGGTGCTGGGACATGCCGGCGAACGAGTGGGTGGGTGAGACGCAGGACGCCGTAGCGGCCGGGTACGCCAGCTTCAAGCTGAAGGCGCGGCCCTGGCACGACCTGCGCGCGGCGACGCAGGCGATCAGCGAGGCAACGCCGGACCATTGTGTGTTCGACCTGGACTTCAACAGCCTGCTGGTGTCGGCGGGGCAGGCGCAGCACGTACTGGCTGACCTGGAGACGTTTCCGAAGGTGCACTTCTTCGAGACACCAATTCCGCAGCATGACGTGGAAGGCAACCGCTCGCTGCGGGCGAAGCTGCGGCGACCGGTGGCGATGCACTTCGACAACCCGCCGTTTCTGACGGCCGTCAAGGAAGGCGTCTGCGACGGCTGGGTGCTGAATCAGGGAGCGGCGCGCACCGTGCATCAGGCGGCGCTGGCGGATGAGGCGAACATGCCGCTGTGGCTACAGCTTGTGGGCACGGGAATCACCACGGCGTTCACCGCTCACCTGGGCGCGGTGTTGCCGGCGGCGCAGTGGCCGGCGATTACCTGCCTGAACACCTATCAGGACGACCTGATTCGAGAGCCGCTGGAGATCCGGCGCGGTCACATGCGGGTTCCCGAAGCTCCGGGGCTAGGGATCGAAGTTGACGAGGACGCGTTGGAACGGCTGCGACGGCCGGACGTTTCGCCGCACGAGCTGCCTCGGATGATTCACACCGTGCGGTGGGCGGACGGATCTTTGGCGGCCTACACGGAACACGATGACATGGAAGCCGACTTTCTGGCGGGCAGCCGGCCCGGATTTGAACGGGGCGTGTCCCTGACGACCGAGGAGGATGACGGGAGCCCGGCATTTGGCGAACGGTGGCAGCAGGTGCGGCAGGCCGGAATCCGGACGCAGTATGCGTAGACCGTAACTTTACATAATGCAAAGGGTGTAGTATCGGATGGTCGGCGTGATTGCAGCGTCTGAGCCAGGCGCCTGAACGAGGCGCCGAAGTGCGACCGAAGTGCGTCCAGGCGCTGCCCGGGGACGCGGATCCGAAGGGGTCCATGACGGTGAGGGTTGGCATGCCCCAGACTTAATCCGGGCCAGGGGGGCCATGCTGTCGTGGCCTGCCAACGGCGACACCTATTGCAACCCGCATGGCGGCCCGAGGCGCGAAGACGCATCCGCTTGTGCGGAGCACCGCGTGCGGCGGGAGCGCGCTCTGTGCTCCAAGTCAGCGTTGAATGGCGACCTTGCAGCTCCAAGACTGGAGAGCGCTCGTCCGGTCAGCGCCGTTGGCGACCTGACCGGCTGGACCTTGAGCTCAGTAGTAGAACTAATACACATTAGTTCTACTACTTGGATCTGGAGATGCCAGGAGGCGTGGATTGGAACTCCGTATGGCGCGAAGGTCCCATAGGCCACGAAGATCGCTGCTACGGGCGGCGTATTCCATCCCTCTCCGGCGAGGAGCGGAAACGGTGTGTCGGCGGAACCCCGGTAACGACTGCGTGACCAGGGAACGGCCATGGGCCTTCGACAGACGAGTCCCTTGTCCTGCCTGCTCGCTCGACATGGTCGATGTGTCGCTTGCGCCGTCTTGAAGACCGACGAGCCTGAAGCCGAAGGGGATTCGCGAAGTGCCGCGAGGTACCGAGCGGTACCGGGCGGTCGTACAGGTTCGAAAAGTCTCGTGACAGAGTTGACGGGGCGCGCTAGATTCAAAGTTCCCACTGTGTCGTGGGGGTCCCTATGGTGCATAGGTGAATCCAGGTAGGGGTCCATGAGCCAGACCTTGCAGGCCGCAGCGGCGGATTTCCTGGGCGCCATGCGTGCCAAGTCCCCGAGCACGAGGGCGACGTATGGGACGGGGTTACGGCGTTTTTTGGCCTGGCGCGGTACCGAGACGTCGCTGGACGAGCTGGACGACGGCGTGCTCGAGCGGTTCTACCTGGAGCTGGTGGATGAGTTTGGTCGCGAGCGGCAGGCGACGATTTCGACCTACCTGGCAGCGGTTCGCGCGTTCTTGAGGCATTGCCTGCGTTCCGGGGTACTGGATGGCGTGGAACTCGAACGGGCAGTTGAGCGATTGCGGGCGGTTCGCGACAAGCCCGGGTATCGGACGCCACGGATTGAGAACGGACTGGCGCTTATTGTTGATTATGTCAAGAACGAGTTGCCGGGATTGATTGCCGACTCAACTTCGAGAGATGCCCGGCTGCGGGTCTATCGGGATCGCGCCTTGCTGCTGCTGCTATTCACCACCGGCATGCGGCGGCGCGAGGCGGCGCGGCTTGACCGGAAAGACGTGGATGACGGGTGGGCGGGGCAGGCGTTGATCACGGGGAAAGGCGACCGGGAGCGGGTGGTGTTCTTCGACAACGACACGCGCGAGGCGCTTCGCGCCTACGTCGAGGTACGACACGACGCGTATGCGCCGTTATTCATTCGGCACCACGGAAAGCCGAAGAACCCGGGGCGAGCCGGCGAGCGGCTGCGCCTGTCGCCGCAATCGATCTGGAAGATCGTGAAGACCTATGCCGCGGCCGTGGGTGTGCCGGCCACGACGCATGACTTCCGGCACTTGAAGGCGACATCGCTGCTGAATCGTGGCGCGAACCTGTCCGAGGTCCAGGACATTCTGGGCCACGCCTCGCCTGATACGACTAAGCGCATCTACGCGCACTACGAGACCGCCAGATTGCGCGAGGCGTTCGATCGATATAGCCCGTCCGTGGAAGAAGCCGCAGCAGCGGCGCGCAAGGGCCACTCGCCGGTGGGGTCACGGTAAGGCGCGATGGCCACCGAGCCTCAGCGCCACGTCAGCGGCCTGACCACGACAGCTCAGGTAACACCTGGAGCGATCTGGTTGTGCCGCGTGTGTCACCGGACTAATGCGCGGGGATGGCAAGTGTGCCGGTTGTGCGGCGCGGAGCGTCCGGCGCGGTACGCGTGGATGAAGACGCGGGCCTTTCGTTGGATGGCGTTTCTGCTGACGGCGCTCGTTGGCGCAGCCGTCGGGGTGGTGGTATTGAGTGCCTGGGGAGCGGTTATCAGCGGGCCGTGGGTGGTTCCAGCCATTGCGGTCTGGGTGCTGGGCTGTATGGCAGCCCTGGTGGTGGTGTGGATGAGGCGGGCGTTGAGCGGCGATTAATCGTCGCCGAACAACTTGCCTATCGAGTTCAGCGCGGCCGCGCGCAGATTGTCGCCGCTGAGGGGATCCCAGGGTGCGTGGTGACCGTACCAGCGGTGGGCGTCGTCGACTTCGTAGCCGCCGGTGGCCGTGGCGCGGCGGGTGGGGGTGTAGCCGACGAGGCCGTTGCTCCAGCCCGCGATCATTAGCTCAGGCGACGAGGTCTGCGTCCGTAGGGCACGGCCGTCTTCCGAAAAGAACTCCGAGGGGATGGCGACGAGCGCGAGGTCCCCGATCCGCAGGGCCTGGATGTCGACGGTGAGATCCGGGCCGTCGGATGGCTGCCAGTCGAGGACGCGGCGGGCGAAGTCGACCTGGTGCCACTGGATGCGCAGACGTTGGGCGGTTCCGGTTGTCGACGTGAGGGCGTGTTGGCCCTGGGCCAGGATCTCGCGGGCTTCAGCATTGCTGACTGATTCGGCGTAGTGGAGGTCGGCTGGCGCGGAGGCACTGCTCGTGAGAGTCGTGGCGGATTGGCGCAGCTGCGAACGGAGGTCGAGGACGGTGCCGCCGAGGGCGACGCCGTGATGGCGGGCGTTGGAGACGCTGCGGTAGCCGGCGCCGTCGAAGCGCTGATTGACGTCGCCGCCGGCGCCGTTGACATACAAGCAGGGTGCGCCGGTGACCTGGCTGATGGTGCGCCGCATGTGGCCGGGGTAGTCGGAGGTACTGACGCATTCACGTGAGCCGGTTGGGTGGCAGCTGTAGTTGACGAGGGTGACGACGGGCTTGCCGTCACTGCTACGGAACTCGGCCACGACGACAGCAGCGTCGATGTCGTCGATGTGGCCGTCCTCGGGTCCAGCTGGACGGAAGGCGGCGGAGCGGCGATTGGCACCCACATAGGAATCGCCGCGGGCCAGCCACAGGTCGGCCGCGACCAGGCGGTCCAGCGCCTCGACGGCCGCCTCAACTGCAGCTTCTTCGACGGAGTCCAGATAGCCGGGATCCTTTTCGCCCATTCCGGGGAGAACGCCGGTTTCGGGACCACCGTGGGTGTGGGTGCAGGTCCACATCTGGTTCTCTCCGGGCACTCCGGTCGCTGCCGCCATGCGCGCACGGAGAATGGCCAGATGCTCGATGGTGAAACCGATCAGGTCGAAGCCGAGCAGAAGCAGCGTCTCATCGCCGCAGGTAGCGGCGATGACGCCCACTTCCAGCGGTTCGAGCGAGCCGAGGCTGGCGCCGAAGCGGAAGCCGAAGCCGCTGAGGTCGATGCCGGGCGGTGGGGTGATATCGCGGCGGGCGAAGCCGACCTGGAGCTGGCCGGTCACGGGGACGGCGCCGGTTCAACCCGGTAGGAGTCGAAGCGCCCGGCCAGCGCGGCCGGCACGGCGCCACGAAGGCGGGTTCCGGACTGGCCGAAGGACTCGTCCTGAACGCTTCCGTGCTCGTGGAAGAGGGCCACGAGACGGCTGTCGTCGTAAGGGATTTCGACCTCGATTTCGACCGTGCTGACCTTGTGGATATCGGCCAGCCGCTGGAGGAGGTCGTCAATTCCCTCGCCGGTGGTCGCCGAGACGGCCACGGCGTTGGGATACTCGGCAAGGTCGGGTGCTGGCGCGATATCGACCTTGTTGAGCGCCGTGACGATTGGTCGGCGGCCGGCCCCGATTTCGCGGAGCGTGTCGTGGACGACCTCGACCTGGCGCTCGAACGCGGGGTTGGCCAGGTCGACCACGTGGATCAGGACGTCGGCCTCGAGCGCCTCTTCGAGCGTTCCGCGGAAGGCCTGGACCAGACGAGTGGGCAGGCGCTGGATGAATCCAACGGTGTCGGTGACCAGGATCGCGCCGCCGCCCGGCAGGTCGACGCTGCGGGTGGTGGGATCCAGCGTGGCGAAGAGGCGGTCTT
>JAPPKM010000059.1 GCA_028874315.1 Chloroflexota bacterium
TCATCGCGCAGCACCTGATCGACGCCGCCGACGTGGCCTTTGACGACTTTGCCGGCGGTGAGATGGACGCCGACGCCAACCGCCGGCTGCTGGGCCTGGACTAGCCGCAAGAGTCTGCCCGAGCCGCAAGAGTCTGCCCGAAAGGAATCCTCCAATGGACGCGTGGAACCGCAAGCTGCGAATGGGCATGGTCGGCGGCGGCCCGGGATCGTTTATCGGCCCGGTGCATCGCATGGTGGTCGCCATGGAGCAGCAGGCCGAAATGGTCGCCGGCGTGTTCTCGCGCGACCCCGACCTCAACCGGGAAACGGGCGCCGAGCTCTACCTGGACTCGGGCAGGGTGTACGACTCATACCAGGAGATGGCCGCCGCCGAGGCGGCCCTACCGGCCGACGAGCGCATCGACTTCGTCAGCATCGTCACGCCCAACGTCTCGCACTTCGACATCTGCCGCGCCTTCCTGGAAGCCGGTATCCACGTCGTCTGCGACAAGCCGATGACCTACACGCTCGAGCAGTCCGAGCAACTCGTGAAGATTGTCGAGGAGTCCGGCCTGGTCTTCGCCCTCACCCACAACTACACCGGCCACCCGATGGTCCGGCAGGCGAGGGCGCTGTTCCGTTCCGGTCAGATGGGGCGGGTGCGCAAGGTCATCGTGGAATACCTGCAGGACTTCCTGGCTACCCCGCACGAGAAGCTCGGCATGCGTCAGGCCGAGTGGCGGCTGGATCCCGCGCGTTCCGGTATCGGCGCCACCATTGGCGATATCGGCACCCACGCGTTCAACCTGCTGGAGTACGTCACCGGCGAACGCGTCAGCGAAATGTGCGTGGACCTGAGCACGTTCCTGCCCGACCGCACGCTGGACGAGGACGTCAACGCGCTGCTGCGCCTGGAGGGCGGCGGCAAGGGCCTGCTGACGGCCAGCCAGATCGCCACCGGCGAGGAAAACGGCATCACCCTGCGCGTCTACGCCGAGCACGGCGCCATCCGCTGGGGCCAGGAAAACCCGAACTACCTGGACGTGTGGCGCCTCGGCGAACCGCGCCAGACCTTCAGCCGCGCCCAGGGTTACCTGGACGAACACGCCTCCGCCGCCGGCCGCATCCCGCCCGGCCATCCCGAGGGCTACCTGGAAGCCTTCGCCCAGATCTACGTCGGCGCCCTCACCGCCATCCGCCGCCACCTCGACGGCGACCCCATGCCCACCGACGAGTACGACTTCCCCACCGCCTACGACGGCCTCCGCGGCATGCAATTCATCTACCGCGCGGTGGAGTCCTCCCAACAAGGCGCCGCCTGGGTGTCGCTCTAGGGGCCTCGACTCTTGACGCGACTGAGGCGAGCGTCCGCTTGTCTGGACGCTAGCCAACGGGTTCGCGTCGGCGCACGCCTCTTTACACGTTCGTGAGGATGTCCCCCTCAATCCGCTGAAACTGCCCGTCCAAGGCCGCCTCATCCAGCTCAATCCCCAATCCCGGCCTCTCGGGCACATCCACGTATCCGTCTACCGGCAGCACCGGATCGACGAGCAGATCGTCCATTAGCCGGTTGTTGATCAGCTGGTGCTCCAGGGTGTAGCGGTTGGGGATGGCCGCGACGAAGTGCGCCGTGGCTGCGAATGAGATGGCCGTCGTCCAGCTGTGGGGGATGCACAGCTTGCCGCGCGCCTCCAGCCAGCGGGCGAAGCGGCGCGCCTGGTCCAAGCCCACCCAGGTGACGTCCAGATTCACGATGTCCAGCGCGTCGCTGTCGATCAGTCGACGCACCACCCGCGGGTCAAACGTCGTTTCGCCGCCCGAGATCGTCATGCCGGACGCTTCCCGCAGCCGCCGGTACACCGACACGCTGTCCGCGTCCGTGGCCTCCGCCGTGATACCGCGGTACGAGGCGTCGTCCTCCGCCCGCATGATCGGGTCTTCGAACCAGCGGAAATCCAGCTCCCGCAGCCCGCGCGCCAGCTCCAGCACCTGGTCCGCCTCGTCGGGGCTGAAGCGCATGTTGGCGTCGAGCATCAGCTCGAAGTCGGGACCGACGGCGTCGCGCAGGCGTCCCAGGAGGTCCAGGAAGCGGGCCGGCGTGACGTTGGAGCGGTCCCAGGAGGTTCCGATGCGCAGTTTCATGGCGGTATAGCCGTCCGCCTGGTGCTCCAGGGCTTCTTCGATCAGCTGGTCGGGCCGGTCGAACCACGCCCAGCTCACGCCGCCGCTGGCGTAGCAGCGCAGGCGCGGTTCGGCCAGTCCTTCCGTGTCGAGCAGCCGGTAGACCGGCGTATCGGTGGCCTTGCCGATGATGTCCCAGCACGCCACGTTGACTGCGGCCAGGGCCAGGTTGGTGTCGAGGTCAGATCCAAACACGGTGAGCTTGTCCGCGTCGAAGGGGCTGCGACCCAACAGCCGGGGGCGCACGACGTCGTGCACCGCCCGCACCCGCGTATCGATGTCCGACCAGGGCATGATTTCGCCCAGGCCACTGATGCCCTCGTCGGTATGCACGCGCAGCACGATGGCGTTGAAGTGCATGGCCAGCGGCTCGCGCTGGCCGCGACCGCCGGCGTACCAGCGGTCGGCCTCGGGGAAGGCGTAGCTGCAGACGAAGGTCTCGATGTCGGTAATGCGCATGTCGGCTGGCGCCTTCCTAGAGCCGGAACTCTCGCCCGAGCGGATCGCGGCCCTGCGCCCGCTGCCACGCCTCAAACTCGGCCAACACCTCGGCGTTGGGCGGATAGTGGGTGTGCAGGCTGCCGCGCCCGGCGCTGATCTCTTCCCGAATCCAGACCTCCAACTCCTCGTGCGTCGAGGCCTCCGCGATCACTTCCTCCACCGCATGGGGCGGAATCACCACCACGCCGTCCCCGTCCCCCAGCACGATGTCGCCCGGCATCACGGCCACTTCCGCAATCTGCACCGGCTCCTGGCTGCCCACCGACATCAGCCGTCGGTCGATGCCCTGGCCGTGCACCCCGCGGGCGTAGAGCGGCAGGCCGACCTCGCGGATTGCCGTGATGTCGCGGCAAACACCGTCGATCACGATCCCAAGTCCCCCGCGAGCCTGCACCCGGCGCGTGAAGATATCGCCCACCACGGCGGCTTCCAGGCACCCGCGCGCGTCGATCACCATGATCTCGCCGGGCTCGACCGACTCCAGGGCGCTGCGGTGCGGCGAACGCTCGAGGTCGGCGTACTGCGCCTTCACCAGGTCCTCGCGCTTCTGGATGAACCGCACGGTTCGCGCCCGCCCCACCATGCGCCCGCCCTCCGGTGGTGCAAGCGGATTGATTCCCGTCGCGTACGCAAAGTCGAACCCCAGCTTGCCCAGGGCCGCGGTGACGGTGGGCGTCGCCAGGTCGGCCAACGCGTCAAGGGCGGCCTGGTCTACGGATGCGTCGCTCGAACCTGCAAATTCAGCCATGCGAGGGAGATCCAAGGCGCGTACGGCCCCGATTGTGCGCGTTCGGCGGACCAAACGCACGAACTGCAGTGAGCGCGAGTCGCGCACAAGAATCACCTGGCGCGTAGGATGCGAGCAGCACGGCCTTCATCGAGCTCTTCGGGAGCGCGTTCAATGGCAGACCCCGTCCGCGTCACTGTTTGGAATGAATTCCGACACGAGAAACGCAACCCCGAGATCGCGGCGATCTATCCCGACGGCATCCACGGCGCCATCGCGGGGCCGCTGGCGAAGCACGACGACCTGGAGGTCCGCACCGCCACGCTGGACGAGCCGGAACATGGGCTCACCGACGAGGTGCTGGCCGCCACCGACGTTCTGACCTGGTGGGGTCACACGGCCCACGGCGAGGTGGACGACGTCATCGTCGAGCGCCTGCGCAAGCGTGTCTGGGAGGGCATGGGCCTGGTGGTATTGCACTCCGGCCACCTGTCAAAGATCTTCTCGTCGCTCATGGGCACCAGTTGCTGGCTGAAGTGGCGCGAGGCCGACGAGCGTGAGCGCATCTGGGTGGTGGACCCGTCCCACCCCATCGCGGCCGGCCTCGGCGAGTACTTCGAGATTCCCCAGTGCGAGATGTACGGCGAGCACTTCGACATCCCGCCACCCGACGAGCTGGTCTTCATCAGCTGGTTCCAGGGCGGCGAGGTTTTCCGCAGCGGCTGCACCTTCCGCCGCGGCAACGGCAAGATCTTCTACTTCCGGCCCGGGCACGAAACCTTGCCCATCTACCACCAGGCCGAAGTCCAGCACGTCATCGCCAACGCCGTGCGCTGGTGCGCGCAGCCCCGTGGGGTCTATCCCGGCTACGGCAACTACCTGCCGCGGGAGGAACTCGAGGGCTACACCGGCCCGGACTTCAGCGGGCACCCCGACGACGTGGCCGCCAGGGGCTAGTTTTCGTCCGGCGTCCAGCCCGGGACGCCACCAGAACCATCCGCCCAGACCCCGCGTGGCGCGCGCCTCGGACCAATCGGCGTAGGATGCGGGGAGGCTGACGCGGGGAGATCCATCCAATGGTGCAGGGTTATCCGGGACAGGCGGGCATCTGGTTTCAGGGCGATCCCGAGGTCATCAAGGACTATCTCGAATTCAACCCCGTCGGCATCGTCACCAACACCCTGGTGCTGGACGGCCTGGTCGACACCTACGGCCCTATGCTCGGTGTCATCGAGCGTTACCTCGAACTCGACAACGATGGCCCGGTTGTCGTCGAAGTCGACGGCGATACCACCGAGGACATCGTTAACGCGTCGGCGCCGTTCCAGGCGCTGTCCGAGCGCGTGGTGATGAAGATTCCCAGCACCTCCAAGGGCTTCCGCGCCATCGCCCGCATGAAGGCCAACGGCCGCGAGTCCATGGTCACCACCCTGTTCTCCGCCAGCCAGGCCGTCGCGGCGGTGCAAGTTGGCGCGACTTACATTGCCCCGTTCGTCGGCCCGCTCATCGATTCCGGCGCCGACGCCCGCGCCATCGTCAGCGACATCGTGCAGGTCGTGCGCGGTCGTGCCAACCAGCCCTACGTCCTCGGCGGCATCATCCGCAACTGGATCGCCGCCGACGTGGCGTTGCGGGCCGGCTGCGACGGCGTTGTGGTGTTTCCGCACCACTTTGAGGAGATGATGCTGCACGCCGGCACGTCCGAATGGAACGCCACGTTTCGCGGGCATTGGGACAACATGGTCGACAAGGGCGCGCTGGATGGTGTGATCGACGCCTGAGCCCCGGTCCGTCGACCCGTGCGTGGTGGCGTCGACCTCCCGCCGCCCAAACCTGATCGTTCCAGATCGAATTGCCCCTGGCACCGCCTTAGTGCACACTCGCTAGCCGTGTGCCGTTGACAGCCACGCGGCTGAGTGGAGGAACCTATGGGGCGGTTTCGGAAGTATCTGAGGTTAGGGCTGGTCGTTGTGGCCCTGGCGCTAGCCATCGCCGCAATCGCGGCCTGCGGAGAAGAAGAAGCGGAAGAGACTGTAGTCGTCAACCGCCTCGCGGCCGTCAAGGAACGCGGCACCCTCATTTGTGCCAGCCGCAACGACGTGCCGGGCTATGGCTCGCTGGACGCGGCCGGACGCAACGTCGGTTTCGACATCGACCTGTGCCGCGCCGTTGCCACGGCCGTGCTGGGTGACCCCGAAGCCATCCAGATCAACTACATCACCGCCGCTGAGCGTGGCCCGACCATCCAGTCAGGTGAGGTTGACCTCCTGGTCCGCACCGTCACGTGGACGACCTCCCGCGACGCGCAGTGGGGCAACTACGTCCACACCACCTTCTACGACGGTCAGGGCTTCATGGTTCCACGGAACCTGGGTGTCTCCTCGGCCCTTGAGTTGGGCGGCGCCGCAGTCTGCGTGACCAGCGGTACGACCACTGAGCTCAACATGGCCGACTTCTTCCGCCAGAACAACCTGGAGTACAACCCCCAGGTGTTCGAGGACACGGACGTAGTGCTTGAGGCCTACCAGGAAGGCCAGTGCGACGTCTTCACCAACGACCGCTCGCAGTTGGCCGCGCTCCGCAGCGCCCTGCCGAACCCGCAGGACCACGTGATCCTTCCGGAAACCATTTCCGAGGAGCCACTGGGTCCGGTGGTTCCGCACGGTGACGAGCAGTGGTTCGACATCGTCAAGACCGTGGTGTCCGGCCTCATCTACGCCGAGGCCTACGGCATCAACAGCGGCAACGTGTCGCAGATGGCGGGTGGCGACAACGTGAAGGCCAAGCGACTCCTGGGCACCGAGGGCAGCTTCGGTCAGGAGGACCTCGGCTTGAGCGAGACCTTCATGCAGGACGTGATTACGGCCGTGGGAAACTACGGCGAGATCTACAACCGCAACCTCGGTCCGGGCGGCATTGACCTCCCGCGCGAGGGCGGTCGCAACGCGCTCTGGGCCAACGCCCCGTGCACGGACTGCCCGAAGGGTGGTCAGATCTACGCACCGCCGCTGCGCTAGTCGCGGCAACCGGCGAGCTTGCTCGCCGCCGTTTCGGGGGGACGCTCGCGCGTCCCCCCGAAACATTTAAGGGCGTTTCCTGTAGGCTGACGCGGGCCTACACCAACGAAGGTGACTGCACCACGCCGTGACGCGACTGCTCTACGTTCAGGGCGTCCCGATTTGGCGCAACGTGGTCGCCCTGCGCTGGGCCGTGCAGGTTGTCTCCGCGGTCGTGGTGCTCTCCACCATCGCCCTGTTCCTGCTCAACGTCGCCCGCGAGATCGAGGCGCGCGACATCCCCTTCGGCTTCACATTCCTCGACCGCGCCGCCCAGATTCCTATCGGCGAAGCCGTAATTCCCTACCAACCGTCCGATTCGTACCTGTACGGACTGGTCGTGGCCGGACTCAATACCATCAGGGCCTCGGTGCTTGGCGTCATCCTGGCAACCGCCATCGGAATCCTCGTCGGCGTGGCCCGCCTCTCGCCCAACTGGCTGTTGAGCCGAATGGCGCTCATCTACATCGAGGTCTTTCGCAACATTCCCCTCATCGTGCAGCTGCTCTTCTGGCTCACCATCGTGCTTACCCTGCCCAGGGTGGCGGAAGGCTACGTCATCGCCGAGACGGTCTTCATCAACAACAGCGGCCTATACCTGCCCTGGTTTGAGGCGAAGGACGGCTTCTGGCCGTGGGCCCTGATCACGGCAATTGGCCTGGCGTTGGCCGTGTACGCGTTCAGGCGCCTAAACCGTCGCGAAACTGAGACCGGCCAACAGAGCTATCCGCTACTCGCGGCTGCCGTTATCGCCATCGGACTCAGCCTCGTGGCGCTTCTGATTCTGGGGCCCCTGGCGATCGACATCCCG
Organism: Chloroflexota bacterium; assembly: GCA_028874315.1. Lineage (GTDB taxonomy): Bacteria > Chloroflexota > UBA11872 > UBA11872 > UBA11872 > UBA11872. The sequence goes on from JAPPKM010000059.1 coordinate 7,258, forward strand.
CAAGTCGAGGGGCGCTTCGGGCGGCTGCAGGGCGGCGCGCAGCTCAGCGGCAGCTTCATGGCGCTGCTCGTCGGGCTGGTGGTCTACACCTCCGCCTTTATCGCCGAAATCGTCAGAGCCGGCATCCAATCCGTCGGCAAGGGCCAGACCGAGGCTGCCCGTTCCGTTGGCCTTTCGGGAATGCTCACGCTTCGGCACGTCACATTCCCGCAGGCCTTGCGCGTCATCATTCCACCGCTCATCAGCCAGTTCCTCAATCTCACCAAGAACTCAAGCCTCGCCGCCGCCATCGGCTACCCGGACCTGGTCAGCGTGGCCAACACCATGACGCAGATCGCTCCCGCCATCTCGCTCTTCATGATCGTGATGGTCAGCTACCTGTCGATGAGCCTGTTGTACTCACTCATCGGCAACCTCTACAACCGCACGATCAGGTTCAAGGGCGCATGAGGGGTTCCACATGACCGCCCGCGCAGCCCCAGCGCCGCTCCCTCCCGCCACGACGGTGGGGGTCCTGGGCTGGTTGCGGAAGAACCTCTTCAGCTCCCGCGGCAACGGAGTCGTCACGGTCTTGTTGGCCGTCCTGCTCGCCTGGGTTGCCGTCAACCTTGGCATCTGGGTCTTGGTGGAGGCCGACTGGACGGTCATCATCAGCCGAGCGCCCCTTTACATCGTGGGTCTCTATCCCTACGAGGGCTATTGGCGCCTCTGCATCTGCCTTCTGCTGATCAGCGTGCTGCTGGGCATGTCCTGGCGCGCCTGGCCCAAGGCTGCGCGCCGGTTCGCATTCGGCTTCGGCGCGGTCATGCTGTTCGTCGGTGTGTTCCCGCATGAAATGGCGCCTGACCACCGGGCCCTCCTGCTGCTGAACCTGCCCTTCATCGGGCTCGGCTACGTCCTGACCCCTCGCCCGGCGGAAGCACATCCCGGTCGCCTGGAAGCCATGGCGGGCGGTGCGATCGCCACCGCGCTCGGGCGCGTCGCGATCTTCTCAACGCCCAGGCGCATGGTCATCGCGGCCTTCGGTGCCCTGGTGCTCATCATGATCCTCATCCTGGGAATCGCCGGAGTGCCAGGCCTCGATCCGGTCAATCCGCAGGATCTCGGTGGCCTGATGATCAACCTGCTACTGGCCTTCTTCGGCATCGTCTGTTCGCTGCCCATTGGCATCGGACTGGCGCTGGGGCGTCGCAGCAGCCTGCCGATTCTCAAGGTCGCTTGCGTGATCTTCATCGAAGTGATTCGCGGCGTGCCCCTCATCACCCTGCTCTTCATGTCCCGCCACATCCTGCCGCTCACGTTCCCCGAGGATCTGAACATCGACCGCGTCTACCTAGCGGGCATCACCATCACGATTTTCTCGTCCGCCTATATGGCCGAGAACGTGCGGGGCGGCATGGCCGCCGTGCTTAGGGGCCAGACCGAGGCGGCGCACGCGCTCGGTCTTCGCGGTTGGCAGACCACCCTCCTGATTACCCTGCCGCAGGGCCTGCGCAACATCATTCCCGCCATCGTTGGCCAGTTCATCAGCCTGTTTAAAGACACCAGTCTCGTCTACTTCATCGGCATGCTGGACCTGGTGGAGATGGGCCGCGTCAGCGTTCAGGGCAACCAGGAGTTCATTGATAACGGACGCGAGGTTTACCTGTTCATTGCCCTGGTCTTCTGGGTCTTCTGCTTCAGCATGTCGTTCATCAGCCGGCGCATCGAGGGCGCCCTCGGCGTCGGCCGGCGCTAGCCCGAGCCGCGGAGGAGTTCAGCCATGGCGGAAACCAGCGGAGTTCAAGCAGCCGTCGACATCCCCGCGGACAAGGCGGAAATCCTGGCCCGTCCACTCGAAGAGCGCGACGACATTGTCGTCTGCGAGAACGTGCACAAGTGGTTCGATGACTTCTGCGCCGTCCGCGACGTCAGCATGCGCGTCAAGCGTGGTGAAGTGGTCGTCATTTTCGGCCCCTCCGGATCCGGCAAGTCGACCTTCATCCGCATGATCAACCGCCTGGAAGAGCACCAGCAGGGCCGCATCGTCATCGATGGCATCGAGATGACGAACGATGTCCGCAACCTGGACGCCATTCGCCGCGAGGTCGGGATGGTCTTCCAGCAGTTCAACCTCTTCCCCCACATCACGGTGCTCGGCAACATCACCCTGGCCCCGCAGCGCGTCCGGCATCTGCCCCGGAGCGAGGCGGAAGCGCTGGCGATGCGGCTCCTGGAACGGGTCGGCATTCCGGAGCAGGCGCAGAAGTACCCCGCCGAACTCTCCGGCGGTCAGCAGCAACGCGTCGCCATCGCCCGCGCCCTCGCCATGCAGCCCCAGATCATGCTGTTTGACGAGCCAACCTCCGCCCTCGACCCGGAAATGATCAAGGAAGTCCTGGACGCCATGCGCGAACTCGCCGCCACCGGCATGACCATGCTTTGCGTCACCCACGAGATGGGCTTCGCCCGCGAGGTCGCCGACCGCATGGCCTTCTTTGACGAGGGCGCTCTCGTTGAGCTGGGCCCGCCCGACCAGATCTTCAACAACCCCCAGGAAGACCGCACCAAGCTGTTCCTGGACCAGATCCTCTAGCCGGAAGAGCGGACCTCAGCTTCAGCGGACGCCCCGTTTGCGTCGAGCCGGGCGTCTAGACGACTGATTCAAGGCTCCGCCGCAAGAGAACCGCGTAACGTGCGCGCTCGGCGCCGTCCGCCAGCTCCCACCGGTTTTCCGGACTCGGCCTGTCGTTATGCCGGGGGACCACATGCGTGTGCAGGTGCCACACGTCCTGTCCTCCGGCTGGCTCATTGTTCTGGCGGATGGCCACGCCATCACAGGGATATCCGCGCCGCATGGCCGTGGCGACCAGCCGCACCATTCGGGCAATCCGGGCAGCCACATCGTCCGGCAGCGTGTAGATGTTCTCGTAGTGAATCGTGGGTATTACCAACGCATGCCCGGGACTTGCCGGACCCCAGTGCTTCGAAATTTGCACAAACACGTGCTCGCTGCGCCACGCGGTGAACTCCGGCTCCGCCCCGCCCGCAATCGCGCAGAACGGGCACGCGTAGCCAGGCGGTTCATGCGATTCGGCCGACACAGGCATCGAGTCAGGTTTCGTTGAACGGGGCTGGATTCAGGGTACCGAGCGCCGGCTGATTCACGTCGTTCGACCATGCGCTGGCGCTTCGGAGATGCTGGCCTACCTCTATTGTCATAGCATCTGGACTTTCCGCGGCGACAGGAGCGACTCCCTCGAACGGCGTAACGCGTAACTCAATCTGGGCCGCGCGGCTGGTCGTCTTCGCGGCGTTCTTCGATCTCTTCGTGCAGTTTCCGACCATGGCGCCGCATGCCCGAAACCTCGGGGCCTCCGCGACGCTCGTCGGCGTCGTCGTGGCCGCCTACTCCGTCACGAACCTCTTCGGCAACCTGGGCGCCGGAATCGTCCTGGACCGGTGGGGTCGTCGCGGACCCATCGTTCTTGGTCTGGCCATCACCGCACTGGCGGTCCTCAGCTACGCATTCGTGCGATCGCCGGAGCAACTCCTGATTGCGCGTGCCATCCACGGCATCGGCGCGGCCGCGCTTACGCCCGGCGCGTTCTCCATCATCGGCGACTGGATAGCTTCCGATCAGCGAGGTCGCGCGATGGGCCTGGCCGGCGCGATGATTGCTATTCCGGCCATGATTGGCCCGCCAGCCGCTGGCATTCTCCGCGACACCTGGGGCGCCGATTCCGTCTTTTTCCTCGACGCCGTGGTGCTTGCAATCACCTTGATTGCATTTGCAGCCGTCACGCGCCAGCTTCCGAGTAAAGCTGTTCGGCGGGATGCGCAAGGCGCCGCAGGTGGAGACACGACGCCCAACGGGCGACTCATGCTTTCGGCGAATGCCACGCTCTTCGCCGTCACGGTCGGCGTCGGTGTGCTGGTGGCCCACCTGCCGATTGTGCTGGAAAACAGCGGAGAGTCCGCCGCTCGCTCCGGATTCACCTTCGCCATCTTTGCGCTGGTGGCCATTCTCGTCATGGCCAGTCCCATTGGTGGTGCTAGCGACCGATTGGGTCGCTTTGTCCCGCTGCTTGCTGGTCTGGTCGGAGTAGCCGCGGGCCTAGCCGCGCTCGCCATTGCCGCGGGCTACGGTGCGATTGCGGCCGGGATGGCCGTGTTCGGCCTCGGATACGGGCTGGTATTCCCCGCGGCGACCGCGTTGGTCACCGAATCCGCGGGCCCAGGACGCCGTGGCATGGCGTTCGGCATTTTCTATGCCGTGTATTCGCTGGGCGTCGCCATCGGGTCGGCCGGCAGCGGGCGCCTGTCCGGGCTCCACGAGGACTCGATGGGGACGCCCTTTTTCGTGGCTGCTGCCGTCGTCCTGGTCGCTATTCCGATCGTCGGAGTTATCAGGCGCCTGCCAAGGCCCCGCTAGCCCGTGGGCACTATTCCGGGCCCGGACAGACCCAACCCCTATCCGTACCAGGGAAGCAGCGGCTCGATCGCCAGGGTCAGGAACACCAGTGCGAGATAAAGCAGCGAGAGCTTATAGGCAGCCAGCGTCTGTTCGGGGCTCCCGCCGTTACGCAGCGGCCACGAGGCGCGCAGCCAGTACCCGGTCAGCAGCGTTCCCGCCAGCGCGAAGGTAAGCCCACCGTAGCCCGCCGCCAGCGGAAGCCAGGTCAAGGCTGCCAGCAACAGGATGTACAGCTTGATCTGAATCGCGGTATCGCGCTTGCTGGCAATGGCTCCCAGCATTGGGACCTTCGCGGCGGCATAGTCCTCGCGCAGAAGCAGCGAGAGCGTCCAGAAGTGGGGCGGCGTCCAGAAAAACACGAAGGCGAACATGTACAGGCCCAGGGCGTCAACCTGGCCCGATACAGCCGCTGCGCCGATAAGCGGTGGAAAGGCCCCCGCCGCTCCGCCGATCACGATGTTGTTCCAGGAGCGCCGTTTCAAGACCACGGTGTAGACGAGCACATACGTCACGGCCGCAGCCAGCGTGAGCAACCCGGCCAGAAGATTCGCAGCGACCGCCAGCGCCGCGACGGCCGCCGCAACGAGCACCAGGCCCACCGCGATGACAGCGAAAGCGCCAACTTGCCGGGACGCCACCGCGCGCCCGCGCGTGCGCCGCATCACCGAGTCAATGTCCGCTTCCAATCCCTGGTTGACGAGATTGGATCCCGCGGCCGCCACGGCCACGGCCAGGATCACGGCCAGCAGGGTCGCGGGATCAGGCTGACCGCCGGCGGCCTTCCACGTGCCGGCCGCCGCGATAAAGACGACCAGAAGAACGATGCGTGGCTTTGCCAGCGGAAACAGGTGTCGGGCCAGCGCTGGCATTAACCGCTTCGGTGTTTCAGTGCCAGGCTGAAGTTGATGACCAGCACCCACAGCAACAGTGCGGCCAGCGTCAGGTGCAGGACGCGAAGCTCCGGATACAAGCCGATGGATTTGGAGAGCACGCCCACGGCCCCCTGTGCCGTCACAAGGACGACCGCGCTGAGGCTCAACAGAATCGCCGCCCGCGTTCCGCCGCGCGACCAGACCTGCCAGGCCATGACGAAAATGTCGATGGCAAGCAGCGACGCGGCGATGCGGTGCAGCATGTGAAGCCCCAGGGCTTCGGCGCCCACGTTGCCGTCGCAAAACGGCAAGGTCGGGCAGCTCGCGCTCACATTCCGTCCGACCATCGTGCCGCCCAGCAGGATCACCAATGCCGCCGCCACCAGCAGAGCCCGCGTGCGCTTCACGCCCGGCAACGCCACGCCCGGGACGTCCAGGGCTCGCAGCGCTCCCGCGGTTAGCAGCGCCAGCGTCAGCATGGAGAACGTCAGGTGCGCCAGCCGGACCATGCCGTGCAGATGGGTCAGCACCGTGATGCCGCCCAGCACCGCCTGCACCAGGATGGCCGCCAACGCGCCAAGGATCAGCCTGGTCGCCTGTCGGTCGGCGGTCCGACCCAGGACGGCGTGCCACGCAGCCACGACAACCGCGAGCATGGTCACGCCCGCAAACAGCCGATGGCCGAACTCGATCCCCGTAGCCCCGTCCAGGTCGGGGACAACCACGCCCTCGCAGAGGGGCCAGTCCGGACAGCCCAGGCCCGAGCCGGATACCCGCACCCAGGACCCGTAGGCGATGAGTCCGATGGTCAGGATTGCCGCGGCGAAGGCCCACCGGCCCGCGCGGCGCAAGTTCACCCGGGGACTAGAGGTTCGTGTTGGCAAGTGACCGCCTGCGCGTATCTCGGCTACAGCGAAAGCACGACCAGCGCGATAAGCAACAACGCCGGCAGCGTGGTCCAGCCAATCTCGGCCGACCGCCGGCCGACGATGCTGCGGGGCCCGAGGGGCCGCACGCGCATGCGTAGCGCCGTGATGAGAATTGCGGCTTCGAAGAGGCCCAGCAGACCGACCACGAGCCAAAGACCTAGACTGGACACAAGGTCTAGAGTAGCGGGCCGTAGGCCCTTCCGCAGCCTTACGGCCATCGCGTCTGGCAAGGCTTCGGCGACCGCCTCAGTGTCCGGGAGCGGTTTTATGGCGGCGCGGCGACCCAACATCTTGATCGTGCTGATGGACCAGCTTCAGCGCGGCGCCCTGGGTTCCTACGGCTGCCGGGCCGCGCGCACCCCGGTGTTCGACCGGCTGGCCTCGAATGGCCTCAGGCTCACACGTGCCTACGTGCCGCTGCCGCAGTGCGCCCCCGCGCGCGCGTCCATGTTCACCGGGCGCTATCCGCACCAGCATCGCGTGTACCGGGTTGGCGACTCCACCGAGTTTCCGGCGGAGTGGCAAGCGGAAGTCGGGCCGCTCGTGCATCGCACGCCTCTGCCGGAGTCGGTGCCATCGCTTGGGCAGGCGTTCAAGGCCGCCGGCTACCGCATGGGCTATACGGGTCCCTGGCACATGGGCGATGACGAGATCCCGCATCATGGCTGGACCGACTTCTGGCGCACCTACCGCTACTGGAAGGATGGCCGCGACTTTTACGTCCGGCACCTCGAACGTCACGGGCTGGCCGAGACCTTTCACCGCGAGCATCGCCGCTTCAGCGCCTCCGGCTCGCTGGATAGCGGAATCTTCCCGTCCGGTGCCTCAGCTGTCCCGGTCGAGCACGCCCGCACGACCTGGGCCGTCGATCAAGCCGTCGAGTTCCTCGACTCGCGCGACGATCGCCCCTGGGTCTTCTGCTGCTCGATCAAGGACCCGCATCCACCCATCATCTCCCCCGGCGACTTCCCCGACCTGGTGTCACCTGACGACGTGGACCTGCCCGTCTCGCTGTCCGACGACCTGTCCACGAAGCCCCGCACGCTCCGCGCGTCCGTGCAGCACCAGTGGGTCCGCAACATGACCGACGCCGACTGGCGTCGCCTGATCGCCCACTACCACGGGCTGGTGGCGCACGTGGATACCGAGGTCGGCCGGATGCTGGACCACCTGCAAGCCGAGGGACTGGCCGATGACACGATCGTGATAGTGCTGTCTGATCACGGCGAGAGCCTGGGCGCACACCGCATGATCGAGAAGGGCCCCTCCATGTATGAGGAGTCGCTGGGCATCCCCTTCATCGTCCGCTGGGCGGGCAGGATTGATGGCGGGAACGTCAGCGATGCGCTCTTCAGCACTATTGACCTCACGTCCACCCTCGGCGATCTATGCGACGTCGTGGTGGACCCCGGCGAGGGCCGCAGCTTCGCCGGCGCCTGGACGTCCGATGCGCCGGCTCCGCGCGATGCGATCTTCGCCGAGTTCTACTCGCACTTCGAGGGCCAGCAGCAGTTCATCAAGACCGTCTGCACCGACCGCTGGAAGCTCAATCTCTTCCTGCTTGACGACTCTGAGCTATACGACCTTCATGCCGATCCACACGAAGTGACCAACCTCATCGACCATCCTGCGCACGCCGCCACGCGAGCAGCCCTTGCCCAGCGCATCGTGGACTGGAACTACGAGACCGCCGACCCTCTGGCCCCCATCGTCAAGCGCGCTGCCCAGGCGCTCGACGCCTGACGGGGCTTGACCACGGCCGCGTATCCGCTGTCGCTTCGCGCCTCATACGTGGTCGAACGGGCGTGAAATCCTCGACGGAACTCCTGCGTTCGACCCTCCAATTCGACTCACTGAGCGATCATCACGTCAAGCGAACCAGCATAGGCTTCGTACGTCCACTCACCGCTTGCGGTTAGCGTGAATTGAAGCACAGGAATAAGTGCGACCTCGCGGTTACGATTGACCAGTCGCGCCGTTAGCACCCAATTGCCCTGGCCAAACTCTCGATCGACGCGCTGGATGGGCGCGTACGTTGCTCCATCCCAGAATGTCAGCGTTGCCGTTCGAGGGTCGAACCTGTATAGGTAAACATACTCTTGAATCTCTGTTTCACGTACCGGCTGAAGATGCCCGATGAACCATCGCGCTGAAGGACGCGCGTGGCGATCGGTTCTTGACTCGCCCGGGAGCCGCCATCGTGACTTGTCGGCTGACATCACCACCCAGTCCTGCCCTGTCCAACGTTCGGCGGCCCGGTCAATGAACGTCGCACGAAAGTCGATGTGCCCATTGACCGTGCGCACGTCCGAGAGTACGACGCTGAAGTGTTGCGGCGGCGGCCCGACAACTCGTGCGATTCCCCCGGCAGGCGCGTAAGCGGCGACGGAGTCGTTCCACCAGATCGGCTGGCGAACGGAGGGCGCGAATGCAGATGGCGCTACGTGAGATGACATGACGATGACGTCTGGCTCTCGATTGCCAAGCGGATCAATCGAAAGCTCCGTTAGAAGGTGTAGAACCGACTTCTTCACGTCCCCGTAAAGCCTGGCTTGCGGCACCGCGGCAGCGGCTCGCAGGGCGTCACGAGGGTCCATGTCTGGCGAGAGGTAAACCGAGGAGTCTGCCGGAATCGAGCGCCGAAGGGCTTGGAACGACAGGGGCGTCGGTGGGATGTCCAGTTCCGTAAACGCAGGCCTGACCCGGTACAGGGCGTCGGCGCCATCGCGGATCATGAAGTCGAAGAGTTCGGGGTTCTGCAACCAGCGCACGGCATATTCAGGCAGCTCGTCAAGCCAACTATCCGTTGTATGCACATAGTTGATGCCGAGCGCCCGGACTGCGCTGGGTTCGAGCAGCCGTATCGCGTCCTTGTATTCGGGTCCGGTCCCCACAATGATGTGCAGGAGACTCGCGAATCCGGACGCATTTGGCCGACCTGTGGCCACAGTCATCGCGCTGGGATGGGGAGAGAGCACCCGTGCATCGACCGGGGTGTGCTCTTGGATGTACGTGGCGACAACGTCGGAAGGAAAGGGACTGACGGCGTGTCGTCCCTGGAACCATTCGTGAAACTCCCGCGGTCCCGGCGACATGTTGGAGAGTTGAGGCCCGCGCTCCAGAGCCAGGCTTAGGGCTCGCGCCGGTGTCGCAGCGGTCGGCCAAGTCACGAGGGCAATCACACCCAGCGCCGCGATGTAGCGATGGCAGCCTTCGATAGACGCGAATCGGAGCCCCATGGCCGCGAGAAAAGCCAACAGGGCAAGATTCCGAGCGTGCCCGTCCATTCGGGAGATATCTGCCGGGAAGGGTTCGTAGCGAAGCACGAGTGCGGCCACGAGAAAGAGAACGCTGCCTGCTGCCAACATCCGAACCAGCGGGCTTCGCCAGGCGAACAACAGCGCCACAATGGCTACGACGAATGGGCCGATTCCAAGGACGCCGACACCGCCTCCGAGACGAGTTAAGTTGCCCAATGGCCGTCGGCTGCTGGGATCGTCCATCAATTGCAACGACATGGCGGCGTGCGATGAGCCGGTCAGGAAGCCTGTGACAAACCCGCCGCTGGCTGCGAGAAGTACAACGGCTAGCGTCGGCCCAGCGGCAGCGGCCAGGACTTCAGGCCATGGCTTGCTTCGAAGGCGGTGAGCGCGCTGGCGTCCGGCTTCTGTTGGCTGCCGTTGGTGTGCTGTGTAGGTGCTGAGAATGCGCGTCAGTTCATACGCAATCCACAGGGCAAGCCCGATCAACGCGACTGGTTCATCGACCAGGCCGACAAAACCAAGGAGCGCAGCGAGCGTGACGGTTGACGTCCACGACCGTCTGCCGCCAGCGGCGATACGCTCCAGCACGATGAACGCCAGCGTGTACGCCAGGGGAAACGACGGCCTCCAGCTGTTCGGTGGCGACGCGTCGAAATTCGTATCAAACGGCAATTCAAATGACGGCCAGTACAGCTCGGTCAACGCCGTGCGCAGTCCCATTTCCGGTGCCCCAGCCGGCACGGGAATCTGCAAGATCGTTGGCGGGTCTGGCGAGCCGAACAACGTCCACGCGCCTGCGGTCAGGAGAATGGGACTTAGCGTCACGGTTGCGACCCATCCCCCGTGCTTGTAAACGAATGCCATGGCAACCAGGGCAAGGCTGGTCCAGACATATGCACCCAACAGCTCATTGACGAAGCCCAGATCCGGACCCGAAGGTGGTGTCAATAACCCAACCAGCATGTCGATTCCGTAGTGATAGGGCGCCGGCTGCCCGGGGTTCCAGGGCAAGACCGGTGGAAACCCGCCGGCACGAATGGAAGCAGCCAGTCCATGGTGAATCTCGTCGTCGGCTATCGACAGAAGTTGGCGCCCGGCCAGCGCAATCCAGAAGATCAGCAAGGCTGAGGCGGCGAAGATCGCAGACGTAGATATCGGCACTCGCAACGCCCGCGGTGCGCGCCAAGCCAGGCCGGATCCGATGCCGATTGCGACAACCCAGGCGGCGATGCCGCCCGCCAGGCCGGGAAGCAGGAACATGGCGAAATTCGCAGTCAGGCCCCAGATCGCCATGCCCACGGCCATGCCCTGGGCAAGCGCTAACAGGTCGTTGCGCTGCCGCAGCGCCACACGCGCCACAATGAACCCGACCATCGTGAACGCCACCACTTCGACAGCTAGGAGCAGGAGGCCTGGAAGTACGTGCGGATCGACGGTCAGTTTGGTATTCCTTTCGTCGATCGATCCGCATCTGTCCGGAATCTCCGTTCCGATCTTGCGGGGCTTGCAGGAGCAGCTGCCAGCAGCGCGGCCAAACCGGCTGCCGCAGCGGCTGCCGTCAGCGTCTGATAGGCCGCGCCAGTGGAAACGCTGTGGTTGTCAAACGGCTCGTACCAGGCAAACAGCTCCCTGCGGAATTCGGCAAACGACCAATCAGCTGGCGGAAGGTCGATTGGATTTCGCCACAGTTCAGGCGCGTTGACGTAGATGCTGGCGGAGAGCAGGCTGCCGCTCCTGTTCCCGTGATGGAATTCCTCGGGCGTGCCAAGAATGTATAGCGATCCCGCAGCCAGGTATACGGCTGCGGCGATTCCAATGGCTTGGCCGCCACGAGCTGCCAATCGTCCTCGCCTTCGCGCAGCGCGAGCCAGGACCGTGACGCCAACGGCCGCCATCACCGCGACGATGGGCATCGGATAGGCCACGTGCCGAATGAACTCCTGAGGAGCCTCGGGCCTGAGACGAACCATATACACGCTGATGCCAAGCTTCACGACAATGTTGGCAATGACCGCAGCTGGCAGAACCACGTACGCCCAGCGTCGGCGTGCAAGATGAATCGATCCAACTAAGCATAGAAAGAGAATCGACGCGATAAGGAGGTGAAAACGGATGTCGTCCAATAGAACCAGCCGCGACACCTTAGGCCACGTCTCGCTACCGACGATTCCCGAGATTGAAACAAGGTTTTCAAATGCAAAGTCTTGGCCGGCAACCGGCCATGGACGCCCGAGGCGGATTTGGCTGAAGACAACCAAAGGCAATACAAGAATGGCACAGCACGCAACGCCGACGCCCGTCCAACGCGAAGGCTTCGTTGCAAAGACTGCTAGTGGAAGCAACCCTGCGTAGAGCGGTCCTTCGGGCCGTGTCACCGCCAGTGCGGCGGCTACGCCGCCGAGCACCAGAATCGAGAGTCGTGGCTCGCACCTGCGCAAAACATGAGCGAACGACCACACTGCTGCGGCCAAAAGCGCGATGAACACCGGATCAGGTTCCGCAGACCCCAGGCTGTATATCTGGATGGGGGGAAGCAACGTCGCCACAACCGCAATCGTGAACGCCGCCGAACGACTTGCCTTAGCCGCCAGCGCCGCGCGATAGATCAGCCAGGGCAGCAGGGCATTCGCCAGGAACATCGGAGCGAGAGCCGCCGGGAAGGTTCGTCCAAAGAGAGCAAACGATCCGAGTAGAAGAATCGGCAGCCCGGGTAGGCTTGCTCTGTTCTTCCAGACCGGGTAATCCCCGCCGCCTGCCAGCGCGTCCGCAGTCGCCCAGAACTGGCTTAGGTCGTCGATAGTGATTTCGGAGTACGAGGCGGCTTGAAAGCCGCCCACGAGAAACAGGGCAAGGGTGCCGATAACGGGAGCAACGCGCCGCAAGGCAAGTCGAAGCCGCTCGATGAGATCCAACTCGGCTGGCAATAACTCGCTCCGCCAGAGTATGAACATGGCTAACGTCAGCCATCCGGCAATGAACAGCGCGAGCGACTGGGCGCCGGCGGACGTCGCGAGCTCGTGTCGTGGGGCAGCCGGAATCGTTGTGATTAGGGCCATGATCCACGCCGCCGCGGTCGGCAGCGTGCGGAGTCCGACTCCAGTCCGAAGCCGGGCTGCTGGATGAGGAGCGACCCGCATGAGGCCAGCCACGACGGCGGCGCCAGCCATCCAGCCTGGCAGCGCCCAATGCAGGCTAAACGGACCATCGGCAACAGCCACATGGAGAAGCACGACGCACCCGACGCCAGCAGCGCCGCCGTACGCGGCGTCCATCGCCAGCTCCCCCTTGGTTGCTTGGCGGTACGCCGTGACCTGTGCAAGCAGCAGCGCTGGCAGAAGAACCCAGCCAAGCGCGCTTGTCTGCGTTGTGAAGTGAGCCAGCGCGGGATAGGCGTGCATCACGGCCGCATAGAGGAGAAACGGGAGGCTTGCAAGCAGGCTTGCTGTTGCACCTGGGAATAGCCTGTCGCTCCTGGAGCGCACGGAGACCCACAAGGCGGCGGCCGCAAGCCCAGCGCCAGCCGCAAGCGCTTCAGCACTAGGGAGCGCCCGACCGGCCGGGCCACCGACGAGAACCAGCCCGGTATAGCCGGCCACAGCGGCACTCAGCCCCACAATGGCCCCTCCGGTAATCCAGGAGAGGCTCGCGTCTGGTCGAGTAGACGCCCTCAGCATGACTCTTGCTTAGTCAACACGAAGCTCAACCAAAGGACCGCGCTCCGCACGGGCACTGGCGACGCAGACGGCAGCCGCCATCCGACCCGGAGTCATTGTCAGAGCGAGCCCCGCTCCGCCCTGTGCCGCGAAGACGTCGGCTCTCCGCGTCGACGCGCCGCTGGCACGAACCCGTCAGCGACTGCTGACGCGTTCCCACGCCGTTGGTCAGTTGAGGTTTCCGCTTCGTTCGACTCAGCGCGCATCTCGGTGAGAGATGGTAGCGCCCTATCGGCTGGCCGGGCTCAAGGACTTCCGAGCCGAGGCTCGCACGTTTCCGCGCCTTCGGTGATGATGAGCCGCCGCTGTACCTAGAGGCAAGTGAGAAATGACCCAGCCCAACATTGTGTTGATAGTGGCCGACGACATGGGCTACGGCGACTTTGGGATATTCAACGACGGTCCGGCGCGGACGCCGATTCTGGACGGGCTGGCTGACGAGAGCATGTGCCTGACGCAGCACTACTCGGGTTCGTGTGTGTGCGCGCCGGCTCGGGCGGCGCTGATGACGGGCCGCTACCCGCACCGTACCGGAGCGATCGACACATTGGAGGGGCAGGGGCTCGACCGACTGGCTCTGCGGGAGGTCACGCTGGCGGACCATCTAAGGGCCGCTGGCTATGCGACCGGCATGGTCGGAAAGTGGCACCTGGGAGCGCTGGATCCGCGGTACCACCCGAACGCCCGTGGGTTTGATGACTTCTTTGGGTTTCGTGGTGGCTGGGCGGACTACTACAAGTGGCGCATCGACCGTAACGGGACAACCGAGCACTCCGACGGCCGCTACCTGACAGATGTCTTCGCGGCAGAGGCATCGGCGTTCATCGAACGCCATGCACAGCGGCCATTTTTCCTGCACGTCGCATTCAACGCGCCGCACACGCCGTTGCAGGCGCCGCAGGAACTCGTTCAGCCCTATCTGGATGCCGGCCTAGCTCACGGCGTCGCGCTGATCTACGCCATGAACGAGCGCATGGATGCGGGAGTCGGCCAGATTCTCGACGCGCTGGACCGAACGGGCTGTGCCGACAACACCGTCGTCATGTTCACAAGCGACAACGGCCCCCAACTTTCGCACGGATTCGACTACACCATGGGCATCGAAGTGGATACGCATCGCTTCAACTGCAACTTCAACGGCGCCAAGGGCAACGTCTTCGAGGGCGGAATCCGCGTCCCGATGCTGGTGCGCTGGCCGGAAGGACTGCCGGCCGGACAGCGCAACGATGCACTGGTCCACTACGTTGACTGGCTGCCGACGCTCATCGAGGCGGCCGGCGTCTCGAGGGTCGGTGGTCGGCCAATTGACGGAGTTAGCGTGCTGCCTGCGCTCCGCGGCGAGATACCGGCTGCCGCACCGCGACGGTACTGGCAATGGAATCGCTACACACCACAGGTCGAGTGCAATGCCGCGATCCGGAATGGCCGCTGGAAGCTGGTGCGGCCGCGAATCACAGAACTGATGAGCGTCCGGCCCGAACACACCCAGATGGACCGTGACCTGAAGTATCGACCCGATCTTCACGCGGCGGCGATTCCGGCCGACATTCCGGAGCGTGACTTTCCACCTCTGGAAGCCCCGATGCTGTTCGATCTCGAGATTGATCCCGGGGAGCAGAACGATCTGTCGAACACCGAACCGCAGCGAGCCGCCAGGCTGCTTGGCGAGTTGGAGTCCTTGTTCGAAGAGGTCGAAGCCGAGCGGCTGACGATCGCCGATTGAGGCGGCGGCCCGAAGCCAGAGTCTTCGCGATCTAGTAGGGGACCCTGGCCGCCGACGGATGATTGGCGTAGGTCAGTTGCGGATCCGGCCGCCCATCCAGCACGCGCGCTACGAATGCCTGCATCTCGCCGCGCAGCGCTTCCGCCAACCCCTGATGCGTGGCAATGAGATTGGTTCGCTCGTACGGGTCGCTGACGACGTCGTATAGCTCAAGATCTCCTGGCCGAGCCCCAAGATGGCCGGCCGACATGTGCTCGATGAGCTTCCAACGCCCGCTGCGCCATCCGCGGTTCATGCCGAAGTTGTTGTTGGTCATGCAGATCGGCGGGTGCTCCAGCGTCTGCCCTCGGATGGCCGGTATGAGGCTCATTCCATCCACGCACGGAGGCCTCGCAATTCCCAGATAGTCGAGGACAGTAGGCACCAGGTCGATGTGCTCGACGGTATCTGGTACTCGACGGGCCGGAAGGCCGGCCGGGTGGTGAAGGATCAGGGGAATCTGGACATCGGTCTGGTAGAGGTCGCCGTGATTGAAGAACATGTCGTGGTCGACGATCGACTCGCCGTGATCGGCCACGATGACCGTTAATGTGTCTTCTGCAAGCCCGCGTGCTTCCAGTGACGACAATACGCGCCCAATCATGGCGTCCATGTAGGCGATTTCGCCGTCGAATAACGCAGTCACGAATTCCAAGTCGGTTACATCGCGTACCAGGTCGATGTGCGCTTGCTGGCGGGGGTCGCGCCTGCCCGCGCCGCCGCTCGTTCGATGTTTCCACCACGGGTGCTGGTGGAACTTGGTGAGGCTGGTATTTCCGGGGTTGTGCTCGTCGCCGGCGTAGAACATTCGGTCATATGGTGCCGGAGGAAAATAAGGCCAGTGGGGATCCCACCAGTGGGTGAACAGGTAAAACGGGCCGTTATCCGCGTCGCCCGACTCGATCCACTCCACCAGGATGTCGGCCATGTGTTCGGCTGGGATACCACCTCCATAAGTGGCTTCGCCGCCACGGTCCAGGTACGTCTCCCAGTTGCGCATCCAATACGGCGAGCGAAAGGCGCGTCCGCGTCCTTCCAGCGCTGCCGTGCGGTACCCATACCGAGCCAGCGTCTCGTGCAGAAACTCGATGTCCAGTGCCAGCGCGTGTTGCTGCGGCGGCTCGGCGTGAATCACGATGCCCGAATTCAGTGGATGCACGCCGGTGAGCATGCTGGTCCAACCCGGCGTGGTCGGCAGCCCCGTCAGGTTTGCGTCGGCGAACTGCACGCCGTTACGTGCCAGTCGATCGATATTGGGTGAGGTGGGACGCGGGTAGCCGTAGCAGCCAAGATGATTGGCTGGTGTGGTATCTAGGCCAAAGATCAGAATGTTCGGACGGCGGTCGTCGCTCATTGCCTGCCGTCAATGTCCCGAAAGCTGAACCCGAAGAGTCGGGCGGCGCCGTGGATTCCGAATCGCAATCGAAACTCTCGATCAACCGGCAAGGAATGCAAGTCGTCCCACACCACTGGCACGCACGATCCTTGCGTCACGACGCGTGCAGGGGACACGGTGCTGATGGGGTCTCCTGCAAGGTCCACCACTTGCACGTCGATCCAGTTTCGACCCGGCAGCGCGTTGCCCCACGAGATCTCGAGCCCAACCCGCGTCGCCGAAGGCTTGAGTGGAATCGTCGTGACGGCGCCC
>JAPPKM010000118.1 GCA_028874315.1 Chloroflexota bacterium
TCGCCGCGTGCTCCGGCGACATCCCGTGCCGCTCCAGCAGATCGCGCGTGAACGCCGTCAGCACGTCCACCGGCACGCGGCGCTTGTTGGCGTCGTACATGCGACTTGTCCTCTCGCACCCATGGCCGACCACGTCTGGACGCCGCCATGCTAAGCGACCGGACGGGCGGCGGCCTTGCTACCATCGCGCCAATTCGACGCTGGCTGAGACCCTGACTGCCCATGACCGCCGAACGCGACCTTGAGCCGATCGTCCGCGGCCTCTACGACCACCCCGAACATCGTCACGCCGTGGAAGTGGCCTCGGAGGACGATGTCGGCACCCTGCGGGCTGACCTGGAAGCCACCCTGACCCGCCTCTACGGCGAGGACGCCATGTGGGGTCGCGGGGTTCGCGTGCGCGTCGAACGCGACGACGCCGGCACCCCCCGCCGCGTCTGGCTCTGGCGCGGCCTCGTCGGCGGCCAGCGCACCCACCGCGATGGCTTCAGCGGCCCCCAACGCACCTTCCGCGCCTAGTCCGGACGCAAGGCTCTCGCGACGCTACCTTCAGCCCACTGCGCGAAATCAATCTGGGCGCTGGCGTCAAACTGCGCACGCGGACCTTCAGCGGTCGCATGCCCGCCTGGTCCATAGCTGATTGAATGCGAGCCAGCGGCTTCCCGAATAGCCGCATCGAACGTCTCAAGATCCCTCGGCGGCGTCACCGTGTCGTCGAGCCCCTGCCAGGTACGCATGGGCAACCAGGCGAGATTGGCGGCGAGGTCAACCGGATTCGCTCGCGGACACACATCTCGAATCAGTTCAACCTTGGTCTGAATCCCGTAGGCGGCGTTGAGCGCCTGCGCACGGCCCGCCAGCTCATAGAACGGCCCCAGGTTCATCACCGGATTCATTCCGAACCAGGCCGTCGGCACACCCCGATTGCGATGCGCCCAAACCAGCGCGGTCAGGCCCCCGCGCGATGACCCGCAAACGATGGGGCGACGGACGGACCAGCGTCGGCGCGCTTCCTCCAAGAGCCCGGTAAAGGTCGCGACTCCCGCGTCCGCGCCCCACGTGTAGCGATCGTCCTTGAAGTCATACGAGGCAATCGCATAACCGGCCGCCTGCCAGGCTTCAGCCCAATCACTGAATCTGTGAATCAACGTGGACGACTGCAAGCCGGCGAGCAGCAGGCCGACGGATTCGTTGGTCGTGGAACGACGAGCCGGAAAGAACAGTGCCTCGCACTCGTTGACCACAGCTCGCTCCATGCCCATTGGGTTTCAGACTTCGAAGAATGCAGACGCTATTCGTGGCGCCTGGTCATCAAGTAGAGCAGCCGTTGCGAATCCATAATCAAGTCTGTCCGCTGGACTCGGAAGAACTGCTTGAACGCCGTTTCGAACGCCTCCTGCGTGTACCACGGAAACGTGTGATTCCGCATCGCCAGCAGCCGCCGCACCATTGGGTCGTCCGGCGGAACGAATTCGATCAGCAGGCTGCGCCCCAGCGAGGCCAAGAACTCGGCCACCTGCTCGAACCGCGTGTTGTTGCTGATGGCCAGGTGATGGATCAACGCCAGTCCCATCACCAGTCCGGCGGGCCCTCGCTCCGTGAGTGAGCGGACCTCCCGGTTGTCCCACCCCAGCGCCGGGCTTGGGCTGGTCAAATCGGCCACGAGCGGATACAGATTCCGCTCACCTCGCTCGGCCATCCGTCGGTAGTTAAGATCGATCGCGCCCGGGTCGCTGTCGATCGACACCACGGGAACGTCCCGGGCTGCCGCGATGCGGCTGAAGATCCCAACGTTGCCGCCCAGGTCCCACACCGACTCGGCATCCACCATGGCCAGGTATTCGGCGACCAGCCGTTCCTTATCCGCTTGCCCGGCCTCGCTGTAGCTTGACTGGTCCCCGTAGCTGGCCCAGGGCGTATCGCCTGGATTCCAGGTCAGCTTGCGGATGGTTGACGCAAGACTCTCCAGCACAGCGTCCAGCCGGCGCCGGTTCATGCGGCCCTTCAGGCCCTCTCGATCCTGCGGGGAGTCCGCATGCCGCGTTTGCGCACGGCTGTGCAGGTGCAGGTGCATCAGCAGCCCCGGCCGCAGCCGGGTTCGCCACGGCAGAAGTCGAACCGCCAGGTCAAGCGGCAGCCCGTCCAGGTGCCCCTGCAGCAGCGTGCCCAGCCGCACATCCCGGTACGCCATCAGCGCCAGCGGCGCCAGGAATTGCTGGCAGAACTGTCGATACCCCACCCACGGAAGGCCCGGCTCGTACGGCTCGAACGACAATGTGTCGATCAAGGTGGGCCGGCCGTCGTGCAACTGCATGTTGTACGCGCTCGCGTCCTTGAGCGACAGGCCATACGACAACGCCTGGCGCTGGACCTGGAGCGTCGTAAGGGCAGCGTCCTTCAACTGCGAGAACGACCACTCGAACGGATACGAGACGAACCCGAGCTGCTCGGGCTTAATGACCGCGAACGCGTCAGGCTCCGGCGCAAGTCCCGGGTCCGCATCCTCATGCGGAATCAACAGACCCTGCGCGGCCAGCTTCTCGTACAGCCCCGACCGCATCAGCGCGTCGAACGTCGTCGCGTAGGACCGGTTCACCTGCCGATAGAACGTCCCGTCCGTTTGAAACACGAAACCCGCCGGATCCCGAAACGAACCCGGCAGGCGCCCCTCAGCCCTGCTGCTCATCCAGTCCTACCCGTCGGCCTCCTCACCCGTAGGCTGCGCCTCGGTCTTCTTCCGCCGTACGAGCCCAAGAACCCGCCAGAAGATATGCCGCAACCACAACCGCGCCGTCAACAACCCGCCCAGCACCGCCGCAATAATTATCTGAATCGCAAAACTCCCACTCCCCGGATCGATATACCGTCGTCCGACAAGCAGGCCACTAGTCAGCACCGCGGTGAACAGGCTGAAGACGAAGACTATCCGGCCGAGGGCTGGGCCATTTCGTATCGGAAGTGTCTTTGCCCGAACGTCGGTATCGCCTCGCAACAGACCTCGCCCCAAAATCCGTTTGTCGCAAGAGCGTACAGTACAATTCGCGCATAGCCGGAGCTGTTGACGCGTACGGGCTGCCGCGCAGCCCAGGCACCTGCATTACTCAGGTCGCCATCGGCCGACAAGTTTTCGATACTAGGGCGCTTTGCGCCGACGGCATTCGCTGGGCGGCCGAGTTCTGCGCAGCGACAAGGCGGAGGTGTATTTCCCAACGGTCCGTAGCTCTCGGCGTCGTGACGTGGTTCAGACCGCCTAGGAGGCTCGTGACCCTTGCTGAGGTTCGCTTGGACAACTCTCGCACTCCTGGCGCTCGGCCTTTGGGCCAGTCTCGTTCCCCAGGTCACCTTCCCGGCGGCGTCAAGCGGCCAGCCATCAAACGACGTACTGACCGCGTGGCCCGGGTGGGGCGTACAGCAGGACCTCGGGCAGCTGGGTGGCGTTGTCGGCGACTTTGTCATCTGGATGGCGAGTGAGCCGGATGCAGATCCTCGTCTCACAGTAATTGCATCGCTGCTCGACGCCCAAACGCGCGCAGTGCTGAGACAGACAACGAGCTACGTCACGCCCGCGCACATTCCGGTCGCGCGAACCCTGAGGTTTCCGTCGTATGTCGTACCAGAGGGACAGCGTTTGGCTCTTCAGCTACAAGTCGCCGATCACGAGATATATGCCGTCAGGTATCGATTGGCTCGCCAGCAAGCCGCCTACGAAAACGCGAGGATAAACGGGGTGGCCAATTCTGGAAACGGGCCACTAGCCTTTGTTCATCAGATCACCAGCAGCGGACTGCGAGCGGCGTTGCAGAGCGAGCCGCACGCACGCATGCGCGTGATCCTGGCGCTGGTGGTGAGTGGGCTGGCGGTCCTAGCGCTTCCGCGCGTGGCGGTCGGCCTGCACGGCGCTGCCGTTGCCGCAAGCCGGCTGACGCAGCGAGGATTTGCTTGGGGCCGACGGCGCGTCGGCCCAATTGACAGACCAGCCTCGGGCGACGCGGCGAATGCGCTTGGCCGAGCGTTTGCTTTGCCCTGGTATCCCTGGCTGGCGGCAATCATCCCAATCCTGCATTTCCTGGCCAGCAATCCGCTGCAATTCTCGTTAGGCGAGGCGGTCATTCCAGTGCTCATCGCCCTGCTAGTCGTGTCGATCGCCGTGTCTGGACTGCGGCTGCTGCTATCCAGCTGGCACCAGGCCGCCGCGGTTGCGACGGCTGCCACTGTCGTCCTCTTCGCATACGGACATGTCGAGCGAGCACTCAACGGCCGGCTTGACGAACAGATGCTCTTCTCTGCTGCGGTCATGCTTGCTGCGGCTGCAGTCGGAGCGTCAATTCGCGCTCGCGTTCAGGTAGCTCGCGCGGTTCCGCTCCTGAATGTCTCGGCTTCCATATTGGTCCTTTTTCAGGGCACGAGCTTGGCATGGACCGCCTGGACCGGTCATGCGCGCGAGATGCAGTCCGAGCACTCTGGGGCAACGACTGCTACCTCTCACCTTTTTAGCCAGCTACCCGCCACTGCTGCCGCCAAGCGACCCGATATCTACTACCTCATCTTGGACGAGTATGGTCGACACGACGCGCTGGGCGACTTCGACAATTCAGACTTTCTCATGGAACTCGAACGTCGTGGTTTTATTGTCGCCTTCGATGCAACGAGCAACTATATGTTCTCCATGCAATCCTTGGCATCAAGTCTCAACCTAGCGTATTTGGATGATCTGCAAGACCGGGTGCCGAAGTCTCAAGGCGACCTCGTTGACCTTGTCCAGAACAATGCTCTTGTGGAAATCCTCAAGGTCCTTGGATACACCTATGTACACCTTGGGTCTGGTTGGTCGATTACTAATGTCTCCCCGCATGCGGATATCGCGGTACAATTCACTCCCTCGGGTGTAGTTTCGTCCGTCCTGGATAAGGACATGGGTCGTTACTCGACTTGGAAGTCGGCAGACGGAGGGGTTCGCAATACTAGGTTAATTCGCGAGCTCTTGAATACCACTGCGCTGCGCGTGTTGGTGGGCAATCTGCTGGCACCCGCGAGTCATGATCGATATAACTGGTGGGCACCCGAGCGTGCGCTACAGACGTTTCAGTATCTTGCCCAACCCATGCAAACGCCCGGGCCGAAGTTCGTCTTTGCACACATCCTCAAGCCTCACAAACCGGCGACGTTTGATCGTCATGGTAATATTTTCCTTAGCAAAGGTGGTGAGGTTGGGTTCAGCGATTCCCACGATCCATCCGTGCCGGACGCATATATCGGTCAGCTCATACATACCAACTCACTTGTGCTGCAAGCAATTGATGGCATACTCGAACATAGCGATGGCGATGCAATCATAGTCATCGCAGGTGATCATGGGCGCACGGGAGATTTCCCTCGGCATGCGATTCTTGCCGCATTTCACTTGCCAGGGAGTGGGGATCTTGATCTCGCACCAGATGTTAGTTCGGTGAATCACTTCAGGTATATCCTTGATCGCTACTTCAAGCTTGATATCGGGATTCTGGAAGATCGTATAATCTGGCATGATATGAAGCACTTTGACTTCTCGATAGGAATGAACGAGAGATCTGGATGATTTATCGCTTCCCGGTCGCTGACGCGCGTGGTGTACGGGGCTGGGCAAGTGTTGGAAATGGTCTTGAGGATAGATTATGTATACCAATGGAAACCGTCATTCAATCGAAGAAAGCCGTTCCGAAACTCGATCCGCCGAGGTTTTGCCCTATTTCTACAGGGTTATCCAATGGAACAATATGGCAGGGGACATGGTCCGGATCAATCTGGTGCCGAGGGCGGGATTCGAACCCGCACGAACCGAAGCTCACAGCCTCCTGAGGACTGCGTGTCTACCAGTTTCACCACCTCGACCAGGCTGGTAGGGGAGGCAGGATTCGAACCTGCGGCCAGGGGCTTGTGAATCCCCTGCATTACCTCTGAACTACTCCGCCATTCCCGGCGTCCGGTGGCCCACCTGGATGCGAACCAGCGACCTACCGGTCATGACCCGGCTGAGCTGACCGGTGAGCTACGTGTATGGGCGCGTTCGCCCGATCCGCGAAGTGCCGGCATCCGTGGTTTCTGAACTGAAGGCTGGCTCACAGCATCCGTTTGGTATCTGTCGCAAATGGCTCGCCAGAACACAAGCCGCATCCGGAACCGTGCGGTCAACAACCCACCCAGCACCGCCGTGATTAGGAACTGAAGCGAGAGTCTCCCACTCCCCGAAGCGACATAGCGGCGTCCGACGAACTAACCACCACTAAGTGCCGTGATACATAGGCAAGTAGTAAGGACGCCGAGCCTATAATTGAACCGCCCGGCTTTGAGGAGTCGAGAGATTTCCCGTTCTTGCCGTGGCGAAACTGATCGCGCCCTGTGTCCAGACATGCCAAGAGCGTATGGTAAACTGCGGGCTCAGCCGGAGCTGTGACATAAACGGGCTGTCGCCGGGCCAGGCACCTGCATCACGCAGGTTGGCATCTGCCGACAAGTTGTCGAAACCGAGGCGCGTTGCGCCGAGGGTATTCGCTGTGCCGGCGATCTTTGCGCAGCGACTAGGCGGAGGTGTACTTCCCACCGGTCCATAGCTCCCGGTGATGTGACGCAGTTCAGACCGCCTGGGAGGCGCGTGCCCCTTGCTGAGGTTCGCCTGGAAGACTCTCGCACTCGTGGCACTCGGCCTTTGGGCAAGCCTCGTACCGCAGGTGACGTTTCCTTCGGCATCTGCCGGTGAGCTATCGAATGACGTTCAGATCGTCTGGCCTGGCTGGGGCGTCCAGCAGGACTTGGGCGATCTCAGCGGAAGCGTTGGGAGATTCCAGATCTGGGCATCGGCCCAGGCCCACGGACCCGAAGTGAGCGTGCATGCCACGCTGATCGACGCCTCGACTCGAGAGGTGGTTCGCGATAAGTCGATCGTTATAACCCCTTCGTACATACCCGTTATGCGGACGCTCACCTTTCCCAGCTATGTCGTTCCGGAAAATCAGCGTCTGCTTCTCCAACTTCAAGTGGCGGACTTCGAAGAGCACATAGTCGTATTTCGATTGGCTGTTCCTCGGGACGGGCTGGCCAACCTTGAAGTCAATGGTGTGCCGGATTCGGCGTCCGGACCGATGGCCTTTGTGCACCTTGAGACGGGCAGTGGCCTGCGTGCGGCAATCCGCGGCGAGTCCTCTGAGCGCATACGACTTGCACTCGCCGTCGGTCTGAGCGCGCTGCTCGTGCTTGCCCATTCGCTTCTTATCGCGAGGCTGAGGCGAGCCGGAGCCCTTGCGCGACGAATCACGAGTGACGGCCGAACCGGACCGAGCGGCTCACCCGGAATCATCGGCAGGCTTCTCGCCAATCCCTGGTATCCCTGGCCGGCCGTCGCCATCCCGATTCTCCATTTCCTCGCGAACAACGACATTCACTTCACTGTAAGCGAGGCAGCTGTCCCTTTGATTGTGGCCTTGGTGGTTGTCTCCCTGTCTGTAATTGCGCTTCGCCTCTTACTCAAGGACTTCAATCGGGCAGCTCTCGTCACGACTGTCGTGGTACTGATCTTCTTCGCGTATGGCCATGCGGAGCGAGCACTCGACGCGCGCGTCGACGAACGCTTGTTCTTCGCCGGCGCGGTAGTCGTCGGAGCAGCTGTGGCGGTCCACGCTGCGCGCTCCCGCTGGCCGAACGCTGGCCACGCACAGTTCCTGAACGTCGTAGCCGGGACACTGTTGGTCTTTCAGGCGACAAGCCTGGCCAGCGGAGCTGTCTCGACGTTGGGATTCTCGGCCAACGCGGTTACGGTCGACGAACTGACCGCCCACCTCTTCCCGTCCGACATGCCGGTCGCCACAGATGACCGGCCAGACATTTACTACATCATCCTCGATGCCTACGGGCGCTATGACTCCCTGGTGGACTTCGATAACTCAGAATTCCTTCGCAAACTCGAAGCGCGTGGGTTCTACATAGCATCGGAATCGACGAGTAACTATGTTTCTACTCCGCACTCGCTGGCGTCGAGCCTCAATATGTCGTATCTGCACGAACTCGGTCCAAGAACTCCCGCCAGACACCATGATCTCATGAATCTTGTCTACTACAATTCACTCGCAGCTATCTTGAAGACGCTGGGATACACCTATGTGCATCTAGAGTCGGGTCATCAATTTACAAGCAAAGCCCCGTTGGCCGACATTTTTGCAAGCTTCGGGCCCTCAGGCATTCGGGTAGTTTCAAACCAGGAGCATCTATCGGATGCTGTGAATCCCTTTGTTTCGCGTATCTTTGTGCGCGAGCTCATCCGAACTACGGTCTTGCGCCCGGTCCTTCAAGGTTGGTTTCTCACAGGTGACGAGGACACCTACAACTGGTGGTCGCCACATCGAGCTCTTGATATGTTTGAGTTCCTGTCGGATCCTCTCGATGTTGATGGTCCGAAGTTCGTGTTTGCCCATATCTCTAAGCCAAAAGTGCCCGCCACCTTCGATCGACATGGAAACTATGTGCTGGGTAACTTGGTGGAGCATGAATTTAGCGACACGCATGATCCAAGCGTGCCGGATGCATATGCGGGCCAACTTATCTATATCAATCATCTGATGATAAATCTCATCGATGACATCTTGCGTAATCAAGATAGCGATCCGATCATTGTCATCGCCGGCGATCATAACCGTCGCGGAACCGGCAAGCCCTTGCATCCAATTCTGGCGGCATTCCGGCTACCGGACGATGCACGTCAAGGCCTCTACCCGTCAATTTCCTCGGTAAACCACTTCAGGCATATTCTGAGGGCTCAGTTCGGCTTAGATATTGACATAATTGAAGATCGTACGATTCTCCACAGCGGTGTCCACTGGGACTTCACGTCTTCTGCGAAGGGTCGTGAAAGCTAGTTCGATATCAGCGTGCGCGTGATCACCACTAGGGCCGAGGGCGGCTTGCGGCCGGAGTGGATTGCTGGGCCATGGTCGGCGGGCTAGTGTGGTGTCGAGGGCGGGATTCGAACCCGCACGAGCAGAAGCTCACAGCCTCCTGAGGACTGCGTGTCTACCAATTTCACCACCTCGGCCCGGCTGGTAGCGGCGGCAGGATGCCAACCTGCGGCCAGGGGCTTATGAGTCCCCTGCTCTACCTCTGAGGTACTCGGCCATTCCCACAATCCTACCGGTGGGCCCACCTGGATGCGCACGGCAGACGTAGTTCTTGTTGATCAGGTTATGCGGCACTGCCGGAGTTATGGCGTCTCTCGTATTGTGGCGTCGCCTTTTGTCATGATCGCGCGGCGTGGTGTGCTGTGCGAAAATGAAGCCATGACCTTTGGGTGGATTAGCTGCGATTGGTTTCGTACTAGTGGTCTTCGGCTTGTGGGCCAGGCTGATTCGTCAGGTGGCGTCTTCACGGCCACGACTGCTGAGCCGTCGGACGACGTGGCGACCGCTTGGTCCAGGTGGGGCGTGCAACAAAACGTGGAAGCATTGGGCGACATGGTCGGCGCGTGCAAACGTTGGATGACGATATACCTGGGTGCCCATCGATTAGCTGGAAGACGCTGTGGTGACCGTTGTTGACAAAGTCAATCGGCGATATAGTCGAGACAGTGGCCACGATTGATGATCTGGTGACGACCAACATCGAAAACGCGATTGCCCATCAATTTAAAGCGCGTCGCCAACACTTGGGGACCCATACCGCCATCCTCCAAAAGGACGAGCTGAGAGAGCGCCTTCTGCCATTGCAGTTTCAGGTCGGAAACCTAACCAAAGCACTTGCCCAAAACTCAAAAACCGCTGCGAGCGGACAGTTGACCAACGCCAATCTGTCACGAAACACCGGGAAACTTGCCGAGGCAATTGCCGAGCACGATCATTATGCTGAGCGCGTTCGCCACCACGAGGTGCAATTGAAGGCATGCTGGGCTGAGCTGGAGAGGATACTGGATTGACACCTGACGTCGGCCGTAGGGCGTGGACATTCCGTCGGTTGCTAACCCCTAAGCCTCGCTGGGTAAGCCGGCGTCGACTCAGAGCACTCGCCCTATTCGTTGGAACGCTGATGCTAATCAGCTGCGAGACCACGCCCAGCCCGAAATCCACGCCGGAGCCAGCGGATACAACGCCGGCGCAGCAGGCGGGGCTGCGGCCAAGAGCACTCGAGTCCCGGCGGCCTGCAACGCCGGCTGCATCCGAGTCGCTATCGCCCCCCGCCGTATCAGCGACGGACGGATCCGCATTCGTCCAGGTCGCGAATGGTGAGAACCACGCGTGCGCGCTGCGCGGCACCGGCCAGGTCGAGTGCTGGGGCTCCAATGATCAGGGGCAACTGGACGTTCCGGAGGACGCCCGATTCCAACAGGTCACGTCCGGCTGGCGCTTCTCCTGTGGGATTCAGAAGGACGGCAGCCTACGCTGCTGGGGCCGAAACAACCACCAGCAAGCGGAGCCGCCGGCTGGCCGGTTCACGACGGTCGACGCGGGTTGGGACCACGCCTGCGGGATACGTGGTACGGCCGCCATCTGTTGGGGGCGGAACGCGAATGACCGTGCCGCCGCTCCACGGCGTGGCGAATTCACGGCGATCGGGGCCGGCGCGGAGCACAGCTGCGGCCTGTCAACAACCGGTCGTCTGGTCTGCTGGGGGAAAAACGATAACGGGCGCGCGGACTCCCGCGACGGACCATTTCGTGCACTGGCCGTCGGCATCGCCCATACCTGCGTCTTGCGTGGCGACGGCACCCCGTTCTGCCAGGGAGCGAACGACGCCGGCCAGTCGAGCCCGCCCATCGCGGCCTTCACGCATATCAGCGCTGGCCATGATCACACCTGTGGGTCCCTGCCCAGCGGCCACCTGATGTGCTGGGGCGGCCAGGCAAGCGCTTCCGCCAGTGAGCCCTTTGCGCCACCTGGCCGCTTCACGTCGCTCAGCACGGGTTGGCAGACTGCTTGTGCGCTCAACGACCTGGCCGACGTCCTCTGCTGGCCCTCCGCGCATATCGCCCGCCAACCCAGCCTTCGTCACCACCTGCTGCTGCACATGGTCGTTCCGAAACACTTGTTCCGGACCCCCACCGACGTTGCGCCGTGGCCGCGTGGCGGCCTGGCGATCGCCGAACGGTCGGGCGAGATCGTGCGGCTCACGCGCGAGCTCGTCGTGGAACCTATCGCCGACCTCACGGCCGTCGTCGATGCCAACGGTGGCGAGAAAGGACTGCTGAGCCTCGCGGTTGATCCGCAATTCACCGACCACGCCTACATCTACGTCTACTACACACGCACGAACGACGATGATCCACCCACGACATTCGCACGCCTGTCCCGCTTCCCTGTCGTCGACGGTCGAGCCAGCGCCCACGGCGAACGGGTGATCTTGGACATCGGGAGGCATACGCAGTCGACGAGGCACTGGGGCGGGGCCATCAGATTCGGGCCTGACGGCATGTTGTATTTGGGAATCGGCGACGCCGGCTGTCTGGACTGTCCACAGGACTTGCGTTCGCTGCACGGAAAGATCATTCGAATTGATGTTCGCAACGCGTCTCCGGCTCAGCCCTACCAGGTACCCGACACAAACCCATTCGTCGGCGTATCGGAGGCTCGCCCCGAGGTCTGGGCCTATGGACTGCGAAACCCCTGGCGTATGTCGTTCGATTCAACCGATGGTCGCCTGTGGACGGCCGACGTTGGAAACAATCTTCAGGAGGAAGTGACCGTGACCGGCCGTGGGGCAAACCTCGGCTGGCCAATACTCGAAGGAACGCTGTGTTCCAACGGTGACGTATTGGAATCGCTTCAGGCGCACGCGATCGAAGGCCACGGCAGCGTCTACGACTCGCGGTGCAACGACATCCAAAACTTCACGGCACCGCTAATTTCGTATGCCAACCGCCGGCATATGAATTGCGCGATAATTGGAGGGGTGGTCTACCGTGGCGCCGCTATGCCTTGGCTCAATGGCACCTACGTGTTTGGCGACTACTGTAGTGGACGCATTTGGGCGCTTGACGGCGACGGGGACGACGGCTGGCGCATGATTGAGGTTGCCGACCTGAAGCGATTCATCAACTCAATTGGCGTTGATGCACATGGCGAGATTCTTGTGCTGACGCTCGGCGGCCCCATCTATCGGCTAGCCGAGGCCGGCGGGACCTTTGCCTCGTCGGTCACCCATCGTCCGCTGGTGACGTTCATGGCGCGTCGCTAAGTGGCCTGTCCCTGTTCCCGCACACCGTCCTGTCACCCGCGCACGCGAAAGTCCGCGATCTTAAGCCCAATCCCCCTCCTACCGATAAAGCCTCAGCAGTCGGGGCGAGCTTGGCTTCCGAGATTCCCATGACCCGCCAGTACCGACGCACATATTGGCCACTTCATATATGCAAACGAACGAGTACTGCGAACTGCTGCTAAGTTTTCGCAAAAGAGCTACCGTTTTGGCGAGAGACTCAGTGTGCTGGTGATGCGAACGTAACTCCTTCTGCGTTACAGCGAAAGAGTGCTCAGGTGCGGGTGTCGGCTGGCGGATGCAACTCTGTGACGCCTTACAGAAGATTGCGGTGCCGAGGGCGGGATTCGAACCCGCACGAGCCGAAGCTCACAGCCTCCTGAGGACTGCGTGTCTACCAGTTTCACCACCTCGGCCAGGCCGGTAGCGGAGGCAGGATTCGAACCTGCGGCCAAGGGCTTATGAGTCCCCTGCTCTACCTCTGAGCTACTCCGCCATTCCCGCCGTCCGTCCGGTGGGCCCACCTGGATTCGAACCAGGGACCTACCGGTTATGAGCCGGCTGCTCTGACCGCTGAGCTATGGGCCCACGGCGCTGCGCGGCGAGTGCGCCGGGCGGTCCCGACCGGATTCGAACCGGCGATCTCCTCCTTGACAGGGAGGTATGCTAGGCCGCTGCACCACGGGACCGCGTTGAGCCGGGCGCGCCGAACGCCTGATGGTAGCGTACGCTCCGTCGCGCGGCGTCCGGTGGGCCGGGTAGGATTCGAACCTACGTAGCCGTAAAGGCGCCAGATTTACAGTCTGGTGGTATTAACCACTCACCCACCGACCCAATTGATGGCGCGCCCCGACTCTGCACTTGTAAACGATCAGGCGGACGCTGGACGCATCGCGCCAGAGCCCGCAGGCTGCCACAATCCTACCAGTCAGCCCCCGCGGCTGAGCGCCGGCCCCGGCTTCCGCCGACTGCCCACATCAGTCACTCCTCGCCCGACCAATTGACGCCCTGACCGATCCGTCCGACCTGCTACGCGGATTCCTCGTTACCCCGCACCCCATTGCCGTGGCGGCGGCCCTGGCCTTCGGCCTGTTCTGGGGCCGAGCGGGCGCTCCGCTGCTGCTCGGGCGCCCGGGCGTGTGGTTTGGCCTGCTGCTTGGCGTGCTCGCCTACCCGTTGGCCCAGGTCTGGCTGCGTGATGAACTCACCCGCGCTGTCCTCGACATCGTCGCCGAGAACGTTGGCGCGGCCGCCATGCGCGATCAGGTCGCCCTGGTCGGTCTGATATCCGCCATCGTCGCCGCCTACGCCGACGAGTTCGCCAAGCTGGTCATGCTGCTGATCGTGGGCTTCGTCATGGCACGCCCATCCAACCCCAGGGCCGTGACGGCTGCCGCGATCGCCCCGACCGCCGGCTATGCCCTCTTCGCCGCGCAACTCACGCTCACGCAATCCCTCCAGGCTGACCTGTCCGGAGCCGATCTGGCCTTCGTCGTCGTCCGTGAATGGGCCTGGGTCGCGTTGCAGTTCGGCACGGCCTACATGCTGGCCCGGGGTTGGCTGGCCGGCCGTCTGGCCGCCTATGTCGTGCTGGCCGGCGTCCTGCACACGGCCGCTGCCTACACCGCCACCCTGGACGATCTGGGTTGGCACACGGCCGTCGTCACCTTGATCCTGGCCGTGGTTGGCCTCTTGGCCTTCAGTTGGGGCGCGTCCCTGATTCCCGCGGGTCGCCGTTGACCCAACGGTCTCGCGCGCCCAAAACCGCACCCCCAAGCAGCATCGCCGCCAGCGCGCCCAGCGACAACACGCCCAGCCAGTCGCCGGTCGCCGTGTAAAGCGTCCCTGGCTTGCCAAGCGGTACATCGGCCACCAGCAACTCCTCCCGCGCCTGGTCAAGCGCCGTGCCTGCGACAACCCCGCCGTCCGGCCCGATCACCACCGACCCATAGCGCCAGTCCGCCTTCGCAATCGCCAGCCCGTGCTCGACCGCCCGCAACCGCAGGTGCCCGATGTGCGCGGCCGTATACGCCGCCCAGTCGTGCGTCGGAATCGCCACCAGCGCGGCGCCCGTTCCGGCCAGCCGCGCCAGCGTGTCCGTATACGTCCCGTCAGGACCTGCCGCCAGCCCCAGCCGAATCCCCGCCACGTCATGGGTCTCGTACAACCCGGCCGTCACGCTGCGCTCCCCGATGGCGTAGACCGGGTGGTCCTTTGTCGTCGGCTTCGACATCCGACCGTCCGGCGTCACCAGCACCAGCTCATTGCGCGTGCGGTTCGGATCGATCCTGATGAAATACGGCCAGACAATTGGTGCCCCCGCCCGCCGGGCCACGTCGCGCACCCCGTCCAGTTGCGCCGTCGCTTCGGGATCGTCCGGCGCAACCCAGCCCGAGGCCTCCGGCCAAACCACCAGCCCGGCGCCCTGGGCAACAGCCTCCAGCGTCGCTGGTGTGTGCAGGTCAGTGATCGTGTCCGTCAGCTCCCGATACCGCACGGTCGTAATCAGCGGTCGCGTCCGCGGATGCGACGGCACGTGGTCGCCTGTCTGAACAATGCCCACCCGTATGGACTGGCTCACCGGCGTCTCGCCGCCGACTGCCAACCCAAGCCCCGCCAGCCATCCCAACCCCGCCACTCCGATCCCAATGGCCAGGCTCCGAGTCAGAGGCAGACGACCAAGGGCCACCAGCGCAGTTGCCCCAATGGCATGACCCGTGGCCACCGTCAGCAGCGCCACTGGCCACATGCCCGCCACCGGCAGCCAGGCGCGCAGCGGCGCCACGTCCACCTGCGTCGTCGCCACCATGCCCCACTGATGTCCGGCCGTCGTGACCAGCCGCAGATACTCGATGCCTGTCCAGGTGAACGCCGGCAGCCAGATTCGCGCCCACGGACCGAGCGCTCGCATCACGCGTTCCGGACCCGCCGGCACGTCCAGCAGCGCCGCCGCCAGGCCCGCAAGCGCGCCTACGCCGAGCGAAATTCCAAACCAGGCTGGGCCGGTCACCACCTCGGGCGGATTGACAGTCGTGGCAATAAACCCAAACAGCACGCCCAGCATCAGCCCGTTCAAGATTCGACGAACCCATGGCGTCGACCCGGATTGGGCGATGAGCAGCGGAATCCAGGCGAAGAACGCCAGGCCCGTCCACTGCAGCGGCGGAAACGCTGCGAACAGCAATAACGCCGTCCCCGCCGCCCCTAGCGACCGCGCGCCAAGGCTCCCCCACCCGGCGCTGGCTACCATGCGTCCTGCAAGTCCTTGATGCCCGTGGCGCGATCATCCATGCCGAGAGTTTGGCAACCCACCTGCAATACGCTCAACGGTCGCGCCGCTGTCCCAATACGTTCGACACCGATCTGGGGTCTCGTACCTCCGCAAGGCGCGCTCGCAAACCCCCGGCCGACGGTCGAAGCGTGCTCTCACCCATGACCGACCGCGCCGAGCGCCGCTTCCACCAGCTCGTCATTGCGGGAGCCCTTGGACTCGCGCTCATGATTGCCTGGGCCCTGGCCGCCCCCTGGCTCGTCACGCTCATTGTCGTGGTGCTCGCCGCCGGCTCGATCAGTCCCGGCTGGAGCCTCACGCGCCGCTTCCACCGCTACTTCGTCGCGCCGCTTGATCCGGAGAGCCCAACCGAAGATCCAACCTCGTTCCTGCGCGCCGACGGCCTCCTCAGCGTCATCGCCTTCGCCGGCGCCGTCTTCGTCATCGCCGGCGTCCCCCCGTTGGGCTGGGCCCTCGTCGGCCTCGCCACCCTCGACCTCCTCCTGGACGGCCTCGCCGACGCCGCCCCCATCCGTCGTCTTCTGGATCGGGCTGTCCAGCGATCCAGAGCCGGCGAGTGATCCGGCAGGTTGGTGGGCGCCAATTCGGGTTCTTCGTGTGGCGGGGGCATCGCTGCGCGGCAGGCCGTCCGGCGACTTGCCACCTTCGTGAAGTTTGGTTTGGGTGGAACCTCTGACCTTTGGGACTAGGCCGAAACCGCGGCCATGAATCTGGACCCCACCGTCTCACCCTGGATCGGCATCCTCGCCTCCACCGGCGTCTGCCTCTGGATGGCCGCCATTGGCGTGCCCCTGGCCCACGCCGTCTTCCGCGATCGGCCCCGCCTCGTCTGGCCCTTCTACGCCCCCGCCCTCGGCATCGTCACGGTCCTGCTCGCCACCAACCTCTCCGCCTACGTCATCCCCGGCGCCCCCAGCGCCTGGTTCGGCCTCCTGGCCCCGTCAGCTCTCGCCGGATACATCGCCCGGCGCGCTCGCCCAATCCACCTTCCCTCCCGTCGCGTCGCGCTTGGTCTTACGTTGCTGCTGACTCTGTCCGCCGGAGTCTTCGCCTTCGCGTTCGCAAACCGCACGCAGCGGCCCTTCATTGATGAGGCTTGGCACTTTGCGCTGGCGCGGCTCCTGGCGGACGGTGTGTTTCCCCCCACCACCCCATACGGTCCTGGGGCGGGCATCGGGTATCACTACGGTCACAACCTCCTGGCGGCTGGAATAGTCGCCACGGCCGGTGCGCCGACGTGGACCTCAATCCTCGTTCTCGCGTCATTCCTCGTCGTGGTTTTGATGCTGGCCGCTGCCGGATTCGCCCGGGATCTTGGCGCGTCGCTGGCCATGGCCGGAGGCGTCGGCGCTGCGCTCGGCTTTTTCCGATCGAGCGTCCAGGTGGGACTGCCGCCCTACGTCGAATCCTCCCCGCCGGTGAGCGGCCTTGCTGGATTCTGGGATGGCCTTGCCCCTGCCGAGCCCGAGCTTGCGTTCAGATGGCTGAATCTGCCGCAGCAGGCCCTTGCAATCGTCATTGTGATTCTCATCGCCGCGGCGCTCCAGCGTGGGGCGATGCGCGGTTGGCTGGTAGTCGCGGCGGCCTTCGGCGTATCGGCGTTGGCCGACGCCTCGGTGATGATCTTTGGCGGCGCGGCGCTGGGCATCGTGGCTGCCGTCGTCATCGTTCGCACCCGCGGCCGCGAGCGTTTCGTCATTGGTGGGAGCCTTGCGGCGGCCGTGTTACTGATCGCGTTGGCCGGTGGACCCGTATCCGACGCCCTGTTCGCTCGGGGAGGCACGGCGGATATGGCCCGCATAGCGTTCGATCCGAATCCGCAAGACTTCCTGCCCGCGCAGTGGGCAGGTCA
The DNA here is from genome assembly GCA_028874315.1 of Chloroflexota bacterium. GTDB lineage: Bacteria > Chloroflexota > UBA11872 > UBA11872 > UBA11872 > UBA11872. Next base: position 17,349 of record JAPPKM010000118.1, read on the forward strand.
GCCTCTGGCCAGAGTCGGCATCGTCACCCTGGTTGCAATCAGTGCCTTCGCTGCTTTCTTGAGGCGCTCCCTGGGTCTCGCCTATCTCACCGTGGCTGCGGCGCTTGGTCTTGCGGAGGCTCAACTCCTTCAATCGGCGCTTGACTTCAACGATGCACGCATCACTCAACTGGCGACGACCATTGCCATGCTTGCGGCGCTAACGGGTGGAGTGACGCTGATGCAGTCGTTTCGCGGCCACCGCCAAACCTTCGCCGTCTTGGCCGTCGCGCTGCTCGTGCTCCTTCCAACCGGCCTGCCGGGTGCGGTAGCGGGAGTTCGTCTTGGTCTGCGTGGCTTCCATGTTGATCCCCCGGTCTCGCAGAGTGCCTCGCTACCGCTTGCCGGCGACCTGCATATGCAGTCGGAGCTTGCATCCAACTGGGACTTTTATGCATGGCTGCGTCGCTTCATGCCGGTGGGTGCTCGCCTGTTGACCACGCACCCCGGCCTGAGCGCCTCGGTTGCCGGAGTCATTTCTCCCACGTCCGGTCGCGAAGTACAGATGCTCTCCGCCAATACGCTGCCCGTCTATGCCGACGCGTTGCGTTTCTTGCATCGCGATGATCTCGCGGCCATGGAAATCACCCACCTACACGTCTCCGACCGCCTTGAGGCGGCCATGTCGCCCGAGGCCCGGAGTCTGCTCGCGAATCCAGCACACTTCGAGTTGCTTGCCGATCGACATTCCATCTCCGGTCAGCGCCATCGGGTGTTCGCCGTTGCTTCGGGCGCCGGAACGCGAGAACCCGCCCCCTCAAGCTATCGCGCACTCCGTGAGGTGGCGCCCGTCGACGTGCCCGTCGTCCTCCTGGGTCGCCTGTCCACCTACCAGCGCCGCATGATCCTCTTTACGTTCGTTGACCGCGCGAATCTATGGCGAACAGACTTCGTGAATCTCGATCGCGCCTCCCGCCTTCCGAGTGCGGCGTTGCTGACGTCGCACGTTCCAGATCGCAGCGTGGTCATCGTCGCAGATCGCATGGAGCCGACCCCCCTTGGGCTGTCGCGTGGTGATGCCATTTGGGCTGGGGACGGGATGCGAGCGTACGACCTGGCGCATTCTTGGTCGCCCGTGTGGAGAGTTCCCCGTGACAGGCAACAAAGTCCTGGAGAGCGGCGTGCTGGCTGCGAATCGGCGGCTGCTGACCCGCGCGAACTTCAGCTCCTGGGCGAGCCAGGCAACTCTCTCAGCGAAGGAGATGTGCTGCTGAGTCTGGCAGGCACACCCCAGCGATTTCGAGTGTCCGGCTCCATCTGCGCGCGGCTGGTGCACATCGGAGCCGGCGCCGTGGCGCCCTTTGCCCGGGCTCGTTCTTATCGATCTGCCGCTCAACCGATACTTGCATCGCACGTCGCTGGGCTGGGCTTCGACGGCACCAGCGAGGGCGGCCGGGCCATCATCAATCTCTGGTACCGAAACCCGCAGAGTTTGTCGCTCATGACAGGCTCGGAGTTTCGAATCTACGAAGTAGATCAAACTGGAGCAGCACCCTTGCACCTGAGTCCACTCCGATCCATTCGATGGTGGTCCGGCCCGCTTGTGCTTGCCGCGCACACGCAGATGGCCCAGGTAGAGTTTGACGGGTACCGGCTCGAGATTGATGGGAAGGCTGGTGCGGGTGAAGTTGAGGAACTACAGCCAGGCCGCACCTACCTGCTGGCGCTTAACATCGCAGGTGCCGATCCAGATTCGGGCCTTGCTGATGTCCTGCAGCAAATTCCGTTAGTGCGCATCTTGGTCGACGAGACCAGCCTCTCGTATGAGGTGCTGAGCGGAATCCTGGCTATTGAAGACCGAGAGCCGGGCGCTCAGCGGCGACGACTGCCCGCTTCGGGTTCCATCAGCACGGACGTCGACTTCACGCCGGTTCGTGGGCTGTCAGGTGCATACGTCAGCCATTCCTAACGGTCGATCGCTGATTCGTGCTGCGATGGCTGTTCGGGTTGCTTCGTCAAACTCCGCTGGTCGGACTGCACCCCCTGGGCCGGCGCGCCGCGATGCACGTAGGCAGGCCCCTTGGCCGCGCTCGTGGTAACGCGACTCCGGATTCTGCGACCTCCCTCCTGGTCTCCATGCGCAGGCAGGTGGCTGTGTCAGTGAGCAAGCTGGTCATCCGGGGCGCCGGCTGCCTCTGTACCAGCGCCGTCGAAATCAAGTGAACCTGGATCCAACGGTTTCTCCCTGGGTCGGGATTCTTTCATCTACCGGCGTTTGTCTCTGGATGACCGCCATCGGCGTGCCGCTGTCACATGCCGTGTTCAACCACCGCCCGCGCCCCGTCTGGCCCTTCTACGCGCCCGCCCTCGGCATTGTCGTGGTGCTCCTCGCGACCAACCTGTCCGCCCACGTAATCCCCGGTGCCGCAAGCGCCTGGTTTGGTCTTCTGGCGCCGGCTGCGTTCGCTGGATTCCTCCTGTGGCGTAGCGGCTGGGTCGCGACTCCCTCCCTCCGCACCGTACGTGCGTCACTGGTCCTCATGGCAGCGTCGGCGGCCACTTTCTTGGTGGCTCTTGCCCACCGGACCCAGATTCGACACGCCGAGGAGTCATGGCACTTTCCATTGGTGCTTCGTCTGGCCAGGGGCGTTTTCCCGCCAGTGACCCCATATGGTCACGACGCCGGGATCGGCTACCACTACGGGCCAAACCTCCTGGCGGCCAGCATCGTCAACACCATGGCTGTTCCACCCTGGACGGCGATCGCAGTCCTCACCGCGCTATTGATCGTCGCCCTAATCCTGGCCGCGATCGGCTTCGCGTGGGACATCGGCGCGCCGCTGCCGCTGGCCGTCGGAAGTGGACTGGTGCTCGGGCTGATTCTGCATCCCATCCGCATTGGGCTGCCGCCCTATGTGTCGACGACGCAAGCGACCGAAGGAATTCCCGGATTCCTGGCCGGATTTGCAACCGGTCGCGGTGGCGAAGCCTTTGAGTGGCTCCACAAGCCGCACTGGGCGCTCGCGCTCTGCATCGTGATTCTGGTTGCCGCTGCCCTCGAAGCGGGGGTCGGTCGCAGGCAGGCCGCATTGATCGCTGTTGCCGCCGGTGTCTCGGCGCTGGCCGAGGCTGCGGTGTTCGTTTTTGCCGGTGCCGGGCTGGGCGCGATTGCGCTGGTCCGTCTCACCAGCCTTCGCGGGCGTCAGCGCATCGAGTTTGCGTCGGCCTTGCCTGTCGCGGCCATGCTCGCCGCGCTTGCCGGTGGCCCGCTCACCGACGTGCTGTTTCAGCGTGGCGTACAGGCCGGCATGGCACGGATCGCCTTTGAGCCGCCCGTGACGAGCTTGAATCCATTCGATCGGACAGGACCTGCCCTGGTGGAGGTCGGAATCCTGCTGCTCATGCCCATTGGCGCGCTTGCCGCCTACCGGCAGCGGAGTTGGGCGCTTGCCTTTCTGACCGTCGCCGGTGCCCTGGGGCTTATTGAGGCCGTGTTTCTGCAGTCGGCGCTCCCTGGCAATGACGCGCGAATCCTGTTCCTTGCGTCAGTCACTGCAGCTTTCGCTGCGGTCGCAGGAACCAGCAGCCTTGTACCGAGGCTGCTGGACTGGCCGCGCAATCTGGCGATCGTGGCCGTAATCCTCCTGGTCGTTTTTCCGACGGTCGTGCCCCGCGCGATGGCTGGACTCATTCTTGCGATCGACCGCGGATTTGATGTCGGCCGTCCGGTCCCTCGAGGCTCCGGCTATCCGTATGTCGGTCAATCGCAGTGGCGATCCGAACTTGATCAGAACTGGGATGTTTACGCGTGGATGGCACGTGCGCTCCCGAACGAGGCGCGTCTGCTGACCCCGCGTCCGGCGGTTACGGCCTCGGTGGCTGGAATCGCCTCGCCGACGTCGGGGCGCAGATTGCAAGTGATCTCCAGTAGCGCAATGCCAGAGTATGAGGACGCGTTGCGCTTCCTGCAGCGAGACGACCTTGCGGAAATGGCGATTACCCATCTTCATCTGACGGACGCGTGGGAAAGCGCGCTAACGCCACGCGCGCGACAGCTCCTCCAGGATTCAACGCAATTCAAATTGCTGGTCGACCTGCGGTCAGTCTCGGGTCAGCGCCATCGAGTGTTCGAGGTTGCGCCCGGTGCCGGAGTTCTCGAAATCAACCCCTCAAGCCATCGGTATCTGCGGGAGATGGTTCCCTCGGATGCAGGTCTCGTCGCCTTCGAAGGTCTGACGCCCCACCAGAGCCGGACGCTTTTTTTCAACCTCATCGATCAGGACGACTTGCGCGCGTCGGCAACCTACTTTGACCAGCGGGCGGTCCGGATTCCTCACGTAGAGCCCCTTAGCGAGATTCCTGCTCACGGACTGGTGGCCCTCCTCGAACACGTCGAACCCACAGCTCTGGGCCTGTCGCGCGACGACGCCATCTGGGCCGGCTACGGCATGCGGGTCTACGACCTGGCAGCGTCGTGGTCGTCCGTCTGGCGTGTCGGATCGGACTTTGCTGAGCAACCCGTGCCACTTCGGCAGGCGTGTGAAGTGTCAGCCGCCGGGCAGCTCGAGCTTCGACTCCTGGGCGAACCGGGAACTGCTCTGACCGCTGGTGTGGCTGAAGTCGAACTGAATGGAGTGCCACAGGTCACCGGCCTGATTGTTCGCGACTGCCAGAAACTGGCGTTCACCGCACACGCCCCCGTGGCGCCCTTCGCCCAACTGCGTCCCGCGGCTCCCGGATACGTCGACGAATCGCAGGCAAGAGTCGCCGGATTGGGCTTCGACGGCGGCGTCGATGGTGGCCTCGCCATCGTCAATCTCTGGTACCGGAACCCGCACGGACTGCCGCTGACGTCGGGAACGGAGTTCCGCTTGTACAGGGCCGGAGACTCCGGCGTCGTTCCATTGGAGTCCGACCCCCGCGAGTCTGTCCGGTGGTGGTCCGCTCCCTTGACCCTGGCCGTCGACACGCAGATGGCCCGCATCGAGTTCGATCCCCAGCGGCTGACCGTCAACGGGAACCCTGGCGTCAAGTCGTCTGACGTCGAATCCGGCCGGTCGTACCTCCTGGCGCTCAACGTCTCACGATTCCATCCAGAGTCCACCAGCCTCTGGATCCAACAGGTCATTCCCCTGGTGCGAATTGAAGTCCACGACTCCGGTGTCAAACCCCAGGTGCTCTCAGGCATCGTCAGCATCGAACACCGCGAAGTCGGCGGACCGAGCCGCTGGTTCGACTACACCGGCATCATTGGCTGGGAGATCGACCTCACCCCCTGGCCTGAGGCGCCCGACGCCTCGCCGTGATATGGCGTGCCGAAAGCTGGTTCTGCCGTTGTCCGCCGGGCTGGTCGCGGCTTCGACATCGGCTGCTCTTGCCCTCGCTCCGCCCACCAGTCCACCTTCCACTCCCGCTGCCGGCAGCCCACCCACCACCGACCCCGGCCTCATCCTTGTCGTCGTCGTTATTCCCGTCGTTCTTGTTGCCCTCATCTGGCTCGGCTACATCTTCTGGCTGATCTTCCACGAGGGCGAGAACGTCGGATCCGGCTCGCCCCTGCCACCCGAAGACCCTGATCGACAGCCATCGAACAGAAGCCCAGGCCCGCCGGATCAGCCCGGTAGCGTAGGCTAGTCGGCTCCCTATCAGCAGTTGGCGGTTCTGCATGGCGACGGCGGGCGATGCTGTGACGCTCACCATCGATGGCCGCGAAATCTCCGTGCCCCCCGGCACCTCCATCCTTCAGGCCGCTGCCGAGCTGGGGATCGACATCCCCACCCTCTGCTACCACCCCAACATCGCCGCCTCCGCCAACTGCCGCCTCTGCCTCGTCGAGCAGGCCGCTGAGGAGGCCACCGATCCGCCACCCGCCGACGCCTCCCTCACCGGCGAAACCAAGCTCCTCTCCGCCTGCCGCGCCCTCGTCGAACCCGGCCAAACCCTCTTCACCGACAGCGAAGGCGTCCGGCGCTCCCGCAAAGGCTCCCTCAAGGCCCTCCTCTCCGGCGTCGACCTCAGCGAAGCCCCCGACCTCGCATCCCTCCTCACCGAATACGACGTACAGCCCAACGGCCAGGCCTCCCGCGCCGACCTGCCCGTCATCGACGACAACCCCTACTACATCCGCGACTACGCCAAGTGCGTCATGTGCTGGCGCTGTGTCGACGTCTGCGGCGACGAAGTCCAGCTCACCTACGCCATCGAGCCCGGCGAACGCGGCTTCCACGTCCGCATCTCAACCCGCGAATACGACGGAATCATGGATACCACCTGCGTCTACTGCGGCAACTGCGTGCAGGTCTGTCCCTCCGGCGCCCTCAAGAGCCGCACCCAGTGGGAGCTTGAGAAGCAGGGCATTGTCAAGGACGACCGCGTCGTCGAGACCACCTGCTCCTTCTGCGGCGTCGGCTGCGGGCTCGAAGTCCATGTCCGCGGCGGCCAGATCACCCACGCCATGTCGCCCGAAGACCACCCCGTCAACCAGGGCTGG
>JAPPKM010000189.1 GCA_028874315.1 Chloroflexota bacterium
CTGGTTCGGGGCCGGGCTGATCACACGCGACTTTGGAACCGGCACGCTGGACGTGCTGCTGGCGGCGCCGATGAGCCGCACGCGCTTCCTGCTGTCGCGCATTGCCGCCCTGCTGGTCCTCACCACCGTGGTCGTTGCCGCGTCATATGTCGCAATCCTGATCGGCGCGGCCATCTGGGCCAGGGAGGTCGACCTGGGCGCGCTCGAATTGCTGGTGGTCCACCTGCAGATGCTGGTCTTTACGCTGGCCGTGGCCGGCGGCGGACTGCTGCTGGCAACGCTGATCCTGCAGCCCGGCCGAACCTACGGCCTGGCCGCCGGCATCATTGTGATCATGTTCGTGCTGCTGATCGTGGCCGACATCGCGTCCAACCTGGAGTGGCTTGAGAAGATCAGCATCTTCGGCTACTGGAACCCGGTGGACCAGCTGGGGCCCGGTGACTTCATCTGGCGAGACACCCTGGTGTTGGGCGTTACCGCGCTGGTTAGCTCGGCCATCGCGCTCGCAATCTTTCGGCGTCGCGATATCGTCGCCTGAGTTCAGGCTGCCGCGGACCCGCGGCGTTGCGATACTCAGGTTGGCATCACTCGCCCGCAATCCCACGAAAGTCCTGCCTTGCCGCGTCCCGAGGGCTCGGAAACGCTCGGGCTCGGAGACCCCGCGCCCCGCTTCTCCCTGCCGCTGGCTTCGGATCCCGAACAGCTCCGCGACATTCCGTCCCGCCGCCAATGGCAGCTGCTGATATTCCTTCGCCATACCTGGTGACCGAACTGCCGGAGATATCTGGCGCAGCTCGCGGGCGAGCTGGAGGAATGGGAACGGCGCAAGGTCGATATTGTGGGCGTCTACGGCCAGGGGCCGGAAGGTGTGCGGCGCTTCGCCAAAGGCCTGAATCTTCCGTTCCCGCTGCTGGCTGATCCCGACCGCGCCGCCATCCGCCGCTACGGCGTCTACGTCCGCGTTAACTTCGAGTCCTGGAACATCGCCCGCCCCAGCGTGTTTCTGGTCGATCCCATGGGCCGTATCCGCTTCATCAGCGTCGGATCCCACCAGCGCGACTGGCCGGATTCCGGCGAGCTTTTTGCCATCATCGATAACGCCGCCTACACGTAGGTTCGGCGTTGGCCGACCAGTAGCGCGTAGTCCTTAAGGCCGACTCGGCAGGCGAGAATTACGCCGTTCGGGCGATGGCGCGCGGTGCGCCGCGGTCTACAGTGAGCCGCGTAAACGACCCATCAGGAGCGCCCGATGTCCAGCTTGCTCAGGCGACCCACGCCATGACCGACGTTGTGATCGAGACCAACGCGCTGACCAAGCGCTATGGCCGTGTGCTGGCTGTGGACCGGCTTTCGTTGGAGGTCCCGCGCGGCCATGTGTTCGGCCTGCTCGGCCCCAACGGTGCTGGCAAAACCACCGTGATGGGCATGTTGCTGGGGCTGGTTCGGCCAACGTCCGGCAGCTTCAGCCTGCTGGGGACGGACGGAACCGGCCGCGACGCCCTGCGCCGCATCGGCGCCATTGTCGAAACGCCGGCCTTTTATCCGTATCTGTCCGGCCGCCGGAATCTCGCGTACTTCCAGGGCGTCATGGGTCGCAACGATCCCCGCGAACTGGACCGGCTGCTGGACCTCGTGGGCCTGGCCGGGCGCGCCAACGACGCCTTCAAGACCTACTCCCTCGGCATGAAGCAGCGCCTGGGCCTGGCCTACGCCCTGCTGGGCGATCCCGAGCTGCTGCTGCTGGACGAACCCACCAACGGCATGGACCCGGCCGGCATGGCCGAAGTTCGCGACCTGATCCGCGACCTGGGGCGTGAAGGCCGCACGATCCTGCTCTCCAGCCATCTGCTCAACGAGGTCGAGCAGGTGTGCGACAGCGTGGCCATCATTGCCAGGGGCCGGCTGGTGGTGCAGGGCGACGTGGCGGACCTGCTGCGTCCGCAGGAGCAGGTGCGGCTGCGGACCACCGACGACGCCAGGGCCCTGAGCATCCTGACGGCCTCGGACGAGATCGAGGCCGCCCGCGCCGAGGACGACGCGCTGGTGGTGACCATCGCGCACGAGCGCTCGTCCGAACTGACCGCCCTGCTCAGCAAGTCCGAGGTCTACGTCACCGAAATCGCCCCGCTCCAGGTCTCCCTGGAGCAGTACTTCCTGGACGTCACCGGCGAGAACGGGGAGCGGTCCGAATGATCACTGATGTGCTGGCCCTCACCCGCTGGGAGTGGTTCAAGCTCCGCCACCGCCGCATGCCCTGGATTCTGCTGGCGATCACCGCGCTTCTGGTTCAGGTCAACTTCTGGGTGAGCTACGCCCTCTTTCGCCGCGGCACCGTGGCGATGGGCGACGGCGGCGAGTCGGGAACCGTCACGGTTTCGACCAGCGACCAATTCGTTGAGATGTTTGCCTTTCCGACCAGCCTGGCTAACGGCCTCATCGCCGGGCGCGGGTTCGGCGGCATCTTGATCATGATCCTGGCCGCGTCGCTGATCGGCAGCGAATACGGCTGGGGCGCCCTGCGCA
>JAPPKM010000110.1 GCA_028874315.1 Chloroflexota bacterium
CGGCGTTTGATGCGAATGCGGCGCTGGGGCGGCGGCATGACCGGCGGGTGGCGGTGGACGATGCGGCCGGGTTGCTGGCGGAGATGGATCGGGCCGGGGTGGAGCGGGCGCTGGTGTACGCGCCGCATGCGGCGGCCTTTGACTCGGCGGAGGGCAACGCGGGGCTGCTGGAGGCGATTGGCAACGAGTTGCGGCTGGCGCCGCAGTTCGTTTGCAACCCGACGTTCGACGACCTGGACGAGACCGCGGCGCAGATCGAGGCGGCCGACGTGCGGGCGGTGCGGATGGTGCCGACGCTGCACCACTACCCGTTCAGGTCGTGGGTCGTCGGCGAGTGGCTGGAGTGGCTGTCGGCACGGGGCATCCCGCTGTGGCTGCCGGCCAGCTACGAGACGAACTGGCACGACGGCGCCGACCTGGACCCGCACGCGGTGCACGAGACGGTACGCCAGTTCCCGGATCTGACCGTGGTGCTGTGCGAGGTGCACTATGTGCAGGCCTCGTGGGCGCCGCCGCTGTTGCGGAGCCTGCCGAACCTGTCGATCGAGGTCTCGCGGTACGTGATAGCTGATGGGATTGCGCAATTGCTGGGGATTGCGGGGACCGGGCGGGTGCTGTTCGGGTCGCGATTTCCGGAGCAGGCCATCGCGCCGCAGCTGTATCACCTACACCGGCTGGGGCTGAACGAGACCGACCTGCGGGCCGTGTGCGGGGGCAACCTGGCGCGGCTGTTGAGGATGTAGCGCGATGGACACACCGGTCATCGACTTTCACAGTCATGCGGGTAGCTGGGGCAGGTACGGCGTGGATGCCGACTGCGACCTGTACCTGAAGGTGATGGACGCGGCGGGGGTGGACCGGACCTGCATCAACTGCATCTGGTTCGGGGACGCCCGGCGTGGCAACGACCTGGTGATGGAGTACGTGAATCGCGCGCCGGACAGGTTCATCGGGGTGGCGTTCGCGACGCCGCACTATCCCGAGGAGGCAGTGAAGGAATTGGAGCGGGCCGTGCACCAGTTGGGCATGGCGTACGTGAAGATCTATCCCGACTACTTCGGTCGGCCGAACGACGACCCGGCCTACTTCCCGATTTACGAGTGGGTGGACGAGCAGGAGATGGCGGTGATGTGTCATGCGACCTACCCGTTCGATCCGCCGGGCACGACCATCCAGGGCCGGTTCACGGCGCTGAGCGATCGCTTTCCAAACATGCGGTGGGTGATGGCGCATACGGCGGGGACGCTGGACGCGGACGCCGCGGAGACCGCGCGGGTGCTGCCGAATGTCTACATGGAGACCTGTAGTTCGCGCACGGCGCTCGGCGCCACCGAATTCAACGTGGAGCGGGCGGGCGAGGACAAGGTGCTGTACGGCTCGGACATGGCGCTGATGGATGCGCGGCAGCAGATTGCGAAGGTCGTGACGGCCGACATCCCGCGGCGGGCCAAGGAGAAGATTCTGGGGTTGAATGCCATGCGGCTCTTGCGTTTGGACGGTCGACCATAGGCTTGCGTAACCCGCGGCTGGTTGCGCGGAAGACCCCTCACCGGTTTCGGCCGAAGACGGCCGAACCTGCCTCTCCCCTTGGAGAGGGTGAAGAGCCGCCGCGCGATCGAGGACCACGGGCGTCGGGAAGAGGTCTCTAAAGGGGGAGCGGTATGAACGAGCGATTGGCGGCGCAGACGGGCGAGGCGGCGGCGATGATGGACCTGGGCGCCACCCACGACTTTGGCGACGACGACATTGCGGCGGTGGCCGAGGTGTTGCGGTCGGGCCACGTGGGGCTGGGGCCGAAGGTAGTGGAGTTCGAAGAGGCGTTTGCCGCGAAGCACGGGGCGAAGCACGCGGTGACGGCCAGCTCGGGCACGGCGGCGATGCACGTGTGTATCGGGGCGCTGAACCCGGAGCCGGGCAGCGAGATCATCGTGTCGCCGTGGACGGCGGGCGGGTCGATCATCGGCGCGATCCTGCACAACTGCGTGCCGGTGTTCGCGGACGTGGACGACACCTATACGCTGGATCCGGCGGACGTGGAGGCCAAGATCACGCCGCGCACCCGGGCGATCATGGCCGTGCACCTGTTCGGCAACCCGTGTGACATGAACGCGCTGCAGGCGATTGCCGACCGGCATGGCCTGGCGCTGATCGAGGACTGCTGCCAGGCGCATTTCGCGGAGTCGCAGGGGCGAACCGTGGGGACGGTCGGCGACATCGGCGGGTTCAGTTTTGGCGGCAAGCACCTGTCGGCGGGCACGGGCGGGGCGGTTGTGACGAACGACCAGGCCTTGTGGGAACGCGCCATCCTGTTCCGCGACGCGGCGCTGCCACGCGACGACGGGCCGCTGCAGGGGCAGCCGTACGCCAACTACTTCCTGGCGCCGAACTACAAGATGGGCGACCTGATGGCGGCGGTGCTGCGCACCCAGCTGGAGAAGGTGGACGGATACATCGACCGGAAGATCGCGACGGCCGAGGCGATCATCGACGGGCTGTCGGACATGGACGAGATCA
>JAPPKM010000086.1 GCA_028874315.1 Chloroflexota bacterium
AGGGCGGTGCGCCGCTGCGGCTGGCCTTCTGCTGGAGTCATGCCCGGCGCCGGCTGCGCGAAATCTATGACAGCAGCGGCTCCGAGATCGCCGCCGAGGGTCTGCGCCGGATCGCCGAGCTCTACGCCATCGAGGCCGACATCCGCGGCAGTTCACCCGAGCGGCGTCTGGCCGAACGGCAGGCGCGCAGCGCGCCCCTGGTCGAGGCCTTCGGCGACTGGCTCAAGCAGCAGCGCGCCCGCGTCTCGCCCAGGTCCCGGCTCGGCGAGAAGCTCGCCTATATCGCCCGCCACTGGGACGGTCTCCAGCTGTTCCTCGCCGACGGGCGGGTCGAGATGGACAGCAACAGTGTCGAGAATCTGATCCGCCCTGTTGCCCTGAATCGGAAAAATGCATTGTTCGCGGGTCACGACGAGGGCGCCGCCGCCTGGGGCCGGATCGCGTCGCTGATCGAGACGGCGAAACTGAACGGCGTCAACCCTCACGCCTGGCTCAGGGCGACCCTCGAAGCGATCGCCGCCGGCCATCCGAACAGCCGCCTCGACGAGCTCCTGCCATGGAACTTCGACAGCTCGTCAAGCTGACAAGCCGGGTGGGGTGTCCGCACCGCTTACAGTTCACCGTTCGGATTGGCACGATCTTCGAGGACAGCCATATCGACCTGCACCTGGGGCTACAGGCCATCTACCTGATGACCAGCAGCAAGAACGGCATCAGCGCCAACCAGCTTCACCGGACGCTCGGCATCACGCTCAAAAGCGCGTGGTTCATGGGCCACCGTATCCGCGAGGCCATGCGCGACGACGGCACGGTGAATTTCGGCTCCGGTGCCGGGCGATCTGGTCGCTTCCATGCGCGATATGTGGCGACAACGCGTCGCCGCGCACGGTATGGTGCATTACAACCGGCACGGTCACCCGACGAGCATCAGAGCGGACGAAGTGGCGCCGTTCCTTTACAGCGACACGCCCATCGAAGCGTTCCGCGGGCTACTCGCCGCTGACTGATGACGGAACGGCGATATTGGGATTCCGATTGCTTTCTGGCGTGGTTGCAGAACTAGCCGGAGCGGGCGGACAAATGCGGGGAAGTTTTCGCGCTTGCCGAACGAGGCGAGGTCGAAATCGTGACCAGCGCGCTCACAGTCGCGGAGGTTTTGCGGCTACGCCCATCCGACGCCATCCCCGAAGAGCGCCGTGCCGCAGTCGAAGAAGTCTTTGACCGGCCGTATATTCGCACAATCACGCTTACCAGGCGGTTGGCCGAGCGGGCCCGCGATCTGGTATGGGGGTATGACATTAGGCCGAAGGATGCCGTGCATGTCGCGTCGGCGCTGGCCGCAAAGGCCACGACCCTGAACACGTTTGACCGCCAGCTTATCAGCAAGAATCAGCAGGTTGGCACCCCGCCATTAGTGATTGAGCCTCCCGAAGTTGAAGAGCCGGAGTTGGATCTTGACCAGCAAGAAAACGGAACCGAAGCCCCAGCGTGACCGCTTCATCGAGACGGCCCGCGAGCTGGGCTGCGACGAGGACGAGGGGCGGTTCAACGAGACACTGAAGCGGGTGGCGAAGGCCCCGCCGAAGGAAAAGCCGTGAAAAGAGGGCCGCCCGTAGTGGCTGGGGCTGGTGTGAGTTCAGAGCCCGGATCCAAGTCGGAAGCCCTCCTTGAGCTTGCGCGGCTTCGTCAGTCAATCCGCCGGGAAGGCTATGACTGCATCGGGGATTTTCACTGCGGCGCTTATGAGTGTGACCACGTCTCGCCGTACACAAAGTCCGGTAATAACACAGACGCGGAAATTATGATCGTTGCGCAGGACTGGGCGAGTTCTGACGCCCTCTCTGCCGATCCGCTAGATCGAGTCAGTGCAGAGCTTGGCTACGACCCGAAAATCCCGACCAACCGAAACCTGGATGCGCTCCTGACGCGCCATTTCGGGTTGTCGCGCGCGGACTGCTACCTGACCAATCTGTTTCCCTTCGTGAAGCATGGCGGCATGAGTGCCCATATCCCCCGGAAGGATTTGGTGTATTGCGCCCAGACTTTCACATTGCCGGAAATCGAAATCGTTGACCCCAGGCTGGTCATTTGTCTTGGTTTGAACACGTTTCTCGCGCTGCGATCGGCGGCTGACCACTCCGGATCGTTGAAAATGCCGGAAGCGGTCAGAACTCCGTTTTGCATCGGAGAAACTTGTGTTCATTGCGTGGCCCATACAGGCGCACGCGGCACCAACAACCGCGGTCGAGAACAGGTCGAGAGAGACTGGCAGCACCTTGCACGCATTCACCGCTCAAGATTGGTGCGTCAAGTATAATAACGTCATTTGCGGGCGCCATGACTACAGGCGATCCGCGTCCATGATGCGCTTCTTGTCCGTCGCGCTACTCCAAGGTGGCGTGCTGCGAGTGGAGGGGTGGCGTCCCGAGGTAAACAGGATCTAGACGCATCACTGCGCGGCTACCTTTCACGGCCAGAACCGAGCCATCTGGACGCGTCATCAGCAAGCGCA
>JAPPKM010000113.1 GCA_028874315.1 Chloroflexota bacterium
GGTTCTCCAGTTCCTCGGCCGTGGGGTGAATGAACAAGCTGCGGACAAACAAGCTATGCCAGGCATACGCCGTGACGAACCGCACAGGCAGCCGGTAACGGGCGTCGGCGCCGGCGTAGAGGTCCTGCACGTATAGGTCGCGGCCCTGCGCGAAGGCGCAGGCACGGGCAAACAGCGGATCGAACTTCGCCTCGTCAAACGGCTGGTTGTTCGGGCCCCACCAAACCTCGTCAATGTTTCCGGCGTCCTGCACGACCCACTTGTCGCTGGGCGAGCGCCCGGTGTGCGGCGTGGTCATGGCGATCAGCGGGCCGTAGTGGCTGAGTTCGGCTTCGCCGTTTCGCACCGCGTGCTCGTACAGGGCGGCGGTGCTGAGGTTCCAGTGAATGTCGCCGGTGTGGGTCAGGCCGAGGTCGTCGAGGTTCTTGTCGCTTGCCATGGCGGTCGTGTGGCTCCCTTGGTCGGTGTTGACAGTGCGGCGCGCGGCTAGAGCGGGCCGGAAGGTTCGGGTCGGTACGTAGTCGCCTCTTGGGGCGGCCCTATCTTATTCGACGGAACCGGCCCGTGGGCGAAATCAGACGATGCGTTCGCCGTCGAAGCCGGCGGGTCGGCGGCCGGCGGTGGCCTGGCGGGTGGCCTCGATCGACTTGCTGCCGGCCTGCAGGGCGCGGTCGTAGTCGCCCAGGCGGAAAGCCTCCAGATGCTCGTCCCAGGAAGCATCCGGTGTTTTGCCGGGCGCATCGGCCGAGGCCAGATATGCGCGTCCGAAGACCACCATGTCGTCCAAGGCGACCTGCTGCGCCACGCACTGGCGATGCTTGCGGCGTTCGATGGGGTCGTCCAGCGCCACGAGGCGACGTGCGGCGGCGGCTACGCGGTCGATCAGGGTCTCGGCGTAGTGCTCGCCTTTTTTGCGGCTGGCGTGGGTACGCGGGTCCTCGCCGCCGACCCCTTCGGGCCACCTGTCGGGTGCGGGGTCCAGGGCGTCCAGGTCAACCGTGTCAGGTTCGAGGTACATCATGATTGAGGTCTCGATGGCGGCCGCGTGGTCCATCGGCTTCTCGAAGTCGGTCAGGAGATGCGCGTCGACGGCGGCGAGCACCAGGATGTCCGACTGCCGCATGGCTTGCAGCGCGGCGCGGCGATAGGCCAGGTAGTCCTCGCTGCCGCCGTGTCCGCCCAGCCAGATCACGACCTTGGCGCCGTTACGGGCCAGGTAGTCGAGGACGGTCTGGGTGTTGGACTGGATGAGGTCAGGCGCCGCGGGCATGCCCAGCGGCGACGGCACCTCCCACGCGCCCAGGAAGACGGTGGGATAGACCAGCCCGCCGGTGCGTTCAGCGGCCAGGCGGCAGATGGCGGTGGACTTCACGGCATCCAGACCCACCGCGTTCTGGCGGCCGTGCCACTCCAGGGGTCCCGAGGGCACGTAGACGCAAGGAAACTCGGCGAGCGCGTCCCAGATCTGTTGGGGACGGCAGCGTTCCCAGCGGCGCTCGACGGGTGCGTCCATGCTCATGGCGCCTTGCCGACCCGGCCAAGCACGCCTTTCGACGTGAGGTTGTCGTACACCTCGCGGGCCCAGGACACCTCGGAGTCGTCCTCCGGTGCATAGCCGATGACGCGGCGGGCGTTCTCCAAGCCCCAGAAGGAGCGGGTGTTGTCGGAGATGCCGTAGAAGACCTGCCAGGGAATGCCCCACTCGTTGGCGATGTTCTCGGTCTCGATGGACTTGACGAAGAGCTGGGTCAGGTCGCGGGGACTGATGTAAGCGCCCAGGTTGCGGCGGACCGGATAGCCCTCGATGTCGCCCGAAAGCGCGGTGGGATCGAGCTGTCGGGGGGCGCCGATGCGGATGTGGACGTTTTCGAGCTTGCGGCCCAGCGTGCCGGTGGCGAACACGAAGCCCAGATGCTCGTAGGACTCCTTGGCCCAGCCGTAGTAGTTGTCGGAGAGCGGGCGGATGTCGTTGGTGGCTTGCAGCATGTCCATCTCGCGGCTGCGCAGCAGGTGCTCGTAGAAGTCGGCCGCGTGGTTGGAGCTGGCCATCACGACGCGGCGCACATTCTCTTCCAGTGACAGCCGGAAGACGTTGTAGGCCATGCGGATGTTGTCCATCTCGCCGTCGAAGTGCTCGCGGACGTCCTCGGTCCGGCGAATGAAGGCCAGGTGGATGACGGCATCACAGCCGGTGAAGAGCGGGCGCAGCGTCTCGCGGTCGTCGAGAAGGCTCTGGACCTGGACGCCGGGGACCTCGGAGCCGCCGCGGCCGGTGGTGGTGACGTCGATGAGGGTGCAGTCGTAGCGTTCGCGCAGGGTGGGCAGCATCTGGGCCGCCACATAGCCGGCGGCGCCGGTGACGAGAACCTTGGGACGGGCCATGGGGTTCACCTTGAAGCTGGTGCCGCATCGTAGCAACGGCGCCGCGAGGATGGCTCTCAGAGGTTGACGTTCGCTTTTTGTATGGTAGTGTGACCCGACCGTGTGAGGTTGGTTCCGGCGGCGCGGCACCCCCGTACCCCGGCCTGCCAGACCCTTGCTGCCCGTGAGCGGCCAAGTGCCGCGCACGGTCTCCCGGCCGCGAGCATCCCCCTGCCGCCCCGGCCGACGGGAGAGATGGCGAGTGGTCGACGGCCGATCCTCCGGCGCGCTGCCGGAACCTCCTCCGCGCGGTATCCCGGGCGGCTTAACTGTGGGCGCTGGCTACAGGATCCGCGAATGCGTGGCGTCTAGCATCTGGCGCCGTTGACACGGGAAGGAACGGTCTGCGATGTCGTCGATTGAGGCCGGCCAGATCCGTGTGGGCACGGCCAACTGGTCGGATCACACGGGTTTCTACCCGCGGGGCACGAAGTCCGGGGAGCGTCTGACGTACTACGCCTCGCGACTGGGGGTGGTGGAGGTCAACGCGAGCTTCTATCGGCGGATCGATCCATTGGTGTACGCGCAGTGGGCGGAGCAGACGCCGGATGGGTTCAGGTTTTTGGTGAAGGCGCATCGGGCGGTGGCCAACCCGCCGCGGGACGTGGGGCTGGCGGCCGAGTACATCAAGAATCAGTACAAGGGTGTGCAATCGCTGCGGGAGGCCGGGAAGTTTGGCGGGTTCCTGGTGCAGTTGGGTGCGAACGTGCGGCCGAGGCCCGAGACCTTCGAGCACCTGTCGTCGCTGCGTGACGGGCTAGGGGACGATCCGGTTGCCATCGAATTCAGGCACCCCGGCTGGCTGGATGACCGGCGCGAGGAGACGCTGGATCGGCTGCGGACACTCCGGTTGGCCGCCGTGATTGCGGACGAGCCGAATGCGGCGGCCGCGGGCTTACCGGAGCCCGTGGACGAATTGACGGCGCCCGCACTGGCGTACCACCGATTCATGGGGCGAGACGTCGCGGGCGAGGTTTCGGCTCGGGAGCGGCGGGCGCTTCGGGCGGAGCACGTCTACACGGCCAAGGAGATCGCCGAGCTTGCCGACGTGGTGACGGCCCGGCATGGACCTGGGACCGCCAGCTACGTGATCTTCTTCAACAAGACGGGCCCGAACCGTGTGGAGGCGGCGATTCGGCTGCGAGCGGAGCTTGAGGGGCGGGGCATCGCGGCGAGTTAGGAGCGAGTTGAGGCTGGCGACCGGGCGACCTCTTGCAGGACAGGCAGCAGCCGTTCGGCGGCGCGGGGCCATGTGAAGTCGCGGGCGCGTTGTCTGCCGCCTGCCACAAGCTCAGCACGCCGCTGCGGCCGGGTGACGACGCGTTCGATGGCCGACGCGACCGATTGCACGTCAGTCGGGTCGACAAGCTCGGCTGCGCGTCCCGTTACTTCGGGCAGGGACGACGCATTGGAGGCGATCACGGGGCAGCCGCAAGCCATGGCTTCCAGGGGCGGGTGGCCGAACGTCTCGGCCAGCGAGACGTAGACGAGGGCGTCAGCCTGCTGGTAGTGGGACGCGATGCGGTCGTGTGGGACGGGGCCGAGGAGCGATACGGCGTCGCTGATGCCGAGTTCAACTGCCATGCGCCGCAGGTCGGCGGCGGTGAGATCGGCGTCGGCGCCCGCTATTCGCAGCTCGTGAGGGATGGCCTGCCGCCGATGCAGCGCTGCGAAGGCCTGGAGCAGGCGCGGGTAGTTCTTGTGGCCGTAGAGGGTGGAGACGGCCAGGAGGTAGGGGCGCTGGGTTCGACGGGCCGGTGGCGGCTCTTCGAGCTTGCTGGCGATGTGCGGGGCCAGGCCGTGGGGAACTACGCGAAGGCGATCCGGATCCAGGCTCAGCAGGCGGACCGCATCGTTGGCGGCAGCCTGGGATCCGGCGACTACTCGGTCCGCGCCACGGAGCGATCGGCGCACTGCGAACTGCAGGTAGCGGCGTCGTAGCCAGCCAAACTGGCGCGGTTGGGTGAAGCACTGCAAGGAGCGCAGCATGACGACACGCGGGCGAGGACCGAAGGGCGGTGCGACGTTGACGGTGTGGAGGGTGACGTCCGGACGAACGCGTCGGAGCGCGAGCGGGTAGCCAGTGTGCTGATACACGACGCGCAAAGGACGCGATCGGGCGGCTCGAACCGGGTGGAGGCGCACGTTTGGGTGGTCGGCTAACTCATGAAGGACGGCAAAGGCCGGACAGAAGACGTGCCAGATGGAGCGAGGCGCCAGGTCGGCCAGCGCGGCGACGAGGTTGACGGTGGTGTGGCGCAGCGGGCCGGCTCCGGGCAGGAGCCCGGCGCCGGCAGCGACGGCGTCCACCGCGACACGCATGCCTGCCGCCGGGGCAGAGCCCACGGCGTCGCCCGCGCCCGTGCCTGTCAGCTCGGCGGGCGCCACGGCGGGGGTGCCGCGACGCTACAGGCCGAGCAGCTTGCGGTAACCCTGGAGCGTGAACTCGGGCGAGGCCGCGAACTCCTTGCGCCGGGTTTCGTCGGCAATCACCTCGCGGGCGGCATCGGCCACCTCGCCGGCGATTTCGGAGGGGATGACCACCAGCCCGTTCACGTCGCCGTGCAGCAGGTCGCCGGTCTGGATGGGGACGCCGTCAATGACCACCGGCTCGCCGGCGTCGTATATCACGGCTGTCCCATGCGCGACCACGGGGCCGCGGGCGAAGTAGTGGAGGCCCAGGTCCTCCACCTCCGGCAGGTCGCGCACGCCGCCGTCGGTCACCAACCCGATCCCGCCCAGTGCCCGGATCAATGTGCCCATCACGTCGCCGCAGTGGCAGGACTTGGACGGGTTGTTGCCGGCGTCCTGGATGACGACCACGCAAGGATTCGGCGAAGCCTCGAGTGCCTCCCACAGGCCGAACTGGAGGGCGGGGTCACGTCGGCGTGCGTAGGTGGTGCTGTCGCCCTTGGCGGTGACGGCGTAGCCGACCATTGGCTCCGTCTTGTTGGGAAACAGCGCCCGCACGTTGCTGCCCACGTAGCCCAGGGTCTGGTCGCGGACCCTGAAGGGCTCGATGGCGTTGGCGATGGTGGCGGAGTCGAAAGTCTTGAGTTCCTCGAGTTGGGCGTCGGTGAGCGTGGCGGGCATGGGGCAGGGTCTCCGGATGCGTTCGAGCGCACGCTAGCAGAGGCGTGCCAGGCCGCGCCTAGGCCAGTTCACGGGCCCTTCGCGTTGCGGCGTCGATGGCGGCGCGCATGGCCGCGGGGAAGTCGAAGTCCTCCAGGGCCGCCAGGGCGGCCGCGGTGGTGCCGCCCGGCGAGGTGACGGCTTCGCGCAAGGCGGCCGGCGAGCTGCGGGTGGCCTGCCAGAGGGCCGCCGATCCGGCGATCGTCTCCCGAACCAGTTCTGTGGCCATGTCGCGGTCGAGCCCCTGCGCGGCGGCGGCATCGATCCAGGCTTCGGCCAACAGGTAGACGTAGGCGGGACCGCTGCCGTGGACGGCGGTGGCGACGTCGATCAGCGACTCGTCCTCGATTTCGACTTCCATCCCCAGCGCGCCCAGCACGGCGCGGGTTCGGTTGCGGTCGGCTGACGTGACGCCGCTATCGGCCGTCCAGACCGATGCGCCGCGACCGACCTGGGCGGCGATGTTGGGCATGACGCGCACGACGCGGTCGGTTCCGAGTCCGGTGCGGAGCGTCTCGAGCGTGACGCCGGCCATGATCGAGATGACCAGCGCCGCGCCGTCCAGGGCCGGACGGAGCGTCGGGGCCAGGTCCTGGAAGTTCTGGGGCTTCACGGCCAGGATGATCAGGGACGCGTCAGACACGGCGGCGGCGGCATCGCCGGTGACGCCTATGCCGTAGTCCTGGGCGAGCGCCGCGCGGCGTTCGGCGACGACTTCCGCCACCATCAGGTCGGCCGGCTCGAGCCCGCCGCGCGCGATCAGGCCGCGAATGATGGCCGCGCCCATGGCCCCGCCGCCGACAACCGCTGTGTGCACTGGTTCGCTCTCTTTTACGGCTGGACTGGGAAGGATCGTACCCCGTGCGACGTCTCAGCCCGGCCGGCGGACCTCGAGGTCGCCGGACTCCGCTCGGATCAATGCCACCGTGCCCTCCACGACTTCGCGAATGCCGGGTCGTCCGTCAGGATCAATGGCGACGGCAGCGACCTGGGCGCGCGTCGGGTGGGGGATCAGCAGGAGGCGGATACCGGCCCGGCCAAGCACATCGAAGTCGGAGGGGCCGAGGGTGCTGCGTCGCGTGAGCACCAGCACGTCGGCCGATGCGTTGGGCGGCGGACGGGCTGCGCCGGGAGGCGCGACAAGGGCTGAGACATCCGCGCTGGAAAGCACCGTCCACGATCCGGACGTATGGTCGAGCATTCGCACCGTGAGTCCGCCGCTGGACGCAGATCCGGCGGCCTCGACCGGTGTACGGCGAGCGCCGTCCTGAGAAACGAGTGCTGGCCCAAGGCCATGCAGCAGTGGTGCGGCTGCCCTGGCAACCGGACGCTCCGACAGCAGGCCCAGGGCCGTTGCGGCGGCGCGACCGTCGCTGCGCGGCATTACCAGCAGGTCAACGGTCGGGTCCCAGGCCGGTAGGGCGGCGTCGAGCACGAAGGGTCGCAGGCGGTCGCCGGCGACGACGAGGCTTGCATGGGCGTGGCGGGCGTAGACCGTAGGTGTGGCGCCGGCGAAGTCAACGGTGAGCCGGGTCGCCGGGTCGTGGAACAGGCGCGGCGCGACGATGAGGGCCAGCAAGGGCGGGAGCGCGAAGGCCGCGACGCCCAGACCGATGGCCAGGGATCTGATGCGCTGAGTCCGGACCTGTGGGATTCGCCAGGGCTGGCGGCCGCCGAGTACGACCAGGAGGGCGATGGCCGCGTAGACGGCGGCAGCGTGTCCGAGGCTGAAGCCGGGGATGGGGACGGAGGCGCCGGGCAGCGCGGCGGCCAGGCGGGCGGCCTGGATCAGGTATTCCAGCGGAACCCAGGCGGCCCAGGCGAGCACCTCGCCGAGCGGCCAGCCGGCGGCCGCCCAGACCGCCACGGGCGCGCCGGTGACCATGATCCAGACCGGCGCGGCCAGGGCCAGCAGGTTGGCCGGGACTGCCGCCAGCTGCAGGCGCTCGAAGGTGTGGGCGATGATTGGCGTGACCATCAGGCTGGCGGTGGCGGTGACGGCCAGCGGTTCGACGGCGAGACGCGGCAAGCGGGCGCGGGCTGTGAGCCACTCCGATAGTCCCGGCGCGATGACGACCAGTCCGAGCGTGCCGGCGAAGGAGAGTTGGAATCCGACGTCGGCCAGGGCCGACGGATCGATAAGGACAATGGCCAGCGCCGCCACTGCGAGGGCGGTCAGCGCGTCGGTGTCGCGGCCGAGCAGCCAGGCCAGCAGGATTAGTTCGCCCATCAGGGTGGCTCGCACCACGCTGGGCTCGCCGCCGGCCAGGGCGGCGTAGAGGGGAAGGGCGAGCATGGCCAGGAGCACGCTGTAACGGCCAATCAGCCAGCCGGCCATGCGGCGTACGCCGAGGGCAACGAGCGTGATGTTGAAGCCGGAGATCGCGACGACGTGGATCAGGCCGGAGGCCAGGAAGTCGTTGCGCAGGTCGCCGGGCAGGCTGGAGCGCTTGCCGACGAGGATGGCCGACAGCAGGGCGCCGTGCGGCTCGGGCAGGACGCGGCGCACGCTGCGGTCGATGTGATCGCGGAGGCGGGTGAGCCAGGGTGCGTCGGATTCGGGTGGCGGAGACAGAATGCGGACTTGCTGGGTGTTGATGCGCCCGACGAAGGTCTCTTCCGTTCTCTGGAGTCGTGGCGAGCCTCGCGGCTGGGAGGGCTCGAATGCGCCGGTTAGGGCCACGCGGGCGCCAGGCGGGGCCGCGCCGCCGGGGGCGAAGAACTCAACGAGGCCCGCTGCGGCTCCAGGTTCCGTTCCGGTCGGACCTGCGCGTTGCACCTGCAGCGTTCGGCGCGCACCCGGGTGCGCATCGACGACTTTGCCTTCGAGTTGAAGCTCAGCGCCCAGTGGCGCTTGAACCAGGGGCGCCTGGGACTGCTGATGGTGAGCCGCACGGGCCAGCCCGAGCGCCAGGGCAGCCGGAATCAGCAGGACGGCCAGCCACTTTGCGCGGGCTACGCCGACCGTAAGCAGTGCCACTGCCAGAACGGCCGTGAGCCAGGCAGGAGCCGGACTCCACCAGGCGGTCGCGGCGACGCCGAAGAGGAGCGCGGCGCCCGCGCCGGCGATCAGGGCGCCTGGCCCCAGCCCCACCCCGTATGATTCTCGACGCCAGCCTTTGCGTCGAAAAAGCCTATGGATCGCCGCCAGATACGCGCACTATTTGCCGCGATGTTCTCGATCTTCTTCATAACGTTGATCGTGTTCGTATGGTCGCTGCAGTCGGGACCGGTACCGATCCTCGTGGAGGGAGGTCTCGTCGGCACGATGGCCCTGCTAGCGCTGCGCGGCCGACGACTGACGCCTACGCTCCGTCGCAACCTGCGCCGGGTCTTCTGGCTCTTCTTCCTCGCCATCACCATCAGCGTCATCGCCTGGGTCCGCGAAGTCGGCCCGTTGTTGCCGATTGTGATCGAAGTGGTGCTACTGGTCGTTGCGCTACTCGTCATGAAGGCGACGCGATCCCCGGACGATCCGGCGCTCGAAAGCTGATCAGCGGCAGGACGCGTTCGACCGTGTTGTTTGGGATTCCCAGCGCGCGGAGGTCGGCCGCGGAACGTAGCGGGCCGAAGAGCGTGCGGGCATGGACGATGCGGGCGGCGTAGACGGGGCCGATTCCCGGCAACTGTGAGGCAAGGCCGTCCGCGTCTAGTGCATTGACCGCAACGGTTCCAGATGCTTCGAGAGCGGGCGCGTTGAGGGCAGTTTCCGAAGGCGTCGAAAGTGACTGCGGCGCCGACCCGGTGCCCGCGAGCATGATGCTGACGATCAGGGCACCGACAGCGGCGACGACAGCCAACAGACCCAGCCCGCGTCGACTTGCGGCGCGTTCGGCGGTGGCCGACGGAAGCTCGGCGGTCTGCGGGCCTGAGGGAGCAGGCACGGCCATGGGTCGTCAGTCGTTCCCGCCGAGTTCGGCCATGACTTCGCCCATGCGGGTCGTGTCGTAACCGCCCATGGCGTGGACGGAGTCGGCGAAGGTCGGGTCGCGGAGGATGGCGAGGAGGGCGGCGACGGGCGGGTGCGCCAGGTGCTCGCTGGGGATGACGAGGTCGTAGCGCTCCATGCCCACGGGGATGAAGTCGGTGCCGAGGGCGCGGGCGGCGGCGCGGATGCCCAGAGCGGCGTCGGCCATGCCGCTGTCCACGTCGGCGGCCACGGCCAGGTGGGTGTACTGCTCGCGGTCGTAGCCTTCGATTGCGGCGGGGTCGATGCCTTCTTGGGCCAGCAGGTGGTCCAGGAGCATGCGGGTGCCGGCGCCGCGTTGGCGGTTGACGAAGCGAATGCCAGGTTGGATGAGATCGTCCAGCGTGCGCAGGCCCTTCGGATTGCCGCGCGGGACGATCAGGCCCTGTTCGCGTTGGGCGAAGTGGACCAGGGTGACGGGGTGGCCCGGCAGCACGCGACGTACGTCGGTCTCGTTGTATACGCCGGTTGCCGGGTCCAGCAGGTGGCAGCCGGCCAGGTGGGACTCGCCGCGGCGCAGGGCGACCAGCCCGCCGTAGCTGCCAGCGTTGGTGGAGGCCAGCCGCATGGGCGGCGAGCGGCGGGAGAGTTCGCTGGCCAGCAGATCGAGGGCGGGGTCGTGGCTGCCGATGGCGACGGCAGTGTGCTCGATGCCCTCGGCTCCGCCCAGGAGCTCCACCTCGACCTCGGATCCGGCCGCTACCCCTTCAGAGAAGCGCGGAACGGTTACCAGGCCGTCGGCCCGGACCAGCGACATGATGACGCCGGCCGCGCGCTCCAGCGGGGCGGCGACGACGCGGTCACCGACGCGGCCGACGCGGACGCGGATGAACTCGTCGTCGCCGGCATGGGAGACCAACTGGCGTGGGGTGACGGCCTTGATCGTGCGGCGTCTCGGAGCCGGGTGACCCAGGCATTGCTCGATCAGGGGGCGGACGAAGAGTTCGAACGTGAGGGCAGCGGAGACCGGGTAGCCGGGGATGCCGAGGACCGGCTTGCCGCGGGCGACGCCGAGGACCACGGGGTGCCCCGGGCGAACCGCCACGCCGTGCACGAACACGCGGCCCAGGTCGGCGATCACGCGGGCGCTGTAGTCCTCGCGGCCGGCGGACGAGCCGGCGTTGATGACGACGATGTCTGCGGATTCGAGGGCGGACTTGGTGGCGTCTCGAATCTCGCGGAAGTCATCGGCGACGACTTCGGTTCGTAACGCTTCCGCTCCCCAGGTTTCGGCGAGGGCGCCGAGCATGAGGCCGTTGAACTCGATCAGTTCGCCTGCCTGGGGACGCCGGCCAATGCGGACGAGCTCGCTGCCGGTCGGAATGACCGCCACGCGGGGTGGTGCGACGACCTCGACCTCGGCGTGCCCGGCGGCGGCCAGGGCGCCGAGGTCGCGCGGTTCCAGGCGGCGGCCCTGGGGCAGCACGAGCTCGGAAGCCACGATGTCCTCGCCCATCGGCCGGACGTATTGCCACGGGGCGGCGGCGGCGATGATCTCAATGGTGCCGTCGCCGCGGTCGTGGATGTCTTCGATCATGATCACGGCGTCGGTATTCGGCGGCATGGCGTCGCCGGTGTCGATCCAGATTGCCTCGGTTTCCAGCGTGAGCCGTCGCGGGGAGGTCTCGGCGGCGCCGACGGTGCTGGCGGCGGTTACGGCCACACCGTCCATGGCGGCAGCGGGAAAGTGCGGGCTCGAGAGAACCGCCCAGACCGGCGCGGCCGTGATGTGGCCCAGTGCCTTGTCCAGGGGCCGCTGCACAGTCCGGCGGGGCGGCCAGCCGGGGAGTTCGGCCAGCGCCGTCGCCAGGCGTTCGCGCGCAGTGGCCAGGGGCACGTCGGTCAGGTAGACGGCGCGCTGGTGGGAGCTAGAAGGGTTCGACGTCAACCCAGGCGCCTTCCGCCAGCCCGCCGGCGTCCAGCGGAATCCGGATGAGTCCCGACGCGCGCACGAGGGTGGCAATGAGGTTGGACGGACCGAGGACCGGCGTGGCCCACGACTCGTCGTCGCGCTGTTCAAGCACGGCGGGCACAAAGTCGATACGCCCAGTCTGCGATGCGAGACTCCGCGTCAGGCGCGCCTTGCGTCGGGGCGGATCGCCTGCTGGACCAGCTCCAAGCAGGCGCCGAATCGTGGGTGCGACCACCAGCCCGAACACGACCATGGCGGAAACGGGATTGCCCGGGAGGCCGAAGACCGGCTTACCGTCGGCCACGGCGACGATGGTGGGTTTGCCGGGTTTGACGGCGATGCCGTGGGCCAGCACGCCGGGCTGGCCAAGACTGCCGATCACTTCGGCGGTCATGTCGCGGGTGCTGACGGAACTTCCGGCGGATATGACGATGAGATCGCAGGCTTCCAGGGCGGCGCGCGTGAGCCGTTCCAGTTCCGTGCGGTCGTCGGGCGCCACGCCGTACTCGCGCACCTCGGCGCCGGCCTGGCGGGCCAGGGCGGAGAGCGTGGTTGCATTGACGTCGCGAACCTGACCGGGGGCCGGCGCGGCGTCCGCGGGCACGATCTCGTCGCCAGAGGAGAGCACGCCGATTACTGGTGGAACCGCCGCATGGATCTCCGTGATGCCCAGGGCGGCTAAGACGCCAAGATCCTGCGCGCGCAGCCGGTGACCGGCCGGCAGCAGCGGGTCGCCGGCGGCCAGGTCCTCGCCAGCCTGGATGACGTGCTGGCCGGGCGCGACCGGACGCAGCACCTCAAGGGATGCCTCGTCCACCGGCTGGGTGTATTCGACCATCACCACGGCATCGGCTTGCGGCGGCAGCATGCCGCCGGTGTGGATCAGCTGGGCGGTACCGGGCTGCACGGGCCGCTCGGCGGTCGCGCCCATGGGGACCTCACCGTCCACGGTGAGGAAGGCGGGCAGGCTCTCGGACGCGCCGAAGGTGTCGGCGGCGCGCACCGCGTAGCCGTCCATGGCGGAGCGGGCAAAGGCCGGACTGTCTTCGGGTGAGCTGATCGGCGCGGCGGTGACTCGCCCCAGGGCGGGGTCCAGGCCGATGGGCTGGCTGCGCGGGATATCAGGCAGGTGCTCAGACAGGCGCGCCAGCGCTTCGTCCGGCGTCACGATCTGGAAGAAGATGTCCGTGGTCATGGGGCAGGCGGCGCGGAGCGGCTGGTGAGCATTGTCACGTTCGACGGCGCCGCCGGTCCACGCCCGAGCGGTGGGAGTCCGGCGGGGGCGGGATTCGGCTGGGGGAGAGATAGCTTGGGCCGGATTTTCTGGCGGGCCGATGACGGATTGCGGGCCGCGAGCGGACGGGGGGCCGGGGGTGGATGCCCGACGGGGCGGTGACGCGGCGGCTGGTTCGCCGGCCTGGGACGGGCCGAGCGATGGAATCACCCGGGGCGCGCACGGTTGGCAGCGGATTGGGAGGCCGCGGGCCGGGGAAGCCCCGGCGGCACCGGACCCGAGAGCCGAGGCGGGACGCAAGGCGTGACAGCAGGCGGGCGACGAGGGCAGGGACGGGAAGGCTCCGGAGGACGGGAGAGCATGGGTGCAGACCCAGTGTACACAGTACGCTTACGCCTGTCGAGTCGCGGGTTCACCGGGCGGAGTCCGCACGACCTCCCGGGGGCATCGTGGAGGCGGCTCGATGGCCGGTCCGCCAGTCGCCGCGAGCCCGAGGGGCGCTGATTGGGCCGGCCGGTGTTCAGCGGGTTCGCGGGGATGTGTTCACCTGGCACCCTCAATGTGTTCACTGTCCAGCCGAAATTCGTCCAAAAGCGTTCACTGTTCCGGCCATTGTGTTCGCTTTCCGGGTCGATGTGTTCACTGTGGCCGGCGAGGCGCTGGTTGCCCCAACGCCGGAGCCCGTGCCGGACCGGAGCCACCGCCGGCGCAGCAGCGTCCGTATAATCGCCCAACGAATTCGCCACCCCCTTGGATTGCCGTGTCATCCGAACCGACCACCAGCGACGACCGCGAGGTCACGTACATCGAGTTTGAAGACGTCGAAATTGAGGTCAGTGTCTGGGAAGGCATGGCCGGCTGGAACGCCAACGCCGTGATTGACGGGCGCGACTACCGGGCCATGGGCGCGGCAAGCCGCGATGACGCGTTGACCCGGCTGACGTCGTCGATCCGGTTCAGCACGGAGGCGACGTTTGCGCTGGGCATCAAGAACCGGCGTTACTGGTCGCCGAATCCGTACTGGAAGGGCCGCTAAGCGGCTGGAGCGGGACAGGGGTTGCCAACGGCCCCCCCAACTCTGATTCAATTGCCACGGGCTTGAGCGGCTTGTCGAGAGAGTCGTCGCCGCATAACAAGAGTCCTGTGCGCGCGGCGACCGCCCTCGCGGATAATGTCCAGTCGGCTCGGCAGCGCGGCGTCGACGACGTTGCCAAGGGCAGGTCGCAGCCGTGGCCACAACCACGACTCACAGCTACGAGTTTGATGCCAGGGCGTCCGGCCTAGCGGTACACGGGACGGACGGCGCCTACACGCAGGTCAATGCGTCGAATCGGGCTCCATCGCGGGGCACCTAGATGCTGATCCTACGGCTGACCCGTCCGAGCGACCGTGGATTCCAGGACTTCGTGTTCATCGTGCCTGTGCTGTGAATCGACGTCTCGGACGACGGGACCGTTTCTTCGCCGCGGGTCTACGACTCCTGGCACGGCTGGCGGCCGACCTAGGACGACTCATGGCAGGATCACGTTACGAGATCTGTGACTCGGTCCTGGGGCGGGCGGGCTGTGGGCGTGATCGTCGATTCGGGTGTGCTGCCGGGGTTGCTGCTGCTGGCGGCGGAACTGGCGGTGCTGGCGGCCGTGGGTTTCGTGGTCGTGCGGGTGGCGCTGCGCCAGGAGGACGAGTTGTCGGCGCTGGCGCAGGGTCTGGCGGTCGGCCCGGCGCTGTGGGGAATCATCGTCAACTTCGTCATGTACGTCGTGCCGGGGCTGGCCGGGGCGGCGGTGGGCTGGGGCGTCATTATTGTTTTGGGGGCCGCGCTGGTCTGGCGGTCTCCCGACCGCCTGTGCCCCTCGGCGCACCAGGTGGCCGGGTTCGCCGGCGCCGTGCTGGCGCTCGGCTGGGCCGCGCTGGCCAGCCGTCAGTTCCTGGGGAGTGCTAATCCGCACACCGATCTCGGACTAGCCGCCTCCATCCGGTTCAGCGGGTTTCCGGTCACACTGCCGTGGCACGCGGAGACGCCAGCGGCATACCACTACGGTGCCAGCCTGCTGACGGGCCTGCTAACGCCGCCGACGGGGCCGGACCTGGCGTTCGGCTGGGAACTGGTGGGCGTCTACGCCTGGGTGAGTTTCGTATTGGTGGTCGTCACCGCGCTGCGGCAGCGCGGATCGTGGCCGACGGCCCTATTGCTGGCCCCACTAATGCTCAGCTACGGACTCCACACGTTCGTCTGGGTCGATCCCAGCAAGGTTGAGGGGGTTGTGCAGTTGGCGGTGCCAGCGGGACTGCCGACCGCGGGCGTGCGCACCTCCGTCGCCAACATCTACTGGCCCTCAGTCGAACTGAGCGGGGACCGTCTGGGGTCGTTGCCGGATATCTGGAAGCCCGCGTTTACGCTGGGCTACGCTTTGACGTTCGTCGTTTTGGCGCACGTTGCGCGGTCCGACCACGCCAGTTGGCTCGGTTCCCTGACGCTAGCGGGCCTGGTCGGTTTCCTGGGCCTTTTGGTAACGACGCTCGCGCCGCTGGTCTTGGTTCTGTGGGCCAGTGTCGAGGTCTTGCGGCTCGCCCGAGTCCGCCCGCGGGCGAGGCTGGCGATGCGATCGGGCCTGGGGCTTGCGCTGGCAGGCCTGCTGCTTGCATTCGGCGGCGGCCTGCTCTCAGGGCTCGTGGGCGGCGGCGCGGGTCCGTCCGGCTTGGCTTGGACCCGCAGTCTCAATGCCGACCACTGGCAAGTGCTCGGCGCCTTCAACCTGTGGCCCGGCGGGGTCGGCCTGCTGAGCATGGGACCCCTGGCAGTCGCGGGTGCCGCGGTGGCGCTGGCGCGCCGCGACCGGCTGGTGCTCACGCTGGCGGTCGGCTCTGCGCTGCTGTCGCTGGCATGGCTATCGCTTGAGTATCCGCCGTTCCCCAAGGATGTGGATCGCCTGGCGGGGCATGCTCGCACTCTGGGACTGGCTGCGCTCCTGCTGGCGCTGAGCGCGCGCCTCGCTAGAGGAAGGTCAACTCGCTGGCGCTGTGCCGCAGGAGCGCTGCTTGCGGGGCTGGTCGTCTGGCCTACCGCCGTGGCGCCCGCGCACAGCTGGGGCGACGCACTCGACAGCGGCGTCCAGTGGGCCAATGCCAGGTGGATGCGACCGCCAGCGACCGAGCAGGGCGAGGCGGGGACGCCCCGGCGGGAGCGGCTGCCCGAGATGTCCAGCCGTCTGGCCGCCTACATCCGGAACCAAACCGCCGTGGACGCGCGCGTGCTGGCCGGCGTGGTTACGCGCGGGCCAACCGATAGGTCGAACCTGACCGTACTTTTGAACACCGGCCGCCCGAACAACCAAGGGTTCACCAGCGTCACCCATCTCACCCACGAGTGGGGTCCGAACTACTGGGACGCCCTCCGCTACTTGGAACCGGCCCCGTTCCGGCGGCTGGGCCTAACGTACGTCTACGCCACGGACGCCTGGGTCGCCGAGCTGCCCGCGCGAGCGCAGAGGCGGCTTGCGGACACCCGCTTGTTCGACCTCCTAGCGCGCGACGGTGACGAGGCGATCTACCGCGTCCGCTCGGCCTTCCTCGCGCTCGAGTCCACCCCGCATCCAGCCTCGTTCGAGGCGTTGCGGGCCGTCCCGCCGGGGACGGTAATTTACTTGCCGCCGCAGCCCGATCTGGGGAATGGGATGCGGCTGCTACGCGTAGCGTCGGTCCTGCCCCATCTTCGTCTGGTGGGCGCCATTAACCCGAGGCCGCTGCATCTGCGGACGCCCGCGCCCTGGGTGGTTGAGCCACTTGGTGCGCATACGCCGGAACTGGTGGCCTTGCCACGGTTCCACGCGCCGTGGCAGTTTCCGCCGGCGACTTGGCGCGAAGTGTGGCGCAATCCGCGCATTGGAGTCGCCGTCTACGCACCAAACGCGGCTGGCGCGCTCACGGCCGATGTCGGGCCACCGCCCGCACGAGTCCGACTGGCCGACGTGCAGGCCGATGAGACGCGACTCACGTTCACGGCCACCCTGGACGCCCGCGCACCGCGCTCTTGGACGGGGCAGGACTGGGTGCTTGTGCCTATCGACGCGTCACCGTGGGGCCTCCCGACTCTGGGAGGCTTCGGCCACCCCAAGATCGCGCAGTGGTTCGCCGGGCAGGCGGCGGCAGGGGCCGAACGGACGACCCACACCTACCTGTTCGATGCGCATGCATCCAGCCTATCGGTGCGGGGAGGGGACGGCGACTTCGCCACCGTGGAGGGGTCGACGCGGACGCCGTCGCCGGGCGCGTGGATGCTGGCGCTGCGCCTGAACCGCTGGACTGCCCAGGGCGTGAACGAGACCGCGTACATTGTTCCGGTACTGCGAATTCAGGTCTCCGACGCCGGGACGGTTTCCTATCAGGTCTACGACGCCGCGCGCGGCTGGCAGGCTCCATAGATCATCCAAAGCGACGCACTCGAATCCGAGCCCGTCGCGGCACCGTGGTTCTGCGGGGGACGCTCGCTCTGCGACATTGATTACGCACCCGACGGCTGACTCGTGCGGGCCGCGTGGCCGCCCCGACACGGGCTGCACCGTACATCGGCTGGCGAGATCGTCCGACCGTTCAGCTGCGTGATGTTGCCTATTCCGGGGGCTTTGCTGCGTTACAATTGCCGACCGAATGTCGGTGCGCCGCAGCGCGCCGCTGGGCGCGCTCCGCCCCTACTTATTGACCTCACCGCTGGAGTGCGAGACCGCCACGAAGGAGTCTGGCCGGCATGCCTAAAGACCTGATTTTTGATGAAACCGCGCGCAGCGCACTGCTGAACGGCGTCAACTCCGTCGCCGACGCGGTGCGCGTCACGCTGGGGCCCAAGGGACGCAACGTTGGGCTCGCGCGCAAATTCGGGTCGCCGATCATCACGAACGACGGCGTGACCGTCGCCCGCGACGTCGACCTGCCGGACGCGTTCCAGAACATGGGCGCGCAGCTCATCAAGGAAGCGGCCACGAAGACCAACGACGTGGCCGGCGATGGCACCACCACCGCCACGGTGCTGGCCCAGCGCATGATCCAGGACGGGCTGCGCGCGGTTGCCGCCGAGATGAATCCGATGATCATCAAGCGCGGCATGGAGAAGGCGGTGACGGCGGTCGAGACGGCGCTGAACGCGCAGGGCCGCCAGATCAGCGAGCCGCAGGAAATGGAGTGGGTCGCCTCGATTTCGTCCGGCGACCCGGCCATCGGCAAGCAGATCGCCACGGCGCTGGACCGGGTGGGCAAGGATGGCGCGGTGTCGGTGGAAGAAGGCCGGACCAACGCGCTGGAGCTCGACCTGGTCGACGGCGTCCAGTTGGACCGCGGCTATATCTCACCGTACCTGGTAACCGACGAAACCTCGATGTCATGCGAGCTGGAGAACGCGTCCGTCTTCGTCACCGACGACAAGCTCAGCAGCGCCCAGGACATGTTGCCGCTGCTGGAGAAGATCGTGCAGTCGGGGCGCCGGGACGTGCTGTTCGTGGCCGAGGACGTTGACGGCGACATGCTCGCAACCCTGATCGTCAACAAGGTGCGCGGGGCCATCAACGCCTGCGCGATCAAGGCTCCAGCCTACGGCGACCGCCGCAAGGCGATCCTCGATGACATCGGCGTCCTCACCGGCGCGCAGGTCATCTCCAAGGACCTGGGCCAGGACCTGAAGGAACTGGACCTGGACGTGCTGGGACAGGCGCGGCGGATCGTGGTTCGCAAGGACGACACGACCATCGTGGAAGGCGCCGGGTCGCGTCGCGACATCGTGCGGCGCATCGAACAGATCAGGTCGCAGGTCGAGACGACGGACTCGGACTACGACCGCGAAAAGCTGGAAGAGCGGGCGG
The DNA here is from genome assembly GCA_028874315.1 of Chloroflexota bacterium. Classification (GTDB taxonomy): domain Bacteria; phylum Chloroflexota; class UBA11872; order UBA11872; family UBA11872; genus UBA11872. Next base: position 18,516 of record JAPPKM010000113.1, read on the forward strand.
CCAAGCTGGCCGGCGGCGTGGCGGTGATTCGTGTCGGCGCGCCGACCGAGGTTGAGCTCAAAGAGAAGAAGCACCGCGTGGAAGACGCCCTGTCCGCCACGCAGGCGGCCGTGGCCGACGGCATCGTGCCGGGCGCCGGAACGGCCTACATCCGGGCGATTCCGGCCGTGGACGCGTTGCTGGAAACGCTCGAGGGCGAGCAGGCCATGGGCGCGCGCATCGTGCGCGACGCGCTGTCGGCCCCGCTGCGGCAACTTTCGGCCAACGCCGGCGAAGTTGGCGACGTGATCGTGGAGCGGGTGCTCAACGCGTCCGACGCCATGGGCTGGAACGGCGACACCGGTCAGATCGGTGACCTGCGTGAAGCCGGGGTCGTGGACCCGCTGACGGTGGTCCGCGGCGCCCTGCAGAACGCGGCCAGCGTGGCCATGATGCTGCTGTCCACCGAAGTGCTGATTGCCGACGCGCCCGAAACCAAGAAGCCGGCCGCCGCGATGCCACCCGACCCGGGAATGGGCGGTATGGGAGGCATGGGTGGCATGGGCGGTATGGGTGGTATGGGCGACATGGGCGGTATGGGCGGCATGGGCGGCTTCTAGCCCCATACCCATCAAGAAACACTCAAGCCCCGGCCGCCCGGGGGCGGGGGGGGGGGTTTTGTGAGGGGGGGCCCCCCCGGGCGGTTTTGGTAGGGAGTGCGTTGGGGTTGGGGGCAGGCGGGGGGGGCGGAGACGGCGCAGGGCCTGGGACTCGATCTGGCGGATGCGCTCGCGGGTCAGCCCGAATTCCTGACCGACCTGGTCCAGCGTGCGCGGCGTGTCGTCGTCAAGGCCGTGGCGCATGCGCAGGATCTTTTGCTCGCGCGGATCCAGCATTTCGAGGACGCCTTCGAGGTGCTCGGAGAGCATCTGGGAGGTGGCGGCCTCGACCGGCTCGACGGCGTCGTCGTCGGGGATCAGGTGCCCGATCTCGGTGTCGCCGTCTTCGCCGATGGGGGTTTCGAGCGAGATGGGCAGGCGGGCGGCCAGCTTGAGCTCGCCGATCTGCTCCTCGCTCATCTCCATCTCGTGCGCGATCTCGTCGTCGGTCGGCTCGCGGCCGAGACGCAGCTGCAGGTCGCGCTGCACGCGGTAGGACTTGGTGAGCTTCTCGTGCACGTGCACCGGCAGCCGGATGGTGCGGCTCTGCTCGGCGATGGCGCGGGTGACGGCCTGGCGAATCCACCAGGTGGCGTAGGTGCTGAACTTGTAGCCGCGGCGCCAGTCGAACTTCTCGGCGGCCCGCATCAGGCCGGCATTGCCCTCCTGCACCAGGTCGAGCAGCGGGATGCCGTGGCCGGTGTATTTCTTGGCGACGCTGACCACCAGGCGCAGATTGGCCGTGATCAGGTGCTCGCGGGCGGACTCGTCGCCGCGCTCGATGCGCTGCGCGAGGTCGACTTCTTCCTTGGCCGTGAGCAGCGAAATACGGCCAATCTCGTTGAGGTAACTGCGAACGGTGTCCTGGCTGGCGGACTCGAGTTCCAGGTCGCGCTCGCGGCGCGACTGGATGGTGGTGACCTTGGAGGCGTCGCCGCCTTCCGTGTCTTCCGGTTCCTCGTCGCGCAGCTCGATCTCTTCCTCGGCCAGCTGCATGCGGAACCAGGTCTCGACTTCCGGCGTGATGTGCGTCTCGTCGGGCAGGACCTTCTTGAGCTCAGACTTGTTGAGAAAGCCGGGGTCCGACCCCAGGGCCACAAGCTCGGCCAGGGCGTTCTCGAGCGTTTCCTCGTTCAGATGTAGCGCGACTTCAACTGCCACGGATCATTCACCATCCCCCTGCTGCGGCAATTCCTGACGTGCACGCGGCGCGTCCGTTGCCTGGCGCTCCCCGAATCAAACCCTCGACCCCGCCGGATATCCACCGTGCACGGCACACGCCGACCCGCCGCGCGGGCTTGCGCGTTCCCCGACGGCCTGATGTCGCGCGGCTGCGTTTGGAAAGTGGACAGGGATGGTTCGCCTGTCGAAGCGGTAGGCGCTTGTGCCGAAAACGCCCGCGCGTCGCATCGTCCGACCCAGCGGTGAGCGAGCCACCGCTTGCTTGAGTATACGCCGACCGGACGGCCACGTAGCAGACAAGTTCAGAATGGTAGAAGCGGTGGCGACCCGGCAATGGCCGGTTTGCATTGCGAGCCGCGACACTGGCTGCAACAATCAGAGAAATCGGGGCGGTTTCCGGGCGGGACTGAGGGTCAGGATCATGACCGCGGACACCGGGCCGCTGACACTGGAAGATCTGCGCCGCGAACTGCGCCACGAGCGGAGCGAATTGCGCCGCGAATTCGATCGGATCTTGCAGCACTACGCGACCAAGGCCGACCTTCACGCGCTTGAGACTCGATTGACGGTACGCTTCGTCGTGGCGCTTGCGGCGCTGGGGACCGTGCTGGTTGCCGTCGATCGGCTGTGGACCTGAAGGGGCACCGCTCGCTTCTCGAATAGCGGCGCAGCCAGCAGAGGCTTGCCGCGGGCAGATGGATTCGAATGTGTTGCGGCGGGGTGGGGGGCTTCCCTAAGCTTTGAAGCAACCCCGATTTCTCACGGATTGCCGTCCCCGCATGTCCCGAGTTCGTCTCCGCGCCGCGCGCCTGGTCGCGCTGGTTGCGGCTGCCGTGGTGCTGGCCGGCTGCGAGGTCGGCGCGATGCAGACCGTGATCGAGAACCCGACGCCGGACCCGGTGACGGCGCTGCAGACGACGTGCAACCCGCCGGGTTGCGAGGAGTTGGCGGTGCAGATTGGGGACTTCGCCATCCTGCCGTCGGTGATTCGCACGAGCGCGCCGCGGGTGCGATTCGCGATTACCAACATCGGGGCTTACACCCATAGCCTGGAGGTTCGGCTGCCAGGCGGTGTGCTCAACTCACCTCGGATCGGACCGGGACAGACGGGATACCTGGAAGCCGACATTGAACCGGGCACGTACGAAGCGCTGGATCCGACGCCGGGCCACGCGGTGCGCGGCGCGCGCGCCAGCATTGTGGCGGGGTCCGGGAACTAGCCGCCCCTGGGGGCGCGACCGAGCAGTTCTCGTTCGCCCGGCGTCTCGGAGACCCAGCGGAAGAACTTGACGGTGATGACGGTCCAGAGCAGGGCGGTGCCGCCGAGTTTCATGATGAGACCGCCGATTCGCTGATCCTCAAGGGCCGAGAGTCCGCCCGGGTCGGCGGCCAGCAGGTAGGCCGGGTAGAGCGGTTCGCCGGCGAAGACGAAGAGCGAGCTCAAGAGCCCGGACGGCAAGGTCAGCAGGAACAGGTAGAACATCTGGATGGGCACGCTGGCGGCGGGAGCGGCCGGCACGCGGCTGACCACGGGCCACCACATCAGCAAGGCGGAGCCCACCATGGTCACGTGGGCCGTGTCGTGCAGGATCCGGTCGTTCAAGGCGCCCTCGTAGAGCGTCGGCAGATGCCAGCCCCAAAACACGGCCACTCCGGCAAGTCCGGCTACCAACGGCCGGGTGATCCAGCGGAAGGCAACGCGCACCATGGGCCGCCGCAGCAGGGGCGTCACCATCCAGGGCGGGATGCCCAGCAGCAACAGCGGAGGCGCCATGAAGGTCACCATCAGGTGCTGGACCATGTGGATGCTGAAGTAGTCGGCGCTGAGCGTGTCGATGGGCGGGTGCAGGGCGGCGAAGACGATGGCCGCGCCAAGAACGAAGAGGCTGCTCCGCCACGGGTCGACACGGCCCGGCCGGTCCGGGTTCCAGGGGCTGACCGCGTAGGCGTAGGCGCCCAACAGCACCACAACGCCCAGGGTGATTTCAGGGATGAGGTAGAAGGTCAAGGCGACGCCTCCTCACCCACCGTGTCCGCTGATCGCCACGCTGCGCATGCCATCGTTCCGGCGGCGTGTGCTAGTTCCTACCTTCCAGCCTAGCCGCCCGTCAGGGAGAAGAAGAGGAAGAGGATGAGCACGATCATGGAGGCGATAGAGAACGGGAACATGAAGAGCGCGGTGAAGAGGCGGCTGTCGTCCCGCAGGTGCATGTAGTAGGCGACGACGCCGGCGCCCTTGGCGAACGAGAGGATCAGCAGCGAGGCGACGACGCCGGGCCGCGTAAAGGCGTCGGCGATGGCCGGGATGCTGGGAATCATGATCTCGACGATGGTGATGACGG
>JAPPKM010000119.1 GCA_028874315.1 Chloroflexota bacterium
GGTAGCCCGTCAGGCTGGCGCGGGATCGCAGTTCGATCCGCTCGCGCATTTCGGCGTCGGGTTCCGCGTTGCGGGTCTCCCCGACGCCCTCGGCGTCGACGGCCACCACGGCCGCGCGGATTTGCCGCTCCAGGTCCGGCGTTCCCTTCTCGATTGTGTCGAGCTCACTCCGCTGTTCGTCGGTCAGAGTCTCGACCAGGGAAAGCTCGGCCATCCGTTGGCGCTCGCGGCTCTGCCGGTCGCGAAGCTCACGGAGTCGCTTTTGTGCATCCGTCATGGGTTGCCCCCTTCGGTCTGAAAGTGATTATGCGTCAAGAGTAGCACGACCGACGTTCGCATGGAAGAAGATAGTAAACGTTGCCATTTCGCCACACGTTGCTATTTCGACACAGGCTACGCGGGCCGCAACGTGATGCAGCGTAGGTACTTGGTCCATTCGGCCTGCGCCGGTGTGACGTTGTCCGCTTGGTGGTGGTCGATGTGGCACGCCCGGCACAGGGTCCGCACCCCGGCCACGTCGTAAGGATCGACGCCGGCACGCAAGGGCGGATCGTGGTGCGCCTCCAGACGGCCCGGACGGTGACACAGGGTGCATCGGTAGCCGTCGCGCTCGAACGCCAGCCGGCGAACCCGCCCCCACCTTCGAGCGTTCAACCGTGCATGGTTCCGGCTCATGCCGCCCCCACGTAGCGCCACCGTTGCCGGGGTCGCTCCAGGGAACGGACGAACGCGCCAGCCGCCAGCACCAGCGCCGCCGCGACATCATCCCGTGCCGTGTTGTTGGTTCCCCGCTTCGACAGCCGGACGTTGCCTTGATCGTCGTTCTTGACCATCGCGACGGCCAGCGACGCGGCAATCAGGAGCCGCGACGATTCCGGGCAGGACAGCGGCCCGTCCGCCGCCACCTTGCGAAGCCCGCGAATGTCCGCCGCCGCTTCGCTCCATCGGGCCACGCGCGGCACAACCGGCGTCGACGCGCTCACGCAGTCCTGTAGCTCGCCCAGCCGGAAGCGGTCGCAGACGATCAGTTCCGGGGCGCCCCACGCCTCACGGGTCGCCTGGATCAGTTCGCCGGGCGGTTGCACCCGCAAGCCCTCGGCCACGCGCAACGCGCCGGATTCGACCAGGGCGCGATACGTGCCGGCCGGCACCCGGTCACGCTTCTCCTGCTCGGCCAGCGACGGGATCCCCGGCGCCACGGCCAGCGCCTCAACGCGGCCCGAGCGCCACATCCCGACAGCAGCACTCCAGGCCCTCCCGCCCGCTAGGTCGATCGCCACCAGCGGCCGGCCCTCGCGCTCGGCCACCGGCCGTGCCGTCACTCGTTCCCAATCGTCGACCGTGAGTAGCATGGTCGATTCGTCGCCGGTCGGCAGGTTCAGCCGGTACGACAGGAACCGCGCCTTGAGTCTCGAGTCTCGCCGCGCCGCGTCGCGTTCCTCTAGCAGCTTGCGCCGGAAGTCAGCCGACACGGCCACCAGTGGATTGACGCGGCGAATCTCCGGCCAGCGGTCCCACTTCTCCGCGTCTCCCTGGAGCGCCTGGACGTAGACGCTCTCGCCCTTGCCGTCGTTGACTAGCTCGTGCCTCCAGCCGTCCGTTGCCGGTGCCAGCGTGCCTATGTAGACGGCCCGCAACGGCGAGCCCGGCTTGCCCTTCGCCGTCTCGATGGCGTCATGGAGTAGCTGGCCGCCGTTCACTTCCCACGCGCCCGGTTCGTCGCAGATGGCCCACGGGCAGCCCACCAGCCCCATTGCGGTGCGGCCGTTGGAGCCGATCACCCGCAGCCGGGTGTTCGTCGCCTCGTGGACGATCCCGATCCGCGTGTGCGAGTCCAGGAACCGATACCCGCCGCGCGGCTCCAGGTCCGCACGTGCGAACCGAAACACGATCCGGGCTTGCTCGATGCTGGCCGCGCACAACACGGACTCCGTACCCGGCCGGAACAGCGCGTCATCCGGGGTCAGCACCCGCGAAACCAGATGGCCGGCCAGCCAGGACTTGCCGTTGCCCCTCGGCAGGGATAGGGCGGCCGTGTCAATCCCCGGCGCCGTCGCCGCCTGGATGAACCGCCTTTGAAATGGCCGAAGCTCGATCATGTCCGTTACACGCAAGACCCCACCCCTCGAAACTCCCTCCCTGCCTCACGTCTGGCCGGTGCCATCAAGGGCCGGTCAGTCCGGCGGTTTGATCTGGTTCATCATCAGCGCGGCGAACGTCCCGTCCTGGAACATCCGCGCCGTGTTGATGCAAAAGACCAGCGCCTCGTTGATGTCCACGGGGCGGCCCAGCTTTTCCTCCATCGTGGCCCGCACCTCGTCGAGCTTCGCGTATGCTTCCGGCCCCAGGTCAAACGTCTGGTCGCTCATGACTTGGCCTCCTTGAAGTCGATCAAGTTGCTACGTTGCGTCATGCCCGGCCCGCTGTGCAACGACACCAAGC
>JAPPKM010000187.1 GCA_028874315.1 Chloroflexota bacterium
GGCCGCCCCGCCTCCGACGACTCATGCGCCGCCATCACCAGCGCCACCGCCGCCAGCCCAACCTCCGCATCCACCTCAACTTTCCCGTCGCCCTCGATCGCATCCAGCAACTCCGCCATCTCAATCGCAATCAGCTTCAGATCCGCCCCGCTACCCACGTCACTGTAGTTGTTGTCGTATCGAGCCAACCGCTCCCCGCCAAAGAATCGCGACGTCCGGTCATCCAGCCCAAAGTCCGGCGCCAGCGCCAGCACCTCCTCGTCCGGCAACGCCTCCTTCGACCGCCCCGGGTACACCTTCAGCGGCAACCCTTGCCGCACCCCCGGCATGTCCACCTGGCCCTCGCTGCCCCAGAACGTGAATCGGTTAAACCCCGGCCCCTGCGCAGCCAGCTCGTACAGCCACTGCCCCAGCGCCCCGTTGGCGTACTCGTACGTCGCCATCAACACATCCGGCGCATCCGCCGGCTGGCTCTCCGGGTACTCCGCCGAGTAGTGCTCGTGAAACGGCTTCACCTTCTCGCCCCGGAAGTACCGCAACGGCTCCCGCAACCGCACCTGCCCGTGAACCGTGTCGATGGCACCCCCGAAATACAGGTGCAGGTCCGCGTTGTGAACCCCCGACTCCAACAGCGAGCCGCCCTGCACCCGCTTGAACTGCCATCCCCCGGCACTGGCCCCGCGACCGCCCCCGGCCGCGTAATCCACCACCGTCCGCAGCTCACCGATCCCGCCGGCATCCAGCACCGCCCGCAGCAGCCGCGCAATCGGGTCCCGTCGGTAGTTCTCCGCGACCGACAACACGCGTCCATTTCGCTGCGCGGCACTCTGCATGGCCCGGCAGGCCCGTACTCCCGGCGCCATCGGCTTCTCGCACAAGACGTGCAACCCGGCCGCCGTCGCCGTCTCCACCACCACGTGATGCGCCGCCGCCGCCACCACGACGTCGACGACATCCAAGTCAGGCGTCGCCGCAATCGCGTCGTCAATCGACGTAAAGCACGCCGGCCGCGATCCCAGGATCTCCTCCGCCTCGCCCGCCAGGAACTCAGCCCGCTCGATCTCCCGATCCACAACCGCTGCCAGCTCCAACCGCCCTGGCTCAAAGTCCTCCAGCGTCCGATACGCCCGCATATGCCGCCGCCCCATACCCCCACACCCAGCCAACACCAATCGTCGACGCATTTCCCGCTCCCGCAATCGAGGCCCAGGCGCAAGCCTCACGGTACCCGAACGGCCGTTCGCCGGATTCCCAACCATCTGGAATACTCGCGCACATCGGATTTCATCTTCCTTGCGGGCCGCGCGCCGCAAACGCGGTCACGAGTCCCGCTAGGCACCTCGAAGGAGTACAGATGACGAAAGCAGTGAGCCGCCGAAGTTTCGTACGGGCCTCGGCGGTCGGTGCCGTTGGCGTCGCCGGCGTTGCCGCCCTGGCAGCCTGCGGCGAAACGCAAGTGGTCACCAAGGAAGTCCCGATTGAGGTCGAAAAGATCGTCACCCAGGTCGTCGAGAAGATCGTGACTCAGACCCAGGTCAAGGAAGTCCCGGTCGATCGAGTGGTCACTCAGGTTGTCCAGGAAGTCGTGACTCAGACGCAGGTTCAGGAAGTCCAGGTCGAAAAAGTCGTCACCCAGGTCGTAGAGGTCGAAAAAGTCGTAGAGGTCGAAAAGATCGTGGAGGTGGAGGCCGCGCCACAGGCCGTCCCGGTCGCGTTCGAACACATCAGCGACCACACGTCCGGTCCCCGCGCCCAGTCCATGCAGTGGGCGTTAGAGCGCTATGCCCAGGTGGCGCCCCACGTCACGGTCGTTTTTACACCAAACTCGGGCAACATCGGCGACACGATTCCCATCCGAATCGCCGCCGGCACCATGTCCGAGTCAGCCCTTTTGGACGGGTCCTTCATCTTCCTCTTCGGGCCCGACGGCGTGTTTCGGCCGATCAACGACATCCTGGCCAAGCACCCGGACTTTGACCCGGCGAACTACGTCTACTTGACCGACCAGTTCACGGCCGACCTCGACCTCACGTGGCCCTACCGGACCGAGTGGGACACCAGCACGCCGATCTTCGGCATGCCCTATCAGCACGTGGCCGGCGGAATGGCCTGGAACATTGACATGTTCGAGGCCGCCGGAATCGACACGCCCGAGGACCACTGGACGTACGGCGGCGAGTTTCGAGAAACCGCCAAGCGCCTGACTGACCCTGAAGCCGGTACTTTCGGGACGTTGGTGCTTGGTGGCAATGACATCCACATCTGGACGCCAATGGCCTACGGCATGGGTGCCAAGCAGTTGATCAGCCCCGACGCCACCCATACCTCGATCTTCGACGACGGTGGCATTGACGGCCTTAAGTTGGCCGTTGACCTTGTCTTGCAAGATGAGGTAGCGCCGCCAATTGAGGCCGCGCGCGAGCTTGCCGGCGAGTTTGGCA
>JAPPKM010000075.1 GCA_028874315.1 Chloroflexota bacterium
CAGCCCGCGACAGTTCAATACCGCGCTCAGCGGCGTCATGCACAATCGCCTGGCCGATCGGATGTTCGGAGTCTCGCTCGGCCGAACCGACCAGGCGCAGAATTTCCGACTCGGGTTCACCGTTGAGCGGAATGACGTCCGTGACCTCGGCTCGGCCGCTCGTGATCGTGCCGGTCTTGTCCAGCACGACCGTGTCGACCCTGCCGGCCGTCTCCAGCGCTTCTCCGCTGCGCACCAGGACGCCCAACTCCGCGCCCTTGCCCACGCCAACCATGATGGCCGTGGGCGTGGCGATGCCGAGCGCACAGGGACAGGCAATGATCAGCACCGTGACCATGGCGACCAGCGCGTGGGTGAGCCGCGGATCCGGTCCGATGGCCAGCCACACGCCCAGGGTGACCAGCGCAATCACGATGACCGCCGGCACGAACCGCGCCGACACCCAGTCCGCCAGCCGCTGCACGGGCGCCTTCGAGGTTTGGGCGCGTTCAACCAGCGCGATGATCTGCGCCAGCATCGAGTCCTGGCCAAGGCGGGTGGGGCGTACGCGCAGGCTGCCGGCGGTATTGAGCGTGGCGCCGATCACCTCGTCGCCCGGACCCTTGTCGACCGGAATGCTCTCGCCAGTGATCATCGACTCGTCCAGCGCCGACGCACCCTCGAGTACCCGGCCGTCGACGGGGACCTTCTCGCCAGGGCGCACGACGACTAGATCGTCGTGCCGTACGTCGTCGAGCCCGACCTCGAGGGTCTGTCCATTCCGCTCGACCCGGGCCGTCCTGGCCCTGAGGTCCAGCAAGCGCTGGATCGCGGCGGACACCCGTGCTCGGGCGCCCATCTCGAAATAGCGGCCGAGCAGAACCAGCCCGATGATGACCGCGGAGGCTTCGAAGTAATGCACGTCCGCCCCGGCCACGCCGCTCAGCAGCCCGGGCCACACCGTGACGATGAGGCTGTAGCCGTAGGCGGCACTGGTCGCGATGGCCACCAGCGAATTCATATCGGTGCTCGCGCGCCGCGCCGCCAGCCAGGCGCCCCGGTAGAACGACCAGCCGGACCAGAATTGAACCGGCGTTACGAGGACCATCACGACCCACGGGTTGCGCAGGACCTCCGGTGCCCAGGGGATGAACTCCACCGCCCCCCACATCGCCAGGACCCCGACGCCGAGCGCGAAGGCGGCCTGAATGCCGAGCCAGCGACGTTCGCGCCGGCGGCGCTCCTCGAGCCCTCCGTCCGCAGCAGCGCCCTCGGAGGTCTCGCTGGGCGCCTCGGGTTCGAGCACGTCGAAGCCGGCACGCTCCACGCTTGTCCGCAGCGCTCCATGCTCGGCCTGGCCCAGGGCGTGGCGAACCAGGGCCTGGCCGGAGGCCAGATTCACGGAGGCGTTAAGTACCCCGGGAACCTTCACCAGGGCGTCTTCGACCTGGCCCACGCATGACGCGCAGTGCATGCCCTCGATCTGAAGCGTGCGCTCGGCCGCTGGCACCTCAAAACCCGCCGACTTGACAGCGGCCGCGACGTCGGCGGCCTTGAGGCCTCGATCGGCGCGGACAGCCAGCGTTTCGTCGGAGAGATTGACCGACGCCTCGTGGACTCCCTCCACCTCCGCGACGGCCTGCTGGACCCGGTCGACGCAGGCAACGCAGTGCATCCCGGCGACGGGCAACGTGAAGGCGTGTCCGATCTCGGCGGTCATGCGGTCCGGCCGTTTCCATGGTCGTGTTGCGGCGCATCACGGCTTTCGAGGCTGGCGGCGACGCGTTCGATGGCCTCGCCCGCCGAGTTCACGCGTCGCAAGTGCCCGGTCCCCTTGAATACGTCCATCAACTCGGCAATGACGCGCTCGCGCTCGGCGACGTCATCGGAGGCGATGGCGGTAGTTACACAGGTCTTCAGATGCCGTTCCAGGACGCCGGCGTTGACTTTCTCGATGGCGCCCTGGATGGCCAGGGTCTGCTTGAGGACATCCACGCAGTAGGCATCGTCTTCAATCATCCTCTCGACCGCCCGTGCGTGGCCCTGGATGGACTTCCAGCGGTTGAGGAGGTTGCGGGTTTCCTGGTCCATTCGTAGTCCTCGGGGTGTCCATTGCCCTGATTACCCCACCCCAGGTGGGGTGGTCTTTCAAGCATACGACGAGGAAGTGCGAAGTCAAACGCCACGAACCGTCCCGTCGCCGCGGCGCGGCGCGCTATGTTGCAGGCCCCGTGAGAAGGCAGGGAGTCACCGCCATGGAGTATCGCCGCCTGGGCCGCACCGATTTACGCGTGTCGCTGGCCAGCCTGGGGACGGGCGGGCCCAGCAAGATGGGACAGAACCACGGGACCACGCCCGATGACGCCCGGCGCCTGACGCGGCGGGCGCTGGACCACGGGATCAACTTCTTCGACACCGCGGCAAGCTACGACGACAGCGAGGCCCTGCTCGGGCATGGGCTGGCAGGGGTTCCGCGCGACGAGTTCGTGGTGGCCACGAAGTACAGCCCGCTTGCCGACGGCGAACTGAAGAGTCCCGAGGACGTGGGGACGTCGATCGATCGAAGCCTGGAACGCTTGCAGCTCGACTACATCGACGTGATCCAGGTGCATGGCCTGATGCCGGACCGGTACGACGCGGTCGTGGAGCAGCACCTTTCCGTGCTGCGTGAGGCTCAGCACGCCGGCAAGGTCGGCTTTCTCGGCGTCACCGAGCAAGCCCACGCCGACGTTCACCACGAGACCTTTAAGCGCATGACCGAGGACGGACACTTTGACACGTTCATGGTCGGCTACAACCTGCTGCACCAGACGGCCGAGCAGGACGTGCTGGAAGCGGCCGAGGAAGCCGACATCGGCCTGATCGTCATGATCGCCGTGCGCCGCGCGCTGGGAAACCCTGAACGACTTCGTGAAGTAATTGCCGAACTCAAGACCGACGGACACTTGGCTGCCGACGCGCTGCCGGACAACGACCCGCTGGGCTGGCTGGTGCATGGTGATGTCGAGTCGGTGCCGGAAGCGGCCTACCGGTATGTGCTGGAACCACGCGCCATCTCCACCGTGCTTACGGGCACCGCGAACCCCGACCACCTGGACGCCAACGTGGCCGCCATGGGGCGCGGACCGCTGCCACCCGAGGATCGAGCGCGGCTGCAGGCGATCTTCGGCGGTCTGGCGCTGGGACTGGGGAATTAGCGCCGCAACCCGGCCCGCTCGGTTAGTCGATGGCTCCAGTTGCCCGCATGACGGTCTCTTGCACGACGCGCTCGTGCTCAAGTGAGCGCTCCGGCGCTTGCTCCCCGCGCAACGTGCGAACGAACGCCTCCAGGCTGGCTACGTAGCGCGGCCGGGCCTCGAGCGTCATCGTCTGCTCGCCTTCGAGGAAACCATCACGCGCGGCGTCCAGCGACAGCCGGACGGTCTGTGCAGGTTCCATCGGTTCCATGATGGCCCAGCCGCGCGAGCCGTAGACCTCGTAGCGGCGCGGCCGCGTCGGAACTTCGAGACCGGCGATGTCAACAATCGCCAGGGCCCCCGGGTACTCCAGCACAGCGACGCCGTTGTCCACGAACCCGCTCTCCGGCCGCACCCTCTGCATGAACGGCGTCACCTGATCAGGCCTACCCAGCGTCCATACGATCTGGTCCAGCACGTGGCCGCACAGGTCGTAGAACACGCCGCCGGCGAAGCTGCACAGCAAGGTGTGGGTGGAGGGCTCAACGTAGGTCGACATGTGGGCGCGGATGGCGAAGATGTCGCCCAGCAAGCCGCCCCGCGCCCAGTTGGCAATGCGCTGGTAGCCGTCGTGGTGGCGAAACATGTACCCCAACTGGATGTACAGATCCTGCTCGGCGGCTGACTCGAGCACGCGTTCCCATCTCGGCAGGTCGTGTCCGGCGGGTTTGTCCAGGAGCAGGTTGCGGCCGGACGAAATAACCGCCTCGCCCTGCTGGAGGTTCTCCGAGTTATCGCCTTCCGCGGCCACCGCGTCGATGCTCGTGTCTTCCAGAACCGCGCCCAGGTCGTCGAGCCAGACCGCCTGATTCCAGGGCCCGTCGCCGCTGGCTTCCAGCTCCTGCCGGCGGTCGGCGTCGTCTTCGTAGACGCCCACCACCTCGACATCCGGATTGTCGAGCATCACGCTCAGCCAGCCCGCCGCGTGGGGATGCTTAGTCCCCCACTGAACCATGCGCAAAGGTGAAGGGCTCACGGGACTCGGCTCCTTGCAGGGGCGTCGGATTGGATCGTCGTCGGGGACTCAGCCTAGCTGGCTTGCCGAACGGCTGCTGACGCCATGAGCGTGGTTGCGTGCCAGAGCCGCGACCGAATCATCGCCAGAGCTGGGCGGCTGGATAGATCATGACGGCGGACCGAGACGCCTGCCAGGCCGGACGGATTCCCAGGCCTTTTCGAGCTGTCAACTCGGGTAAGGAACGGCCTCCAGGTCTTCGATCTGTCCGTCCGCCGTGAAGCGCCAGATGCCGACGTGGCCCTGGGCGAGGTCGCCGCTGGCGTTCCAGGCAAGCGTGCCGGAGGCGCCCTGGTAGATGATTTCACCGCCGTCGGCCAGCGTCTCCAGCGCTTCGGTGACTCCCTCGGGGCCGGCGACGACCGATTCGCCCGGGGCGACGCCGATCGAGCGCAGCTGGTCACGGATAGCAACGCCGTCGGTGCTGTTCGCGGACTGGGCGGCCAGCGCCAGGGCGATAGTGGCGTCGTAGACCTCGCGAACGTATGAGCCCTTGGGCGGCTCCCCATACGCGTCGATCCAGGCCGCCATCCAGGCTGAGGAAGACTCGCTGTCCGGGGAAGCAGCAGTGCCAGCGCCATGGGTACCAGCCAGCGCGTCCGATCCAATCGCTTCGATCAACTCGGTGTTCTTGAGGGCGTCGCCTAGCACGAACTGGTCGTAAACGCCGCCGTCAAGGGCCGCGCGAACGGCGGCAATGGCCTCGGCCTGGAACAGGATCACAATCAAGGCCTGGGCACCTCCGGCGGCGGTCTCGCGCAGAGCTTCGGCAAAGCTGGTCTGGCCCGGTTCGCTGGCAACGGAACGAACCGAGCCATCCCAGGCACCTTCGAAGGCACTTGCCAGTCCCTGGCCCCAGAGGTCGTTCCGATAGATCAGGCCCACATTGTCGAACCCGCGCTGCCTGGCGATCCGGGCCAGCACAGGCCCCTGCGCAAGGTCGGAGAGCGCGGCGCGGAAGAAGAAATCGTCGTCCTCGGCGTCGGTCAGGGTGGGAGACGTGGCGGAGGGGCTGATGAGCGGCACGCGAGCCGGGCCGGCTACCCCTTCGGCCACGGGCAGCGAGTTTGCGCTGGTGCTGGGACCGACCAGCGCGTGCACGCCTTCGTCCTCAATGAGGCGCCGGGCCTCTGCCACCGCGGTATCCGGATCGAGCGCGGTATCGCCGACGGCGGCATGAACCGGCCGGCCGAACACTCCACCCGCCTGGTTAAGGTGCGCGACGGCCAGGTCAAATGCCCGCTGCCGGTCCTGGGCATTCTGGGGCGATCCGGCGCTGATGTATGTCAGCAGCCCGAGTTTCAGCGGTTCCGCGGGCACCGCCTCGCCACACGTGCTGAGGCTGGCCACCAAAAAAACCAACGCCAGCACTCTTGCGACCGCGGCGGACGCACGCGGAGATCTGCGGTCGAGTCGAGTCCGGCCGAACGCCGGTTTCACACCGGCTTGGCCGTTGTCCGCTCCGATGGCATTGCGCATCTAGAACAGCTTCCGCCCCGGCTCGCACACGCCAATCTCTTCGACTTGCGGATTGTCGAGCATCACGCTCAGGCCACCCGTCGCGCGGGGATGCCTAGTCTCCCACTGAACCGTGCGCAGCGGTGAAGAGGTCGCAGTGTCAGGATCCTCTCGCCGCGTCTAAGGCGCAGTCACAAGTCTGCACGCAGCCTAATGTTCCCACCGGCAGGGTTCATTCGGCAGGAGGGAGTGGGAGCGAGTTACCCGCGTCGACGAATGTCAGGACTCGTGGAGCATTCGTCGTACGTGTTCAATCCGACCGTCGGCGGTGTAGCGCCAGACCCCCACATAGCCCTGGCGCAAGTCACCGTTGGCGTCCCACTCCAGCGGACCGGACGCGCCCTGGTAGACGATCTGACCGCCATCGGCCAGCACCTCGAGCGCGCGCGCCACGCCGTCCGGTCCGGCGGTGATGGGCTCACCAAGACCCGAAACGACGCTGCGCAGATGATCGCGAATGACAGTGCCGTCGGTGCTGTTGCCCGCCTGGGCTGCCAGGGCGAGGGCAATGGCGGCGTCGTAGACCTCCCGGGCATAGCTGCCGACCGGAGGCTCGCCGTAGGCCTGGACGTAGGATTCCACCCACTCCGGAGCGGGTTGGCCAGAAGCGGACGCTCCGACGCCGTACGAGTCGGCCAACGCGTCCGCACCGATCGCTTCGATGAGATCCAGATTCCGCAGCGCGCCATTCCACAGGAATTGGTCATAGAGGCGAAGGTCCAGCGCCTCGCGGGCTGCAATTACAGCCTCGGCCGGATACAAGAGGACGACGAGGACCTGCGCGCCGCCGGCGGCGGACTCTCGCACGGCGTCGGCCAGGCTGGTCTGGCCAATCTCCACGGGCACCGACCGGATTGCGCCGTCCCAGGCCTGCGCAAAGGTCTGCGCCAGTCCCTGGCCCCAGAGATCGTCACGGTAAAGCACGCCCACGTTGTCATAGCCGCGCTCGACGGCCAGTCGCGCCAGTGCCGGCGCATACGCCCGGTGGGACAAGGTGACGCGGAAAAAGAAGTCGTTGTCCGCAGCGTCGGTCAGGCGCGCGGTGCCTGCCGCCGGACTCACGAAGGGGATTCCGGCCGAAACCGCCACGCGCTCAGCCACCGCCAGCGAATTGACGCTGGTGCTGGGGCCCACAATTGCATGCACCTCTTCCTCCTCGATGAGGCGCCGTGCTTCGTCCACCGCCCGATCCGGGTTCTGTTCGGTATCCGCAACCGCGGATTCGACGGGCGCCCAAACACACCGCCAGCCTGGTTGAGGTGGGCAATTGCCAAATGGAAGGCCCGTTGTCGGTCCTGCGCGTTTTGCGCCGATCCCTCGCTGATATAGGTCAGCAAGCCGAGATTCAACGCCTGGTCGTGTCTCGACTCACCGCAGGTCGCGAACACCATGAGGAGCAGCAGCGTCACGAGGAAACGAGCTGCCGCGGTGCATGTAGTCGCATTCGAACGGTTAGTCCCGGGCGGTCGCTGCACCGGACGCCATGTCCGAGAAATCTGTGACACGTTCGAGGTCATTTCTGCCTCAGAACAGCGTGCGGCCCGGGACGTTGACTCGCGTGCGATAGAGCGCGGTGCCGGCATTGATGAACAGGCTGCGTAGGTCGGCGTCGCCCCAGGTGAAGTTGGCAACGCCCTGCGGGACGTAAATGACGCCCAGGCAGGTCGCATCCGGCGCGAACACCTGTACACCGCCGGGGCCGGCCGTATACAGGTTGCCTTCGGTGTCGATCTTCATGCCGTCAGCGAGCCCGTCGCGGTCGCCGGTCAGTTCGGCCCAGACGCGGCCGTTTGACAACCCGCCGTCGGCATCCACATCGAACACGCGGATATGACCCCGCATCGTGTCGTTGATGAACAGCTGCCGTTCGCCCAGCGAGAACGTGAGTCCGTTGGGCTGGTCGAAGTCGTCGACCAGCAGCCGGAGCGCGCCGCTCGCGGGATCGAGCCGGTACACGCCGCGGACGTCGAGTTCAGGTTGACGAAGCACGCCGTAGTACTCCATCCGTCCGAACGACGGATCGCTGAAGTAGATCGAGCCGTCGCTCTTGACGATCACGTCGTTGGGGCTGTTCAGTTCCTTGCCGTCGTAGTGCGTGGCCAGAACCGTGATCGAACCGTCGTGCTCTGTCCGCGTCACGCGGCTGGTCGCGTGTTCGCAGGTGATCAGCCGACCCTGCAAGTCGTAGGTGTTGCCGTTCGCCATGTTGCTGGGCTGACGAAAAACCTGGACCCCGTCCGCGGCCGTCCACTTGCGCATGACGTTGCCGGGCATGTCACTGAAGATCAGGTGGCCCTCGACGTGGTTCCAAACCGCCCCTTCGGTGAACTCCAACTCGCCGGCCAACTCCTCAACCGGCGCGTCGTAGCCGACTACCTGCCGGAACCGCTCGTTGCGAATCTCCACATTCATGGCCGCTCCTTGATCTGAACCTGCGCCGTCAGCGCCTGCGCGCCGCGACGGCCGTTACCGGTCGGTCGAAATCACAGGCAGGGCTTCATTCATGGCGCCGGAACGGAAGCCCTGCAGGTCCAGGGTCACGTAGGTGAAGCCAAGCGACTTCAGGCCATCGAGAATGCGCTGCCGCCGTTCGGAGTCCTGCGTGAATCGACCCAGTTCCAACTCCGGAACCTCAATGCGGGCAATCGTGCCGTGGTGGCGGACGCGAAGTTCGCGGAAGCCTTCGGCGCGCAGCAGCGCCTCCCCGGCTTCGATCTGTCCAAGCTTCTCCACGGTGACCTCGCTGCCATAGGCAACCCGGGACGACAGGCAGGCTACCGCCGGCTTGTCCCAACTGGGGAGGCCGAGCCGGCGCGAGAGTTGCCGCACCTCGGCCTTGCGCAACCCGGCCTCCACCAGCGGCGCGCGGGCGCCACGCTCCCGGCTGGCGGCCATGCCTGGGCGGAAATCGCCCAGGTCGTCGACCACTGGCCCGTAGAGCATGTGCTGCACGTCGCGCTCGGCCACAAACTCGCGCAGTCGGTCGAAGAGTTCCGCCTTGCAATGGAAGCAGCGGGAACTGTCGTTGGCACGGTAGGCGGGATTCTCCAGTTCGCGCGTTTCGATGAACTCGTGCCGGATACCGATTTGGGCGGCAAACCGGGCGGCATCGTCGCGCTCGGCCTGGGCGAGGCTCGGCGAAACGGCAGTGACAGCCAGCGCCTCATCCCCCAGGACGTCGTACGCCGTCTTGGCCAGAAACGTGCTATCCACGCCGCCGGAGTAGGCGACGACTGCGCGTTCCAGACCACCAATCATCCGCCGCAGGAACTGCGACTTGGCCTCAAGCGAGGCCTCAAGGTCAATGGACGGCTGGTAAACGGCGGTTGCCATATCCGAATCCTACGCGCCTTCGTTGTCCGCCGGATCGATGATGAGCAGTGGCTCCTCGCTGATCGCCCCACCTCGTAACCAGAAGCAGCGCATCGCGGGCCGATCAGGATTCATGAGCGAGACGATTATGAAGCGGCTGTACTCGGAGTAGCCGGACTCAACGGCCTCGCGCACGTCCGTCGGCGAAGGGTAGGCGTCGCTGCGCGGGTGGGAGTGGTAGAAGGCCGAAATCTCCCAGCCCTGCACGTCTTCGATGTCGCGGGTGGCACTGAGCATGTCGCGCGGATCGATGGTGTAGTGCACGCGGCTCTGGTCGGCGTTGCGGGCGGGGTAGATCTGCAGTGCCGTTTCGCCCTGCCCGCCAATCAGGCCGCAGCATTCGAGCGGGGCCTCGGCGCGGGCCTGGGCCACGATCTGGTTGTGCTGCGTACGGGTCAGGTGGAAGGGCATGGCGCAAAGATAAGGGATTGCGGTAGACGCTGAGAGATGTCGGCCGCGTGTTTCGCAGTTCGGCCGGCCTCGTTAGGATCAGCGCTTGCCGGTAAGGCGCGCAAACAAGGCCGCCATGACGACTGTGACTACCGGCGCCCCGGGCGGGAGAGGATACCGGTGTCCTATGCCTTTTCGTCCTCAGGGTCTCTGGCGCCACCCCAATTTCCTGAAGCTGTGGGTTGGCGGAACCGTCTCGGCGTTCGGATCGCAGATCACCTTCCTGGCCCTGCCGCTCACGGCGGTACTTGTGCTGGATGCCTCGCCGCTGCAGATGGGCATCCTGGCGGCCATCGGCGGCCTCCCGTCGCTCGCATTTGGGGTCGGCGTGGGCGTCTGGGTCGATCGGCTCAGGAAGCGCCGGGTGATGATTGTTGCCGACTACGGACGCGCACTGCTGTTGCTCTCCGTCCCAATCGCCGCCTGGCTGCAGGTCTTGCGGATCGAGCACCTCTACGCCGTGGCCCTTGGTACCGGCACGCTCGGGATGTTCTTCGGCGTCGCCAATCGGTCGATTCTCCCGTCGCTGGTATCGCGGGAGAAGCTGGTGGAAGCCAACAGCAAGCTCGCGATCGGCACGTCGGCATCGCAGGTCGCCGGTCCGGGGGTTGCCGGTGTCCTGATCCACGTGGTCACGGCGCCCGTGGCCCTGGTCGTCGACGCCGTGACCTTTGTGGTTTCAGCGCTGGCTCTCCGAGGAATCCGTCTCACGGAGGCTGCGCCTGCCACGTCTGAGACCGGCGACAGCTTCCTTACACAGGCTCGCGAAGGGCTGGTCGTCGTCGGCCGGAACCGAATACTGCTCCCCATTGCCGTCGCCATTGGCGGGATCGCCGTCTTCAACGCGATGTTCGAAGCCGTGTGGCTGCTCTACGTCAACAAGCAGCTCCAGGTCGAACCGCTCGCCTTCGGCTTCCTGTTCGCGGTCAGCAGCGTCGGATTCATGGTGGGCGCCTTTGTCGCGGAACGGCTGATCCGCTGGTTGGGACCGGGTCCGGCCATGATCGTTGCGATCGTCATCGCGGCGCTGAGCGACCTGGTGACCCCGCTCGCCGGAGGGCCGCTCGCAGCCGTCGTCGTGTTGCTGACCACTTCCATGTTTCTGTTCGGCATCGGCGCCACGGTGTACGGGGTCTGCCAGGGCAGCCTGCGCCAGGCGACCACACCGCTTCGGCTGCAGGGTCGCATGAACGGCATCATGAACACCCTGGAGATTGGGTTGGTCCCGCTCGGCGCCCTTGCCGGTGGCGTGGTAGCGGAGGCATTTGGCATGCGGCCCACGCTCTTCGTCGCCGCCGGGCTTGAATTTGCGGTCGCTCTCTGGCTGTTCCTGTCGCCGATTCGGTCGCTACGCGAACTGCCGAAACCGGACGAATCGGGCGATGCGTAGCGCCCGATACGCATCGGCTCAATGCCGCCGCAGACAGTGGAATCTCTTGACGCTCGTTTTGGCCGATCCCTACAATGGGCTGCTAACGCGATTGATTCGATCCGCGTCAGGGCGCGTCCCGACTAACTCGGTGCGCGGCGCCTGACTGGCGGACCAGCCACGACCCCCATACGAAGGCCGAAGCGTCCTGCTCGCGGCCAGCCGGGTCGAAAGGGACGAAAGTATGCCGAAAGACATCCTGCTGGATGTAGAGGCCCGCTCGAAGCTGGTAAAGGGCATCGACGTGGTCGCGAACGCCGTCAAGACGACGCTGGGGCCAAAGGGCCGCAACGTGGCCCTGGGCAAGAAGTACTCCGGCCCCACGGTGACCCACGACGGCGTGACCGTGGCCAAGGACATCGACCTGGAAGACCCCTTTGAGGACATGGGCGCCCAGCTCATCAAGGAAGCCGCCAGCAAGACCAACGACATCGCTGGTGACGGCACCACCACCGCCACCGTGCTGGCGCAGGCCATCATCAAGGAGGGCCTGAAGAACGTCGCGGCCGGCGCCAATCCCATGATCATCAAGCGCGGCCTGGCCAAGGGCGTTGAGGCCGTGGTTGAGGAAGTCGGCGCCCAGGCCAAGCAGATTCGCAGCCAGGACGAGATCGCCCAGATCGCCTCCATCTCCGCCAACGACACGCAGATCGGCGAACTGATCGGCGAGGTCATGGACAAGGTCGGCAAGGACGGCGCCATTACGGTTGAGGAGTCCAAGGGTCTCGAGTTCGAGATCGAGTACGTGGAGGGCATGAAGTTCGACCGCGGCTACATCTCGCCGTACTTCGTGACCAACCAGGACCGCATGGAGGCCGTGATCGAGGACGCGCTGGTCCTGGTCACCGACAAGAAGTTGTCGGCGGTGAGCGACATTCTCCCGACGCTGGAGAAGGTCACGCAGTCCGGCAAGAAGGATCTCGTGATCATCGCCGAGGACGTGGAGGGCGAAGGCCTGGCCACCCTGGTGGTGAACAAGCTGCGCGGCATCCTGAACTGCCTGGCCGTCAAGGCCCCGGGCTACGGCGACCGCCGCAAGGAAATGCTGCAGGACGTGGCCGTCGTCACCGGCGGCACGGTGATTTCCGAGGACATGGGCCGTCGCCTGGACGGCGTGATCCTCGAGGACCTGGGTCGCGCCCGTCGCGTGGTGGCCGACAAGGACAACACCACCATCGTCGAGGGTGGCGGCAAGGAAGCGGCCGTGCAGGCCCGCCTCAACCAGCTCAAGGGCCAGGTTGAGGAAGTCACCTCCGAGTACGACCGCGAGAAGCTGCAGGAGCGGCTGGCCAAGCTGGCCGGCGGCGTGGCAGTCATTCGGGTCGGTGCCGCGACGGAAACTGAGCTCAAGGAGAAGAAGCACCGCGTGGAAGACGCTCTGTCCGCCACGCGCGCCGGTATCGAGGAAGGCATCGTGCCCGGCGGTGGCGTGGCGCTGTTGAACGCCGCGCACGTGCTCGAGGGTGTGGAAGCCGAATGCACCGGCGACGAGATCGTCGGCGTTCGCGCTCTGCGCCGCGCGCTTGAAGAGCCTCTGCGCTGGATCGCTTCCAACTCCGGGGCCGACGGCTCCGTGGTTGTGGAAGAAGTCCGCCGGCAGTCGTCCGCCCAGGGAACCAACTGGGGCTACCACGTGGTGAACGAGGAGTACACCGACATGGTCGCGGCCGGCGTCATCGACCCGGCCAAGGTGACCCGCTCCGCCCTTGAGAACGCCGCATCGATCGCAGGCATGATCCTGACGACCGAGGCGTTGATCGCTGACGTTCCCGAGAAGGAAGAGGCGCCCGCGCCCGCGATGGACTACTAAGTCCAGCTTTCGGATCGCTCAACCGCCCCGCCGGCCCTGGCCGGCGGGGCGGTTTGCATATGGAGCCAGGTCGACTCCAGTGCCGGCCGCGACAGCCGAGCGCGGCTCGAGTCGATTCCCGCCGCGTCCGGCCTCGGGGGCGTTCCCTCACCCACGAGGCCGCTGGCCCTGCGCGTCACGCGTGCCCGCTGCACCTGCAAACGAGATCAACGCTGCATCCCAGCGCCTCCACCCTGAGGCCAGAGATTTGACTTCACTAAAAACATTTATTTAGGTACCATAAACAAGCCGGCAGGCCGCATGAGGTGCGGGCCTGCCGGCCCTTAGTACGAGTGTTGGCGCGAAAGGATGAGCGATGCGGGCGCTGCGGGTGCTAGCGGTCGCTCTCGCCACGGCCCTAGGCGCCACCGTGCTGACGGCGTGTGGTGCAGCCTCCGACGTTTCGACGGCAAGCGCGAAGCTTGCCCCGGCGCCAGTCGCTCGAGAGAGCGGTCGCCCTCTCCGGGTCGTCGCGACTATTGGGCAAATCACCGATGCGGTACGCCGCGTCGGTGGCGATCGCGTGGAGGTGCACGGACTCATGGGTCCTGGTGTGGACCCGCATCTCTATCGCGCCAGCGAGAGCGACATCACCCGCCTCGAGTCGGCTGACGCCGTGTTCTGGAATGGCCTGCACCTCGAAGCCGGTATGTCCGGGATCCTCGAACGCATGGGCGCTCTGGGCGTTCACTCCATTCGCGTCACCGATGACATCGATCGTGATCGCCTCCTGGCACCGCCGGAGTTCAAAGGCGCCTATGACCCCCATCTCTGGTTTGACCTGGACCTCTGGTCCACCGTGGTTGCATCGATCCGCAACGCGCTAATCGCCATGGACCCCGACGGCGCCGACGCTTACCGCGCCAACGCCGACGCCTACATCGCCCAGATCGCTGAATTGGACGAGTACGTTAAGGTCAGGGCGCTCGAGGTCGAGGAGCGTGTGCGGGTGCTCGTCACTGCGCACGACGCCTTCAACTACTTTGCCAGCCGCTACGGTCTGGAGGTGCGCGGCCTGCAGGGCATAAGCACCGAAAGCGAGGCCAGCACCGCCGACGTCCAGGAACTCGCCAAATTCATCAGCGAACGTGGAATCCCTGCGGTGTTCATCGAGTCGTCCGTACCCGACCAGGGCGTTCAGGCGGTCATCGAAGCTGCGGCCGCTCGCGGGCACACCGTCGCCGTCGGCGGCGAGATCTTCTCCGATGCCATGGGCCAGGAGGGCACCTTGGAGGGCACCTACCTCGGAATGATCCGCCACAACATCGACACGATCGTTGAAGCGCTGACGAAGTCGTGAGCGTCCGCCTGCGCACCGGCAACGCTCTGGCCGTGCAGGCCACCGATCTGACGCTGGCCTATCAGCAGCGACCCGTTCTGTGGGACGTCGACCTGGAAGTTCCCCAGGGTGTGCTGATGGCGATCGTGGGCCCCAACGGCGCCGGCAAAACAACCCTCCTGCGGACGGTCCTCGGTCTGCTGCGGCCCGCCGCCGGCGAAGTGCGCGTGTTCGGCCGCCCCTACGCCGAACAGCGCCAGTTGGTGGCCTACGTGCCCCAGCGCGGCAGCGTGGACTGGGACTTTCCGACGACGGCGCTCGACATCGTGACAATGGGCACGTATAGCGGCCTTGGCTGGGTCAAGCGCCCCGGCGCCTCCGAGCGCTCGCGGGCCACCGCCGCGTTAACCCAGGTCGGCATGCAGGCCTACGCCAACCGCCAGATCAGTCAGCTCTCTGGGGGCCAGCAACAGCGGGTCTTCTTGGCACGAGCGCTGGTCCAGGACGCGCAGGTCTACCTGATGGACGAGCCCTTTCAGGGCGTTGACGCGACCACCGAACGCGCCATCGTGAACCTTCTCCGCGCCCTGCGCGCCGACGGCAAGACGGTGGTGGCAGTACACCACGACCTGCAGACCGTTGCCGAGTACTTCGACCAGGTCACCCTGCTGAATGTACGTCGGATCGCGGCCGGACCGGTGGACAAGGTGTTTACCGACGAGAACTTGCGCCTCACGTACGGTGGTCGCGTGGCCGGTATCGGCGGGCGGACCAACGGGTCCGGACACGAGCCGTCCCTGTGAGCGGCGCTTCGGGGCGCAGTTAGCGAGGCGCAGGTGGACGTGCTGAGCGACTTGTTCCTGGACTACACGCTGCGAACCGTCGCGCTCGGCTCGGCCGCCCTGGGCGTCGTCAGCGGCGCACTAGGCGCGTTTGCAGTTCTGCGACGACAGGCGCTCCTGGGAGACGCAATGTCGCACGCGGCCCTCCCCGGCGTGGCGTTGGCCTTCCTCATCACCGGTAGCCGTGCCCCGCTGATCCTCATGATTGGCGCCGCCGTGACCGGCTGGCTGGCGGCCGTGGCCATCGTCAGCATCGTCCGCGCCTCCCGAATCAAGGCCGACACGGCCATGGCACTGATGCTAAGCGTCTGTTTTGGTGCCGGTCTGGTCGTGCTGACCTTCATCCAGCGGCAACCGGCCGCTGGCAAGGCCGGGCTAGACCGCTTTCTCTTCGGACAAGCTGCCGCCATGCTCGAAAGCGACGTCATCACGATGGCGGCGGTTGGCGCCCTTGGACTCCTTGGCGTACTGGTGCTCTGGAAGGAGTTCAAGCTGCTGAGCTTTGACCCGGACTTTGCCGCGAGCCTCGGCATCCCCACCCGTCGGCTGGACGTTCTCCTCACCAGCCTTCTCGTGATCGCGATCGTCGTCGGGCTCAAGACTGTCGGCGTGGTCCTGATGAGCGCAATGGTCGTAGCTCCAGGCGCCGCCGCCCGCCAGTGGACCGACCGCTTGGGAACAATGGTCACCCTCTCGGCGCTATTTGGTGCGGGGGCCGGGGTACTGGGCGCTCTGCTGAGCACGACGGCGGAAACCTCCACGGGTCCCACCATAGTGCTGGTTGCGACAGGTATGGTCGCCGTATCTCTCCTTTTCGCACCGGCGCGCGGTTTGGTTTGGGCGCGCCTGCGCGCTTGGCGGAGTCAGCGAATGCTGGCGTTGGAAGCGGTATTGGCCGACCTGGCGGCCCTGGCAGCCCAACACGGTTCGGACGCCACCCATCCCCACGACGTGGGCGCCCTTCACGCGGTCCGCGGTCGCGTTGTCATGCAGCGTGCTCTTGCCGAACTCGCGGCCGAGGGCCTGGCCCAGCGGCACGACGGCGGCGGATGGTCACTGACGGCCCAGGGACTGGCTGAAGCGTCGCGGCTTGCCCGAACTCGACGTGCGTCAGGTGATGCCCCGTGACGTCGGCCCAGATCGACGTCCTGCTTGTGGCCATCGTGGTGGCCGCCGCCTGTGCCGTGCCCGGCACATTCCTCGTGCTTCGGCGAATGGCCATGATGAGCGACGCCATCAGCCACACCGTCCTGCTGGGCATCGTGCTGGCCTTCTTCGTCGTCGCCGATCTCAGTTCTCCCATACTGATCGTCGGCGCCGCCCTGGTTGGCTTGCTCACCGTGCTTCTCGTCGAAACGGTCAGTCGCACGGGCCTTGTGCGGGAAGACACCGCCATCGGCCTCGTCTTTCCGGCCCTGTTCTCCATAGCGGTAATCTTGATTTCCAGCCTCGCCGGCAACGTGCACCTCGACAGCGACGCCGTATTGCTCGGCGAAATCGCCTTCGCTCCGTTCAACCGCTTCACGCCCTTCGGCGGCGATCTGGGACCAATTGCCCTCTGGGTCATGGGTGCAATTCTGGTCATCAACCTTGCCTGCACGGCCCTGTTCTTCAAGGAGCTGAAACTGGCCACCTTCGACCCCGCGCTGGCCGCCGCGCTCGGCTTCTCGCCGGCCCTCGTCCACTACGGCCTGATGGCCTTGGTGTCCGTAACCGCCGTTGGCGCCTTCGATGCCGTTGGATCGATCCTCGTAGTGGCGCTAATGGTCGGTCCGCCGGCCGCCGCCTACCTGCTTACGGACCGATTACCCCGCATGCTGGGACTCAGCATCGTGATCGGCGCCGCTTCGGCCGTCGGCGGCTACTGGCTCGCCCGCCTTCTCGACGCCAACATTGCCGGATCCATGGCCACTGTCGTCGGCATCGCCTTCCTGCTGGTTCTGCTTCTCGCGCCACAGCGCGGTCTCGTCGCAACCGCCCGCCGCCGCCGCCGCCAGCGCTGGTCCTTCGCCCGACAGATGCTGCTGATCCACCTGGCAACTCATGAAGGCACCCCCGCCGAGGCCGACGAGAGCCGCCCCGATCACATGCAACGGCACATGCGCTGGCCACCCACCTTCGCCAACCGCGTCGTGCAAACAGCCACCGAACGCGGGCTGATCGTCCTGGAGCACGACCAACTCCGTCTTACCCCGCAGGGCCGAGAAACCGCCCGCGTCGCCGTCGTCAGCTAGCGGAGAACCCCGACAACGCTCAACCCAAAAAGTCGGAACCAGCCGCGCGACTGCGCCGGCCCCGGCTAAACGTCGCGAATGAACACGCTGTCGCTGACTGTCTGGCTGAGTGTCACTTCGTCCGTCCCAATCCGCACGACCAGCGGGCCGTCGAACGGGAGGCGCCGCACCACCCGGGCATGCGCGCCCGGCACAAGTTGGATCTCCTGGAGGTATTCGAGTACGGCTCGGTCGCGGTCCCGCACCCGCGCCACCACGAACGCCGTTCCGTCCCGAGCGCTCGTCAGTTGCCGCGCGTCATCGGCCTGGAGCGCATCCAGTGCCTCGTTGGGAATTGAGTCCCCGTGCGGATCGGTCGTCGGATCGGACACCTTCGCCGCGATCCGTCGCTCCATCTCCTCTGAGATCACGTGCTCCAGCCGGTCGGCCTCCTCATGCACGTCGTTCCAGTCATAGTCCAGGAACTCCACCAGGAAGCGCTCGATCAGCCGGTGGTGCCGGACCATTTCCAGCGCGTGGCGCTCGCCCTCGTCGGTCAGTTGCGCCCCCTGGTAGCGCTGGTAGTCGACCAGGCCCTTCTGCTGCAGACGCTGCAGCGCCACCGTCACCGCGCCCTGCGTGAGCTTCAGTTGACCCGCCAACTCGCCGGTCCCGACGCGCCGCTCGTGCCCGCCGGCGTCGTAGATCGCGCGCAGATAGTCCTGCTCGCTGGCCGAAATCCGCCGCTCTGGCATCGTCACTCGAATATAGCGAGGGCACGCAACCTAACAGGTTGGCGGTAGGCCTTGACTGGCTAAACTGCCGGTGTGGACAGTCCCGACTCCTCTAGTCAGTCCCGGGCGCACCGCGTGGGGCCGATTTCCAGGCGAAGGCTGCTGGGCGCGCTGGCCGTAGGGGCGCCGACGCTCGCCGGCTTGCTCCCCGCCTGCGGCGAGCCGCCCACCAATCCCCGGATCAGCGTCTTCCTGGCCGTCAACGAAATGCTGCCCGGCCCCCATCGCTTTCCCTTCGTCTTGGTGGACGGCGACGGCGGGCTGGTGACCGGCGCGAACATCAACGTACGTTTCGTTCGCCTGATCGGGGAACGCGACGAGTTCCGCTTCGAGGCTCCGGCCCGCGAGCACGTCGCCGGCGCCAGCTACGACCACGTGCACGCGGACGGCACCGTCCACGTCCACGAGCACTCACGCTCGTACTACCTGGTCTCCGACGTCCAGTTCGAGGAGGGCCTGTGGCGTGCCGACCTTGAAGTGGAGCCGGCCTTCGGTTCGGCCTACGCGGCGTCGACCGCCTTCCAGGTTGGCCGACGCACCTCGGCCCCTCGGGTCGGAGACGCCGCGCCGGCCTTCGCCAATCTCACGAGCCGCGACGTACCCGACCTCGAAACCCTGACGACCGCCGATCCGCCCCTCCCGGCGCTCTATGAACACTCGATCGTAGAGGTCCTGTCCCGCGCCGAGCCGTTCATCGTGGCCTTCAGCACCCCCGGCTACTGCACGTCGGCAATGTGCGGGCCGGTTACCGCCACCGTGGGCAGCCTGTCCCAAGACTTTGGCGACCGCGTGCGATTCATCCACCTCGAGCCCTTCAATCTGACCGTGGCACGCACCGAGGGCCGTCTCGTGTGGGCGGACGCCGCGCTGGAGTGGAACCTTGAAACCGAGCCCTGGGTGTTCGTTGTCGACTCGTCCGGCCACGTGGTTGCGCGCTTCGAGGGCCTGGTCGGCGCGGTCGAGCTCGAACCCGCCGTCGCCGCCGTGGCTGGTCCGCCACTGAGCTAATGCGTCGCTTCGCCCGCCTCCTGCCGGTGCTGGTGATTCTCTTGGCGGCGTCGTCAACACCCGCCCTGGCCCACGGCGGAGACCTCGTCTACACGGGCGCCACCGGTCCGTATCAGGTCCGCGCCTTCGCCAACTGGGCCGAGGGCTGGCTCGACTACTCCGTAGACCTCCGCAACGTCTCCACCGGCGCGAGGATTCCCGGCGCCGAGATCCATGTTTCAGTCTTCGAAAACGGAGTCCAGATCGCCGAATACACCGCCTTCGAGTCGGGCGCCGTTTACGAGTTCGTCGAGCAGAGCCCCGAGGAAGTCCACTGGAACCTCGTGCTGGACATCTCCAGCCCCCTCGGCCCCGCCAAGCTCACCCACGCCCTGGACCTGGCCCCCACCAACTGGGTCGTGCCCAGCGTCCTGGTCATCGGCGGCTTCTTCGCGGCCGTCGCCGCCCACACCTGGTCCGCTCGCCGCCGCGCCCGTGCCTAGCTCCGTGCCGCCTCCGGCAGGGTCTGGATGAAGTTGATGATGTGCCAGGTATCCAGCTCGCCGTAGCGCTCCCCGAACGCCGGCATCCCCGTGCCCTCGATCCCGTTGAACACAAACCTGAACAGCGCGTCGTCCGGATGCAGTGGCACGTGGATCACCAGGTCCAGCGGCGGCGGATCCAGCGTTGCCGCCAGCGGACCGTCGCCGCGACCCGCCGGCCCGTGGCAGCTCACGCACTCGGCCTCATAGATATCACGACCCGCGCTGACCGACGCGTCGTCCGGCGGAATCGGGTTCACCGCCGACGGCACGACGCCCTGCTGTGGCCCGATGATCAGCAGCCCCGCCCCCAGCAGAATCGCCGCAAACCCCGTCACGGTCCCAGCTTGACGCACGCGCGCCGCCCATCCCTGGCGAGCCAGCGTGGCCAGCGCCAGCACGAATCCCATCCCCGCCAGCGCCAGCCCCCAGAACCGCATCGCCACCGTTGCGTCGACCTCCGCCACGCCAATTGCCGTTGGCGACCCGATGTTGAGCCGCACCGGCACCCTGGCATCGAACGCTCCCGGCTGACGCACGATCGCCAGTATTTGCCACGCCCCCGCCAGCGCGAATGCATCGGTCTCCGCCTCGAACGTTCCGTCCTCGGTCCGCACCGGGCGCTCCACGGTCGTCCCCAGGTCCGTGTCGAGATACCTGAGCTGCAACTCGATGTCCGCCTCCGCCGTCCGGCCGCCGCTCGAAGCCACGTCGACCTCCAGCCTGTTCGGGCCCGGCCGCCCCGGCGCCACCCGCACCCGCACTCTCGTATCGCCGCTTGCGCCCGCGCCCTCCACCGCCAGCGGCACGTCCCCGCTGACCTGCCGCGCCGGCTCCCGCTCCGTCAGAACGCCCACCACCCCGAGCACGGCAACCGCCATCACGACCTCGGCCATCACCAGCGTCCGCAGCGCCTTCGCCGCCCGCGCCCGGGCCGCGCCAGCCCCCGCCAGCCGCGGCCGCGTCCACGCCAGGTTCACCCCGCCCAGCGCCAGCAACGGCGCCACCAGTGCCAGCTTGACCACCAGCAGCAGCCCGTATTCCGTGCTCCACAGCCGTTCCGGCTCTACCACCTGCAGCCACGCGCTATACACGCCCGTCACCACGATCAGCCCAACGGCCACCGTCGCAACGGCGGAGAACCGCGCCGCAACCTCGATCAGATCGGCTGCTGCGGCTCCACCGGTCCTCGCCCCGCGCGCCTGCCAGACCACCAGAAGCAATACCGGCAGACCGCCCACCCAGGCGCCGACCGCCACCAGGTGAATCAGGTCGGCCGCCAGCGCCGGCCCAATTTCCGTCAGCGCCGCCGCGTGGCTGCCCAGCGAGATCGTCACCGCCATAACGACGCCCGCCAGCCCAATCCCGCTAAACGCAACCGCACGACGCCGCTCATCCGGCGACGACGAACTCGCCTGGTCGGCCAGCACCAGAGCCACGGCAAGTGCCGCAGTACGGCCGATCCACAAGACGCCCCACTGCCCGGCCCCGAACACCTCGCCGAACCCCGCCAGCAGCGAGTCCCCGCCCAGCACCAGGATCTGCGTCCCCAGCAACCCGATCTGACCCGCCAAGGCGCCCAACCCACCACCCAGCAACAGCAGCGCCGTCCGGCGTTCAACGACCCGTCGCCGCTCCGGCTGCGTCCCGCGCCGCTGCGCCAGCGCCTGCAACGGCCCGCCAATCAGCACGGCCACGCCCACGAACAGCAGCCAGCGCGAAACCGCCGCCGCCGGGCTGGACTCGATTGAGGCGACGGCTACCGCCACATCCGGCGCCACCGGCTCGCCCACCCCGAAGGCAAACGACCCGCGAATCACGTGCCCGTCCACCACCGACAGCGTCCGCCACACCACCACGTAGGTGCCGTCCGCCAGCTCCCCCACCGGCACCAGCATCGCCGTGGGAGTAGTGGGATCGGGTTGGGTCGGACCCGTGGTCACCGGCTGGCCGTTGGCGTCCAGCACCTCCAGGCTGCTGTACCCCAGGTCAATGGCCTCGCTGAACTCCGCGTACACCACCGGCGGCGCCGGGTCGACAGCCGTACCGGGACTCGGCGACGAACGCACCAGGTTGGCGTGCGCGCCGGCCGGCGCGGCAACCAGCGCCAGCGCCGCCAGCGCGACCAGGACGGCCAGGGCCAGCCGCCCGCGGCAGTCTGCCGAAGCCGCCCTCCGGCCCGGTTCTCTACCCCGCGCCACGCCGACGGAACGCATACAACGCCAGACCGATCCCGGTCATGAGACCCACACCGCCAACCGCCAGCCCGATCACCGCAACCGTGAGCGCGGCAGCCGCATCGTCCGATGCATCCCGCGCCTGCTGCTGCGCCGCCGAAGCCACCCCGGCAATCTCGCGCGCGCTCGGCACCGGCCGCGGAAACTGCGCCTGCGTGGCCGACCGCACGTCATCGAACGTGCCGGGCCCCGAAGTGAACGTCTCATCGACCGGCAAGCCGTCAATCGTCCCCACAAATCGGAACCTGTATGGCCCAGGCACGGTCGGAATGAACGGCGCAACGTAGCCGCCGTCCTCGCCTGGGAGCGGCGAAAGAGCCATCTGTCGGGCGACACCCGAGGCCGACATATCCCCGGCCAGGTGCGTCACCTCCACCACCAGGCTGTTCGCCAGCCCCGAAACGCCCACCCGGGCCCCATGTCCGTCATGCGGCTGGTCTCCGCCCTCGGCCGGGATGTGGATCGTCGCTACCGCCTCGATCGTCTCCCCGTCGCGCGCGTACTCCTGGTGCATGTTCGTGTTCAGCGTCACCCGCACCTCGTTCATGCCCGGCGCCAGCTTCCCCAGGTGCAGGTACGGA
>JAPPKM010000073.1 GCA_028874315.1 Chloroflexota bacterium
AGGGGCATGCTGACGTAGTAGATGTCGAGGCGGTCGATACGCATTGGGGTCTCCCTGACGGCTGCGGGGTGCGGTGATTGGTTTGGGGGCATGGTGGCGGGCGGGCGGGGTGGATGCAAGGGGGGAAGGAGAGAGGGGAGAGGGAAGAGGAGTGAGAGCGGAGGGGGAGATGAAGGGAAGTGTGGTGCCGGGTGGTGGCGGACCCGGACGCGGCGCGGGTGTAGCCAGCGAGGTAGCGCGGGACTCAGGCTGTAGGCAGCGTGGGTCGCAGGTCAGGTTCATCCGACGATCAAGCGCGGATCCCAGGCTGCGCGCAGCCTGGGCCACAAGGCTGGGAGACAGGGGGCTGCGCGTACGATGAGCGGTATGCCCCTGAGTTGCTGGTTGCCGACGCGTGTCTTGCGTGGGTCGGCGTGTGTCGTGCGGGTGTGCGTTGCGGCGGCGCTGGTGGGGCTGGTGCTGGCCGGGTGTGATCCGGAACCGACCTCGCGCGTGCCAACGACCTCGCCAATCGAAGTTGAAGTGATGCAGGCGGCACCGAGTCCGACGGCGATCGTGACGGAAGCGCCACGGTCGGTCAGAGTGGCCACCGCCGCGCCTTCGCTCCGCGCGCCGGTCGAGCCGGAACGCCGACCGGCCACCGCGGCGCCGGTTGCCACGGCCACGGCGACTCCCAGCCCAACGGCCACGCCGCCACCCGAAGCGTTGGACGACGAGGCCATCACATCTCATCTGCGGGAGGCCACCAGCCTGATCGAGAGCGTGACGGGCTCGCCGGCGGCTATGCAGGCGGGTGCGGATCTGCGCGTGATTCTGGAGGCGGCAGTGGTGGCGTTTCTGGAGCACCATGGCGTGGAACCGGACGCGGCAGCGCGATTGGATTTCACGATTGGGCAGCTTCCGCCGTTGGTGTATGACGTGGAACCTGACGGGGCCCGAATCGCCGTGGCGGACGTGGACGGGGACGGGGCGAATGAGTTGATCGCGGCCTGGCACATCATTGGGGTGCCGCCGGTTTGGTTCGATCAGGTCGGGGACGGGTTTGCCGCGAAGGGTTTTCCAGTCAGCCAGTCGGCCGCACCGTCACCAGGCATGTCGATGGTGCATTCGACCAGGGACCTGACCGGCGACGGTGTGGCGGACGTGATGCTGGTCAGCACCGCGCCGGGCGCGAGCACGCAGACCGAGACGGTGCGGGTCTACGCGTGGAAGGACGGGACGCCGCGGCGGGTCTTTGCCGTTCCAGTCGTGCTTGGGATGGGTCCCGCGGGCTGGGAGCTGCGCGATGGCACATCACCGGCTGAAATCGAGACGGTGTGCCCGGCGCTGGGACACTTTGACGCGCCGCTGTTGCCGCATCCGGGGCTGCACCGCACGTACGCCTGGGGTGGGCAGCATTTCGAGGAGGTCGCGCGGCGCCTGGACCCGCCGGTGTCGCGGCACGACCAGATCAATCGCGCGGAAGCGGCGTTCTGGGCGGGTCGATACGAGGACGCGGCGGCTGGATATCGGGCCGCGATCGAGGATCCAGTAGACGGAGGGAGTGCGACGGGGTCTCAGCCGGACTGGGAGGGCCTGGCCCTTCTGCGGTTGGCGCAGATTGGACTGGTGGGCGGGGAAGCATTCAATCCGGCGCGGCTGCAGGCGGCAATTGAGCGAGGCGGCGAGATTGGGCTGATTGCTCGTGCGATGCAGGACACGGTGGGGACACCGGATCCGATGCGGACGTTTGCGGCATTGCAGCAGGTTGACCTGACGCGCGAGCCGCCGACGGGCGTGCATGGGGCGATCGACTTTCCGATGGATGCCGGACTGGTGCTGGCGCTGGGGAAAGCGCTGGAGATCGGGTTGCGCGGGGTGGGGGGCGGCGAACTGTCAGAGGCCGCGATCACGAGCCGGCTGTCGTCCCGTGGCGTGGAGGTTCGACGGGCGACGGTGGGCGACCTGAATAGTGACGGCGCGCTGGAGGCGGTGGTGTCGCTCACGCGACACGGCACGCGGGTGGTTGGGCCGCCAGTGAATGACTTTTGGTTTGTGTCTCGGCACGGCACGCGCTGGGTGGCGCAGCCGCTAGAGCCGGTGAGCGACAGTGCGTTTCCGGTTGGGGTCAAGCCGGTGAGCCAGGGGCGGGCGGTTATCACGATTACGGACTCGTCAGCAGGAATCGCGGACTATCTGAGTTTTGATGGGCGGCGGATGGAGGTGTGGGACGAGCTGCCGACGCTGGAGGATCTGTATCCGGCGAATCCGTTTGATGGGCGGGAGATTCGGAGCTGCGAGATCTCGTCGCAGAACTAATCGCGAACGACTCTGGCTAGGCGTTGGCGCTGGTGAGGGAGGGGGATTGGCGGCTGGCGCGGGTTTCG
>JAPPKM010000035.1 GCA_028874315.1 Chloroflexota bacterium
ACCTCCACCCCACCGACCACACAACCCAAATCCCCAACCCCGTCTGCATCAAGCTCCTGCCGATCTGAACAGTGTCGCCTTGCTAATCCTGAGAGGCGCGTTGAAACCAGATGTGGCTCCTCAGTTTGGAGCGTCAGAACGCCCGTATCTCAGCGAATAGCCACGTCAGTGCTCGAATGAGACCCAGGTTAAAGTCAAGGCCACCGGCGATTGGGACGGCGGCGCCAATTGCGATGCGGTGACCGAACTGCCTGTTGACGAAGTCACTTATCCCCAGGAATTCCACGCCTTGACGGCCAAACCCAATGTCCGATGACGGGGTGGAGAGCACGATTACGGTTGCGATGCCCGCGAGTACCACTGCGATGCACACCCCGGCAGCCAGCGTGGCGACCAAAGTGCGAGCGTTGCTTAGACCGAACAACTCGCGAACGGCGAGAAACGTCCCAATCAGCACCCAGACGGATAGCAACGCCTGCACCCCGAACACGAGCGATCTCCCGAGATACAGCGACACAGCCAGCGGACGAAGCAAACTGAAATCAGCGGGCAGCGAACGGAAGGCCACCAAGACGATGGGAAAGATGAGAGGAACAATCACGGTGAAGAAGCCGGGCGCTTGTGCGAACGCGAGAGCCCGTGCAATCGCACCAATCCCCGGCACCGTCTTCTGGGCAAACACATAGCGGGCAATCAACCAGAGCGCGACGGCCCACACGGGCCACGCGGCGGCCTGCGCGGCGACGCTGAGCCCTGCGGTTGGGACCCCATACCTCCCATAGAACTCCCAAATAACCGCTACTTCTTCATTGGCGAGAATCGTCGCCGAGGGAAACAGCACGACCCGAGCACATGCGGCAGACCCCACCCCGACAGCCGCCAGCAGGATGACCAGCGCCGCCTGGAGCGTGGTACCGCCTGAAGCCGCCACTTCTAGATAGAGGGTCGGGTCCAATCGCAAAGCGCGGCTGACCCTCTTGCGGAAGTCGCCGATCCAGATGGCGTTCATGTTTCCTGATCTCGCGGCGTGCGGCGGACAGCCATGCGTCGGCCAGCCCGACGGTTTGTTTTAGAAGCGCGCATGCTCGAACAGCCGCAAAACAAAGTCCACGGCCGCGCCGCTAAAGCTCAGGCCGAGATTCAAATCGAATCCATGCGTGACATCGAACACGGAGGGGGTCCCGAGCGAATCGACCCAAGCGTGGTTTTCCCAAGTGGACACCCACGTCACGATGATCCCCAGTAGCACCGCAAAGAATCCGACGCCAGCCGCAACGCCGACGAGCGCGCCGAGTGTGCGGCCGTAACTCAGCCGCAAGACTTCGTGCGTGGCCAGAAACGTTCCCAGCAAGATCCAGACCCCAACCGTCGCGCGGATTCCGAATACCAGGAGACCCAACGGCGATCCCTCCTCCACGTCAGGGTCCACCCGACCCAGCCACAAGCACCCGGCTACGATGGGAATCAGCACGGCGAACAGCCCCGGCGCCTGCGCAAAGGCCAACACGCGGGCAACCTGCCAGAACCCCGGGGCCGCATCCCGCGGCGCGAAACGCCGGCTAACGACCCACAGTCCGGCCGCCCAGACCGGCCAGGCGGCAAAATGCACGAGGGCGCTGAGAACGGCCACCGCACTGAACTCGGCCACCAGCAGCTCCATATACCGGACCGCCGGCTCACCAGTCGCCAACAGATGGAACGCTCCGGCACCCCAGCCAACGCCTGCGATTCCAGCCGTTATCACAGCCACCAGGACCGCCTGCCAGGTATTCGCGCCCGGCGCCGCCACTTCGCGGTAGAGGCTGGGATCCAACTGCAAGGCACGGCCGACTCGCCGAATCAGGCCGCCCGGAGCCGCGAATTCGTGGTACAGAAAGCCGCCCAACGGAACCGCGTGCGCCGCGCGCTCAACACGACCATCGCCCTGGCTTCTCGCCACGGGTGATGCACGTTCTCCGTTGGTCACGCTTTGAGCGTAGGCGCTTAGATCGCCTCGCCGAGTCTCCGGGCCTGCTCAACGATGTTCACGCCCACCGTTTCGCTCCAGGCGTCGATCAGCCGGGCGAAGAGTTCCCCGGGGTGGCCGGTGCCGACCTGGGTGCCGTTGACGCGGGTGACGGGCAGCAGGCAGTAGGGGGTGCTGCTGAGGAAGGCTTCGTCGGCGTTGAAGACGTCGTAGAGGGTCAGGTCGGCCTCTCGGACGTCCACGCCCAGGTCCAGGCTCAACTCGCGGACGGTGGCGAGGCTGACGCCGGCCAGGCCGGTGCCGGTGCGCGGGGTCAGGATGGCGCCGTCGGACACCAGCATGAAGTTGGCGCCGGTGCCCTCGGCGATGCGACCCTCGTCGTCAAGCAGCAGCGTGTAGGCCCCGGGAGCCAGGGCGTTCACTTCCTGCTCCGCCAGCGCCAGGAACATGCGGCTGCGCGTCTTCATGCGCGGATCCTGGGTGGCGATGTTGACCTGGCGGATCGAGGGCGTCACGCAGTGCGCGCCCTCCTCGTAGTAGCGGTACCAGTACTTGAAGCCCAACTCGTGCGTCCACACCAACACCGAGGGCCCGGCGTCGCCGCGCCCCACGCCCGGGAATTGCGGGTGCGAGCCGCGGGTGATGTTGTGAAAGATCCAGGTGTCGCTGCCCTCGGGCAGGTCAGGGCGGTTGCGCTCGACGACCTGAAGCGTGACCTCGGTCAGTTCCTCGGGCGTCAGGCCCGGGTCCAGGCGGCAGTAGTGCAGCGAGCGGTAGAGCCGGTCGATGTGCTCCTTCAGCTTGAACGGCTGTCCGCCGAACGTGCGCGTGGCCTCGTAGACGATCTCGCCGTAGATGATGGCCAGGTCGTTCGGCCAGTAGCGGGCCTGCTCCAGCGGGACGATCTCACCGTTCGAATAGGCCCAGGTGCTCGCGCTCATATCGAGGAATCCCTACCGGCGACTCGCGCGAGGGAGCCTAGCACCGGCCGAATTACGCTGAATGTTTCACGTGAAACATTGGGCGAACCGCGTTTAGGGCAAACCTTTGCGCAGGCGCCAGAAGACGGCGTTGATGGTCGCGTTGACGGTGCGGGCGTAGAAGGCGTACGGGCCGGCCCCGTAGATCACGCCGGTCTCCACGCCCCGCGCCCGCAGGTCGGCCAGCGCGCGCTTCAGCAGCACCGTGCCCACGCCCAGCTTGCGGACCTCGGGTGAGACGCCCATCGGACCCAGCCGTTCGGGCGCGGCCACATCGGTCACCGCAAAGCCGCAGAACTCGCCGTCCTTCTCGGCCATCCACAAGGTGGGCGGGTTGAGCTTCAGGCCCGAGGTCGCCAGGTAGGCCCAGCGACGCCCGACGGGGTCCGTGGCCAGGGCGCTGGGGTACTCGAACTCGCGCGCCACGTAGTCCCAGGCTTGCCGGAAGTCGTCCATCGTCAGCCGACGCACCCGCAGTCCGTGGTCGCGCTCAAGTTCCTCTTCCTTCTCCGATGTGTCCAGCGGCGTGTTGCGCAGGTCCACGTCCATGTCCATCCCGTCGCCCGCGCGTTCGTAGCCCCGCGCCTCCAGGAAGCACAGCGCTTCGGTGTAGCGCAGATCCAGGCCCTGCATGAAGCGGTTGTTTCCGGCGATGATCGCCACGGACTCGCTGGCGCCCAGCCCGGCCAGCCGGTCCTCGATGTGGTCGAACAGCCGGGTCGCGATGCCCTGGCGGCGCAGGTCGCTCGCGACGGCGAACAGCTTGACTCCGCCGGCCGTCTGCAGTTCCTCGCTGGGCGGCGCCCCGCAGGCCATGGCAATCAGCCGCTCGCCTTGCCAGACCGTCGGATTCAGGTCGGGATCGAAGTCCGGGTCGTCGAGGATTCGGTCCTGGAGGATGGCCTCCGAGAAGGGCAGATACGCGACCTCGCTTCGGCACAGCGCCGCCGCGGCGGGCAAGTGCCGGGCTTCCAACGGGCGCGACTCCAGGTTGCTCACAGCGCCTCGATCCAGCGGCTCATCGTCGTGAATTCGCGCTCGGCCAGCGTACGTCCCGCCGGCACGCCGGGTCCTACTTCCGTCTCCACGATCAAGTGTCCGGTATAGCCGCGGCGCTTCAACTCGGCCAGGATCGACTGCCAGGGAACGTGACCCTCACCAAGTGCCCGCTTGGCAAACCAACCCGGACCCAGCCGGCGGCGCGGCGGTTCCATGCGCTCGATCCAGCTGCCGATGTGATCGAGATAGAGACGGAACGGGTAGGCTCCCGGCTCGGTAGGGCCGACGATGGAGTGATCCTTGACATGCACGTGCAGCAGCCGGTCCCAAACCGGCCCGACGCAGCGAGGCCCGAACGGCGTGGGCGTCTGCAGCAGGTTGGCGGGATCGAGAATCAGGCCAACGGCCGGGCGATCGATCTCGTCGAGCAAGCGGTTGGCGCCGGCCGCCGACTCGATCAACGAACCGTGGTGCATTTCAAGGGCCACCATCACCCCCAGGTCGGCCGCCTCCTCGGCGCACCAGCGCAAGTGCCGCGCCGCCCGCGCCCAGTGCTCCGGCTCGGCCTCCGGGGCCGCAACCCAGCCCGGCCAGATCCGCACGCTGCGGGCTCCCAATACAGAGGCCCACTCCAGGAACCGGCGCGCGGTCTGGCAGGCTTCCAGCGCTTCGGCCTCATCCAGCAGCGCGAAGTTGCCGGCGTGGGAGGCGATGTTGGCAATCTCCAGCCCCTCTAAGAGTTCTGCCAGGAGATCAAGGCGCGCGGCATCCGCATCCGGCGGTAGCTGGTGGCGCGTGCCGCGGAGCTCGACGCTGGCGTAGCCGATCTCCCGCGCCGCGGTGGAGAATTCGGTGGCCGGAGCGTGGTCAAAGAGCAGCCCTGACAAGGCCAGCCGCATGCAGTCCTCGCTATCTCCGCGGCCGATTTCCAAGTGCACCGTACGTCACTTGGAGCTGCCCGTGTGTCTCGGGCTGTGGTGGCGCTTACGATGCAGGGAGATGATCTCCAACACCAACCCAACGTGCGTCCGCGCCTGAGTCGGCGGGCGGTGCTGCGGGCCGGGCTTGCGCTGGGCGCCGGCGCGCTGGCCGGATGTGCCGATCCGCCGGCCCTTCCGCCGCTGCCTTTCGCGGACTCCCACAGCGGCAACGTGACCTACCGCACCGCCGACGGCATGCAGGTCGTCGCCACCTTCACGCCACCGGATACCGCGCCACCCTGGCCGGCCGTCGTGCTGATGCATCAATACCAGGGCACGCGCGCCCAGTGGGACGACCTGACGCCCGACCTGCTGGCGGCCGGACTGGCCGTGCTGGCGCCCGACGCGCGCGCCCACGGCGAGAGCCTGCGGCGCGTGCGAGACGACGGCGGATACGACATCGAAACCGACCGGGCCAACACGCTGGACGGCTGGCCGGACGACGTGGCCGCCGCCGTCGCCTGGCTCACAGCTCGCGGCGACATCAATCCGGAACACATCGGCGTCGGCGGCGCCAGCGTAGGCGCCAACACCGCCTGGATCGCGTCAGCGGTGCTGCCCGAGGTGCGGCGGGCCGTGGCCGTCAGCGGACGCTTCGAACCCGGCCGCCTGCTGATGGGCGAGGACATCCCCAACTTCCAGCCCCGCGGCGTGCTCTTCCAATCCGACCGCGAAGAGGCCCTGCAATCGCAAGCCCTCTACAGCCGCACCGCCGAACCGCGCAAGGTGTCCGCCTACGACACCCCCGGGCACGGCATCGAACTCCTCAAGCACCCCACCCCCCGCCGCGACTTCGTCGCCTGGCTGGCCGACGGACTCTAGTCGCACCAGCCAAGCATTCGACTCTGATGCTGACCGAGGCCGACTTAGACTGATCGGCACGAGCCGGGAATCGCGGAGCGGCGGGCAAATTGGACACGCCGGGCCAGTTACGAGCGGCGGCCCACGCGTCGTTGAGGTGGACACTTCCGGTTTGGTGGGGAGTGCCGCTGCTCGGTCTGACGATGGTGGCACTGACCGCCTGCGGCGAGGCATCAGAGCCAACGCCGGCGGTTGATCAATCGGCCACCGCGACGGCCTCGCCAACACAAGCCGTGGCGTCGCCGGTTCCACCATCGCCCGCCCCGGTGTCGACCCCAACTCCACGCGCGGAAACCCAACCAACGCAAGTCGTGGTGTCGCCAGTCGCCGCTTCGCCAGCGCCAGCGTCTACGCCAGCAGCGCGCCCGGAACCCGAACCGACCAAGACGCAATCGCCAACCCCCACGCCCGAACCCACGACGCAACCGGAATCGACAGCCGTGGTCTGTGCCGAAGTCGCGGATGAGGCTCGCTGGCTCAGCAAGGAGTTTTGGGTCGAAGCGACGCCTGCCGACGTGCAAGCCGCATTGGACTGCGGCGCAAGCATCAGCGCTCGGGACGCCAACGGCTCGACGCCGCTCTATCAGGCAGCCGCGTTCAGTTCCGAGCCGTCCATCATCGGCGCCCTGATTGCGGCCGGCGCCGACCTTTCGGTGAGAGTCGACCGCGGGTTCACGCCTCTCCACGTGGCAGCGGTGAGCAGTCCCGAACCTGAAGTGCTGGGCGCCCTGATCGACCACGGCGTCGACCCGAACGTGCAGGACGATCGCGGCTGGACGCCGCTACACGCCTGGGCCGTTTTCGGCTCCCACCCGGGTTCGCTTAAGTTGCTGGTCGAACGCGGCGCCGACCTGGAAGCAGGGAACGACCAGGGCTTGACCCCGCTGCTGCTGGCGGCAGCCCGCAGCGAGGACACGGTACGGGTTGAAGCTCTCCTTATTGTGGGGGCCGATCTGCACGCGCGCGGCTATAGCGGCACGACGGCGCTGCACCTGGCGGCGGTCCTCAACCCCGACCCCGCCATGGTCGAGTTCCTCCTGGATCGCGGTCTCGACGTGGAAGCGCAAGGCGACGACGGGCTCACCCCACTGCACTGGAGCGTATTGGTCGACGGCAAACCCGCCGTGGTGGCCGTCCTGCTGGACCACGGCGCCAACCTCGACGCCCGAGCCGTCGAGCAAACCACACCCCTGCATCTGGCGCTCACATTCGAGGCCGATCCGGAAGTGATCGAACTGATGATTGACCGTGGCGCAAACCTCGAAGCCAGGGCCGAGGGTGGCATCACACCCCTGCATGCGGCAGCCGAGTTGGAAGACCCGATCTACGCACAGCTCCTGCTGGACGCCGGCGCCGACCTGGAAGCACGGGACGACGACGATTGGACGCCCCTGCACTTCGCGGCCAACGTAGAAGCCCTGGCAGTTGTGAAGCTCCTCCTGGACGCGGGCGCCAACCTGGAAGCACGGGACGAGGACAGTTGGACGCCCCTGCATTTCGCGGCCAACGTAGAAGCTTTGGCAGTCGTGAAGCTCCTGCTGGACGCGGGCGCCGACCTGGAGGTACGGGACGAGGACGATTGGACGCCCCTGCATTTCGCGGCCAGTGGGGAGACCCTGGCAGTCGTTCAGCTCCTGTTGGACTCGGGTGCAGACCTGGAGGTACGGGACAAGGACGGCTGGTCGCCCCTGCACTTCGCGGCCTATTTCGGAAGTGCGGACGTTGTTGCCCTCCTCCTCGAACGTGGCGCCGACCTCGAAGCCGAGGACAACGACGGCGCCACGCCGCTAGACCTGGCGCTGGACGCCGGCAATCGTGCGACCGCGCAGGTGCTCGAAGAACATGCTGCGGGGACCTAGGGGCAACCCTCACGAAACGCGTCGCCGCCAGCAATGCCGCAGCATCGGCTCTTCCCATCAAGGTCCGTCGAATCAACCTCGAGCCCGGCTGCCATTCCAGGGGCGGCTGACGGCATGGCTCGCCGTGTCCATGCTTGCCGCGTTCTGGGCAACGGCCTGCGACGGCACGTCGAGACCCGATCCGCCAACCCCAAGGGTCTCGTGCGTGAACCCGTCGGCGAAGATGTACCAGTGGAAGTTTCCTGAATTCTGGCAGCACGCGGATGCGGATGACGTTCGCGGAATACTGGCCTGCATCAGTGTCGGGGAGCGAGACTCTCTCGGAAGAACTCCGCTGCATCTGGCGGCGAGATATGGGGCGGATCGGTCCGTTGTCGCCGTGTTACTGGAACGAATAGCCGACATCGAAGCCAGAGACAACTACGACAACACTCCGCTGCATACCGCAATTGCGAGCGACCGGCTGGATGTTCTTGTCGCGCTCCTGGAGAACGGCGCCGACATCGAGGCCAGGGACGACTTTGGTGACACCCCGCTACACAACGCGGCACGAGCTTCCAAGCCTGCGGTAGTCGAGGTGCTGCTTGACTTTGGGGCCGACATCGAGGCCAGGGACAACCTTGACAACACGCCGCTTGAGGAAGCGGCCGAACATGGCGACGCCTCCACGATTTCCGTACTCCTGGACCGAGGCGCGGAGGTCTGCGAACTCTATTGGAGCAACCCGTTTCTGCG
This sequence comes from Chloroflexota bacterium, assembly GCA_028874315.1. GTDB lineage: Bacteria > Chloroflexota > UBA11872 > UBA11872 > UBA11872 > UBA11872. The sequence continues at coordinate 8,381 of JAPPKM010000035.1, forward strand.
CCTTGTGATTGACGAGCGGCAGTCCGCAATCAAGCCAGCAGCGCCTGGCTCCTAGTCCGCCCCCGAACTCGCCGATCGAATCTGGCGATCGGGATTCAAAAGTCTGCCGCTACCCGCAGTCGCTGTAGCCGCAGGAGACGCACTTCATGCAGCCTTCGGCGTAGTGGAGCTGGCTGCCGCCGCAGGAGGGGCAGGCGCCCACGAAGCCCTGGTCGTGCGCGGCGCCCTCGACGTAGGACTCAGCCGCGGGGGCCGATCCGCTGCCGAAGGTCGACACGCCCTGGTGAGGCGCAGGCGCGACGGCGGCCGCGGGCTGCTCGGCCAGGTCAGCCGGGCCGGGTGTGTAGGTGCCCTCGCCCTGCAGGTCAACCATGGGGACGAAGTCGCCGTTTTCGACGTCGATCCGCCTGGCCATGGCCTGGGCGATCCCGTCGCCGCAGGACAGCACGCGCTCGGGGCCGAACCCGGCGGGCCGGTGACAGGTAATCCCTCGCAAGGTCTTTTGGACCTCTGCGACCGGCACGCCTGAGCGCAGCGCCAGCGACGCCAGCCGTCCGATGGCCTCGGTTTGCGCGGCAGCGCAGCCGCCGGCCTTGCCGAGCGTCGCGAAGGTCTCGAACGGCAGTCCGCGCTCATCGTCGTTGATCGTGACGAACAGCGGCCCACAGCCCGTGCGGATGCGGGTGGTCGTGCCGTGAATCTGGTCGGGCCGTTCGCGCTCCACGGCGGCCACGATCGGTAGCGGCGTGCGGTCGGCGTGTCCGTTCGAGGCGCCGTTGGGTGCCGGCGTCGGCGTGAGCTCGGGCGTATGGCCGTTGCTGTGGCCGTTGACGGAGGCGGCCGCCGCGGGAGCGGGAGCCTCTTCGACCGGGGCCGGGGCCTCGGCGGCCTGCGGCTCGTCGGACTCGTCGCGGCGCGTATTGTCGCCGGAGTCGCTGGTGGTTAGCACCTGGAAGTCACGGCTGCCGTCACGGTAAACCGTGACGCCCTTGCAGCCGAGTTCGTAGGCGCGCCAGTAGCCGCGTTCCACGTCTTTGCGGGTGGCCTCGTGCGGGAAATTGATCGTCTTGGACACCGCGTTCTCGGTGTGCGCCTGGAAGGCGCTCTGGATGCGGATATGCCATTCGGGCGAGACGTCGTGGGCGGTCACGAAGATGCGGCGGGCCGACTCCGGGACGCCCTCCAGCACCTGGAGCGCGTCGGCCGGCGTTTCGTCGGTGATCCGCAGGCTGCCGTGGTTGGCCTCGATGGCGTCCACCAGCTCTTCGCTGAAGAAGCCGCGGCGGCGCGCGTAGGTCTCGAAGATCGGATTTACGTAGCGCAGCGTGGTGGCGGCGTTGTCGTCGCTGTCGCGCATCACGTTCTTCCAGAAGATCAGCGCGAAGAGCGGTTCGATGCCGCTGGAGGCGTCCGCGATCATGCTGATCGTGCCGGTCGGCGCGATGGTGGTGACCGTGGCATTACGCCGCTCGCCGTGGCCCTTGCGGTCCCAGGCCGAGTTGGTGAAGTTGGGGAACGCGCCGCGCGCGGCCGCCAGTTCCTCGGAGGCGCGCCGGCCTTCGTCGTTGATGAATTGCATCACGTCGCTGGCCAAAGCCTCGGCTTCGGGGCAGTCGTAGGGCAGGCCCAGGTGGAACAGCACGTCGGCCCAGCCCATGACGCCCAGGCCCACGCGCCGGTTGCCGTGCTTGACGATGTCGTCGATTTCCTTGAGCGGGAAGTTGGAGGCTTCGACCATGTCGTCCAGGAAACGGACGGACAGTTCCACGTCGCGGCGCAGGGCCTTCCAGTCAATGCGCGTGCGGTCTTCGGTCAGGTGCCAGTTGAGATTCAGGCTGCCGAGCACGCAGGCCTCGTAGGGCAGCAGCGGCTGCTCGCCGCAGGGATTGGTGGTGTCCTGCAGCGCCACGTCCGGCGTGGGGTTGGTTCGCTCCAGGCGGTCCAGGAAGATCATGCCCGGTTCGCCGTTGAGCCAGGCGCCGTCGACCAAACGGTCCCAGACGTCGCGGGCGCGCAGTCGCTTGGTCACTTCTTCGGTGCGCGGGTTCACCAGGTCGTAGTCCGTGTCGTCCCGCACGGCCTGCATGAAGGCGTCGGTGATGCCGACGGAGATGTTGAAGTTGGCGATCCGGCCGTCCTCGGTCTTGCACTCGATGAAGTCGAGGATGTCCGGATGATCGACGTTGAGGATGCCCATGTTGGCGCCGCGACGGGTTCCGCCCTGCTTAATCTCGCCGCAGGAATAGTCGATCATCGACATGAAGCTGATTGGGCCGCTGGCCACGCCGCCGGAGCTACGCACGAAGTCGCCGCGCGGACGGATGCGCGAGAAGTTGAAGCCGGTGCCGCCGCCGCTCTGGTGAATGATGGCCGCGTGCATGTCGGTGGTCTTGATGCTGAGCAGGTCGTCATCGATGGGCAGCACAAAGCAGGCCGCCATCTGCGCGTAGCCCTGGGGCTTGCCCGCGTTCATCAGGCAGGGGCTGTTGGGCACGAAGCGCAGCCCGCGCAGCAGGTCGTACATGGCGTCGACGATCTCGTCGTGTCCCTCGGCGTCCACCCAGCCCCGCTCGCGCTCAACGTCCACGACGCCGCGCACTACGCGGTCGAAGAACTGGTCTGTGTCTTCGATGGGGTGGTCGACGCGGTCCTTCAGGAAGTAGCGCTTCCGTAGTACGGCCAGCGCGTTGTCCGACAGATCCGGATACGTTGTGCCGTGCTTATGCATACCGCGTCTTTGATGGCACCGAGAATCGGTAACTCGGTCGCCACCCTCCCCACGTGGCGGAAGGGATCTCGACCAGAGACCCGTCCTCAGTATTACCACGCTCAAGTTCGGTGCGGATCTGCCCCAGGCCCTCGCGCACCAGCGCGTCGTGCGCGCCCCAGGTGCCGGCGGAGTCCTGCGGGAAGGCCACTCCCATTGAAAACTCCGTTTCCGCGTGACGCAGGCCGAAGAGAACCAGGTCATACGCCCCGGTGGACGGGATGACCTGCGCGAAATCTATGGCGAACTGCCGACCGTCGCGCGTGCGGTGCAGTTCGCCAAGCAGTCTGATCACCGCCACACCCCCACTCCGGTTCGCCCTGCCCCATCGTCGCTGAACGCAGATGCCGGGGTTCCAGCGACGAGGGCGACGGATGGACCTACATACTACATGTAGGCGGGCCTGAATGGTTACATCCCCTATCTTGCGTGTCAATCGCTCCTTATCAAACATCTGGACAACTTGTTCGCCAAGCGTTCGGTTCGATTGCGTCTCGCGATCTCGTGCCCTCTGAAGAGCGCGTGTTCGAGTGGATTCCGGGCTGGCTCTCGGTTTGACGGGGCGCACCGGCGGCCGGCATCGCGAGTTACACATCTCGTCCACAGCGCATCCACAGGCCGTACACGTGCCGGCGGACCGGCGGCTCAGCCGGCGGCGGTCTGCAGTTCGGCGATCCGGCTGTCGCGTCCGACCACGATCAGCATATCGCCGTCCATTACGCGCTCCGACAGGCCGGGGGTGACGATCAGCTCGTTGCCGCGTTTGATCACCAGCACGTTCACGTCAAAGCGGGCGGCCAGGTTCAGGTTGGCCAGCGACTGGCCCGCGAATGGGGTGCCGTCGATCTCGGTGATGCCGAGGTGCGGCAGCAGCTCCAGGTAGTCCAGCATGCCCGGCGTGGACACGCTCTGGGCCAGGCGCAACGCCATGTCGCGCTCGGGAAAGACCACCCGGTCCGCCCCCACGCGCTCGAGGATCAGCCGGTGGACCTCGCTGGAAGCCTTCGCAAATACGCGCGGCACCCGGAGGTTCTTGAGGTGGGTCGTGATAAGAACGCTGGCCTCCACCTCGGCCATGGCCACGATGGCGAGATCCACGTCGGTGGCGCCCACCTCGCGCAGCACGGCCTCGTTGGTGGCGTCGCCTACCACCGCCTGATCCACTACGTCAGTGGCCATCTGCACGGCCTGCTCGGACGTGTCGAGCACGACGACTTCGTGCCCGGTTTCCGCCAGGGTGCGGGCCAGGCTGCTGCCAAACCGGCCGAGACCGGTCACCAGGATCTGCATGGGTCGGGTCGGCGGCTAACCGACCTTGATGGCCTCCTCCGGGTAACGGACCGCCGGCTGATGCTCGCGCGTGACGAGCGCCTGGGCAAGGGTCAAAGCCCCCAGCCGGCCCACGAACATGGTTCCAATGAGCACGAGTTTAGAGGCCACGGTCAGATCAGCCGTGATGCCCGTGGAGTAGCCGACGACGGCAAAGGCGCTCACGGCCTCGAACAGCAGGTTCGACAGCACCGTTTCGGAGCCGCGCTCGGCGATGGACATCAGCACGGTCGCCAGGAGCACCGCGACACCGGACAGCCCCACCACGGCCAGCGCGCGCATGACCGAGTGCTGGGCGATGCGCCGGCCAAAGGCCTCGGGGAATCGGCGACCGCGAATGTGCGACACCATTGCAATAAAAAGCACGCTGAAGGTGTTGACGGTGATTCCGCCGGTGACGGCGGCCGAGGCGCCCCCGATGAACATCAGGACGATGAGAACAATCAGTGTGTCGGTGTGCAGCCGGCCCATATCGATAGTCGAGAATCCGGTCGTGCGCCAGACCGCGTGATTGAGCGCGGCGTTCGAGCGCAGTCCGAAGTCGTCCGCCGGTACCGAACCGCCGAAGTTGGGCGAGAGCACCAGCAGCAGCACGAAGCCCACGACCAGGAGTGCCGGCATGGCGGTTAGGACGATCCGCGATTCCAGCCCCAGGCGTCGCCACAGTCGCCGTCGCAGCACGTCGAAAATGACCATGAAGCCGACGGCGCCGATGATGGCCAGCGCCGCCAGGATGCCCACGGTCGTCGGATCGTTGACCAGCCGCGCGAAGCTCTCGGAGCCCGGCTCGATGTCAAACCCCGCGTTGGTAAATGCCGAAACGGCGTGAAAGATCGACCACCAGTGCGGGCTCTCCACCGACGCATCGTCGCGCACCCGGAGAAACAGCAGCACCGCGCCCGCGCCCTGCAGGATCAGCGTGAAGATGGCGATACGCCAGAACAGTCCCTTCAAGCCGCCCGGTTCTCCGCGTCCGATGTGCTGGCCGAACATCAGGCGTTCGCGGGTTGACGTGCGCCGGCCGGCCAGCGAGAAAATGACGATGGCGCCCACGATGAAGCCCAGGGCCCCGGCCTGGATGAGGGCCAGGATCACGATCTGTCCGAACATGGACCAGTGGTCGTGGGTGGAAACTACCGTCAACCCGGTCACGCAGACGGCGGAGGTTGCGGTGAACAGGGCCACAAGCAGATCCGGTTCCTGGCCATCCGCCAGCGAGAGCGGCAGGGCCAGGAGCGCGGTGCCCAGAAAAATCAGGCTGGCGAAGGCGACGATGAGAATCAGGCCCGGCCGGAAGGGGCCGCGACGCGTCAGGGTGCTCTCCACTCGCAGGCTCGCGGTAACCCGCCGTGGCACGCGGACCACGCGGTCGCCGGCGCCGAGGGGACGCGGGGCGCCGTGGTGCCGGCGTGGTTCCGGGGGCATCAGGCGCGTCCAGCCCGTTCGCGCTCGCCCTCCGAGCGAGCCCGGGCGCGATCCTGTTGCGTCAACCTGCACCACATCACAGCCGCGCAGTGTAGTCCCGTTTTGACGCTACGGCGGGACCGCCCCTAGGCTTCGGCGGTCTGCTGCCGGTCCCGAAGTCGTATGCCTGAGCAATCCCCCGTACGAGTCGCGTTCATTGGCGTGGGCGGCATCGCCTCCATGCATCTGGCCAATCTGCTGCGCATGCCGGAAGCCGACGTGGTGGCCCTGGCGGACATTGATCTGGCGCGTATCCCAGACACGCTGCGGCTAGCCACCGCCAGGATGTCCCCGCCGATCGAGCCACCGGTCATCGAGGCCTTTGACGACGCCGGCCGCATGCTGGCTGCGGCCTCGCCCGACTGCGTATTCATCACGCTGCCGCCGTTCGCTCATGGCGAGGCGGAGTACCAGTGCATTGAGGCCGGGGTTCCCATGCTCGTCCAAAAGCCGGTGGGGCTGGACATGCCAACCGTGCGCGGGATCGAGCGGGCCATCGCCGAGCGCGGCCTGATCACCGCCGTCGGCTACCAGACGCGCTACAGCGAGGCGGCCGACACGGCGCGAGAGCTGCTGGCGGACCGCACGGTGGGCATGGCCATCGGCACGTACCTGGGCGGCATGCCCCGCACACTCTGGTGGCGCATCCAGGAGCAATCCGGCGGCCAGGTTGTGGAACAGGCAACGCACGTTGTCGACTTGCAACGCTACCTCGTCGGCGAAATCGAGAGCGTCCACGCCGCGGCTGCGACCCGGCTGATGACCGACGCGCCGAGCCTGAACATCAACGACGTGTCCGCGGCTACCTTTCAGTTTGAGAACGGTGCCGTCGGCACGCTGCTCAACACTTGCGGCCTCAATGACGTTCCGGGTGAGTCCTGGGACCACGGCGTCACGATCGTGGCGCGCGACCTGTCGATGTGGGTATGGCACGAAGGGGGACGCATCGCGCAGCCCGGCGAGGTCCGGGAACTCACCAACAGCACCGACTGCAAGTACCTGTTGGACGAGGCCTTCGTGCGGGCGGTGCAGACTGGCGACGCGTCGAACATCCGTTCCACCTTCGCCGACGCCGCGCAGACCCTGCGGGTCACGCTGGCCATCGAGGAGTCCGCGCGCACGGGGTCGCCGGTGCGTCCGGCCGACCTCGGCTGACGGACGCCTTCGGTCGAAGTTTCTCCGGGCGTCGCCTACTCGTAGGCGAAGTTGGCCCGCACGGTGGCGCGGATGCGTAACTCGCCAGCTTCCACCGGAACCGCGGCAGCAGCGGGCGCGGCTGCCATAGGCCGAGCCATGGCGAACTCGCTGCGCGCCACCGGTACGTAGATGCTGTCTTCCTGCAACGAGATCAGGCCGCGCACGCTGCCGCGCAGGGCGTCGGCCACGGCGCGGGCCTTGTCGGCGGCGTCCAGCGTCGCCAGGCGCAGGGCCTCGGCCTTGGCCGGGCCGTCGTCCTGCAGGGTAAAGCTGATGGATCGCACGCTATTCGCGCCCGCGCTCAGCGCCGCGTCGAGCACCCTGGAGGTCAGGTCAATCTTGTCGATGGTCACGGTGACGGTGTTCGCCGACCGATAGCCGACCGGATCGGCCGAGACGGTGCGTTGTTCGGGCGCGGCGGGCGGGAATACCGGCGACAGGTTCAGCCCGGTCGTCTGAATCAGGACTTCTCGCTCATTGGAGCTTACGCCGCGAATGGCTTCGATCAGTTTCTCGGCCGTCGCGTTGGCCTCGTCGGCCGCTTGGGCGGCTGTCTCAGCCGAGGCTTCGACGCCAAGGGTGACGATCGCACGGTCGGGCGGAACCACAACTTCGCCCTCGCCGATGACGTGCAGGCCGAAGGGGCGTTCGCCGGGTGGAATCAGATTCGCGGCGCCGCCCACGTCGACCGACGTCGGTTCCACGGACACGTTCGGGTCGCCGGCCTGGAACTGCCGGAGCGCGAGGAATCCGATGACGATCAGGACCGCGACGATTGCAAAGATCGTCAGCAGCTGCGCCTGCCAGGGGGCGCGCCGGTACAAAGCAAACATGCGTCAATCCTAGCCGGTCTGACCTGGACCGTTCGCGCGAGGAGCCGGCGGCCCGCTGGCGAGCCGCCGGCTCCTCGCATGGGTACGGTAGGTCTAGCCGAAGCGGCGCTCGACCTCTTCCCAGTTGACGACGTTCCAGAACGCCGCGATGTAGTCGGGGCGACGGTTCTGGTAGTTCAGGTAGTAGGCGTGCTCCCACACGTCCAGCCCCAGGATCGGCGTGCCGCTGCCATCCATGAGGGGGCTGTCCTGGTTGGGCGTGCTGGTGACGGCCAGCGAGCCGTCCGCCTGCTTGATCAGCCAGGCCCAGCCGGAGCCGAAGCGGGTGGTGGCGGCCGCGGCGAATTCGGCCTGGAAGGCCTCCAGGCTGCCGAAGGCGGCATCCACGGCCTCGGCCAGCGCGCCGTGCGGATGCGGATGGCTGTTCCCGCCGATCACGGTCCAGAACAGCGAGTGGTTGGCGTGGCCGCCGCCGTTGTTCTGCACGGCCGTGCGAATGCCTTCCGGCACGGCGTCCAGGTTGCTGATCAGGTCTTCGATGCTCTGGGCGGCCAGGTCATCGTGACCCTCGAGCGCGGCGTTGAGGTTCATCACGTACGTCGCGTGGTGGCGGTCGTGGTGAATCTCCATCGTGCGCGCGTCAATGGTTGGTTCCAGCGCGTCGAACGCGTATGGAAGGTCGGGGACTTCGTAGGCCATGCTGCAGGTCCTCTTCTAGCATCGGCGCCGCCGACGATCCGGCGGGTCGAGGGCTGGATTCAATCCTAGCCCGTTGCGAGAGACTGCTAAAGCGACGGACAGGACAGAAGGACGGGTAAGCGGCGCCACTCGCCATATAATCGGTGGCGCCCGCGTTCGCGCGGGCGGTTGTCTGTCCGTTCTGTCCGTTCGAGCACTCCAGGGGGAAGTGTCGGAACTGGTAGACGAGCGTGACTTAGGATCACGTGGAGATTTTCTCCGTGAGAGTTCGAGTCTCTCCTTCCCCACCCGCCCGGCGTTCGGCTGGTGGATTCCGCCCAGAGGATTGGTATGCCAGCGACCGCTGAGAAGCTTGACGGCAGCCGCGTTCGGCTCGCGGTCGAGGTGCCGCCCGAGGATCTGCAGAAGGAATACGGACGGGCGATTCAACGGGTAGGACGCCGGGTCAAGATTCCCGGCTTCCGCCCGGGCAAGGCGCCGCGTCGCCTGGTGGAAAACGCCGCCGGCGTCGGCACGGTGCTGCAGGATCTAATGGAAGCCGTGGTGCCCCGGGCTTACACCTCGGCCCTGGACGAGACCGGCGTCACCCCGATCGACCAGCCCGAGTTGGACGTGCCGGAACTTCCGACCCTGGACGCGCCCTTCCTGTTTTCGGCCGAGGTCGCCGTGGCGCCCACCGTCGAACTGGGCGACATTGACGATGTTTCAATCGACGTGTCGGTCGACGAGGTCACCCAGGACGAAATCGAGGCCGAAGTCGAGCAGTTGCGCACGACCCAGGCCGCCTGGGAGCCGGTGGAGCGTCCGGCGGTTGCCGAAGACATGGTGCAGACGCGCATTCAGATTGTGGGCGAGGGAATCGAGCCCGAGGATCCGCAGCCGTACAACGTGCTGGTGGGAAGCAACGGCTTTCCGGTCGGATTCGACGGGGCCGTGACCGGCGCCGTGGCGGGCGACTCGGTGTCGTATGACGCTCGGATTCCGCCGAACGATCCGAACGAGGCGCTGCGCGGCAAGGATGTCACCTTCGAGATCCAGGTGGACGGGGTAAGCGAGCGCCAGTTGCCGGATCTGGACGACGAGTTCGCCCGCAGCGTGGGTCCGTTCGAAAACCTCGAAGGCATGCGCGAGCGAATCGTCGGCGCTCTGGGTGAACGCAAGGCGCACGAAGCGCAGCACCAGCTTGAAGAACAGGCGGTGCAGAGCCTCGTGGATCGCGCCACCTTTGAGATCGCCGACGTGCTGCTGGAACGCGAACGCGAGCAAGTGCTGCGTGAGCGCACCGACGCACTAGTGCAGCGGGGCATTCCGGTCGATACCTACCTGGCCATGCAGGGCGAGACGCGCGACGCCTGGGAAGCGCAGGCCGGCGAAGAGGCGCTCAACCGGATTCACCGCAGCCTGGCGCTGGACGCCTATGCCGAGGCGCAGGGCATTGAGGCCGATGTGGACGAAATGCAGGCCGAGGTCGACCGCGTGGCCGAGTACTACCCGCAGGAGCGTCGCAACGTCATCCGATCGAACCTGATGCGCGACGAGGCACGGCTTAGGGTGGCAAGCACCGTTCGCTCCCGCAAAGCGGTCGCAGCGTTGGTAGCCGCCGTCACCGACGGCGCCGCCCCGCTGCACGACCATGAACATCAACATTCGGAACCCCCGCCGGAGTTGGCGGCCGCCGCCGAGCCGGAGGATGACCCCGAAGCCGACCAGGCCTAGCGCCCCCGGCTGGGAAAGGACAACCGCATGGGCATTCTCGTCCCGTACGTAATCGAGCAGACCGACCGTGGCGAACGCGGGATGGACATCTACTCGCGCCTGCTGCGCGACCGGATCATCTTCCTGGGCACACCCATTGATGACGCCGTGGCCAACACAGTCATCGCCCAGCTGTTGCTGCTGACCAGCGAGGACGCCGAAGCCGACATATACATGTACATCAACTCGCCGGGCGGCAGCGTGAGCGCCGGGCTGGCCATCTTCGACACCATGCAATACGTGCCGAACGACGTGGCCACCACCTGCGTGGGCCTGGCCGCCAGCATGGGCAGCGTGATCCTGGCCGGCGGCGCCAACGGCAAGCGCGCCGCGCTGCCGCACAGCACCGTGCTGTTGCACCAGCCGTCGCAAGGGTTCGAAGGCTTTGTGCAGGCCGCCGATCTGCAGATTCGGGCGCGCGAGATCGGCAAGGTCCGCGACCGCATCGAGCAGATTTTCGTGGACGCGACCGGACAGCCCAAGGAACGCATCAATGCGGACTCCGACCGCGACTTCTATCTCACCGCCGAAGAGGCCAAGGACTACGGGCTGATCGATCAGATCGTGACGCCGCGCTCGGCGAGCCTGGGCCAGGACGGCAACGGCGCGGACTAGGCGGCATGCCCCGGCCCCGGTACGCTACCCGGACTCTCGTCCCTCGGTGCCGTCATGGCTCGTAGTCGCTCGAACCGCGCGAGTTACCGCTGCTCGTTCTGCGGCAAGACGCAGGACCAGGTCCGCCGCCTGATCTCAGGCTCGGCCGGCGTCTACATCTGCAACGAGTGCGTGAATCTGTGCGGCGACATCATTGATGAGGAGCAGACACGCACACCCAGTCCACACGCGATGGCGGGACGTATCCCCACGCCGGAACGCCTGTTTGAGCTGCTCAGCGACTACGTGATCGGGCAGGAGCGCGCCAAGAAGGTCGTCTCGGTTGCCGTCTACAACCACTACAAGCGGGTGGCGGCGGGCGCGTCGGACGACGAATTCGAACTACACAAGAGCAACATCCTGCTGCTGGGACCGACCGGCGTGGGCAAGAGCGAGATTGCCCGCACCCTGGCCCGCATCCTCAACGTGCCGTTCTGCATCGCCGACGCCACGGCCCTCACCGAAGCCGGCTACGTGGGCGAGGACGTGGAGAACATCCTGCTGCGCCTCTTGCAAGCCGCCGACTTCAATGTCCCGCGCGCCCAGACCGGCATCATCTTCATCGACGAGATCGACAAGGTCTCCCGGAAAGCCGACAACCCGTCGATCACGCGCGACGTCTCCGGCGAAGGCGTGCAGCAGGCGCTGCTGAAGATCATCGAGGGCGCCCAGGTCAACGTGCCGCCCCAGGGCGGCCGCAAGCACCCGCACCAGGAATACATCCAGATGGATACCCGCGACATCCTGTTCGTCTGCGGGGGCGCGTTCGAAGGGCTGGACCGCATCATCTCGCGTCGCATCGGCCAGGCCGGTGGCGTGGGCTTTGGCAAGCGCGCCCACGGCGAGAAGACCGAGAGCGTGATGCACGAAGTCGCATCCGACGACCTGCTGAAATACGGCCTGATCCCCGAGTTCGTCGGCCGCCTGCCGGTCGTGGCCGCCCTGGATGAACTGGACGTCGAGGCCCTCGTCCGCATTATCTGCGAACCCAAGAACGCGCTGCTACGCCAGTTCCAGAAGCTGTTCGAAATGGACGGTGTTGAACTGGAGATCACCGAGGATGGCCTGGACGCCGTCGCCCACCGCTCGCTGGAAACCAACACCGGCGCCCGCGGCCTGCGCACGACCCTGGAAGAGCTGCTGATGGACACCATGTTCACGCTGCCGTCCAAGACCGGCGTCAAGAAAGTGGTCGTCACCCGCGAAACCGTCGACTCCAACAGCGCCCCCATCCTGGTCACCCAGCCCGGCCCCGCCGAGGCGCAAACGCAACAGGCCGAAGAAACAGCCTGAGTCAGGAGCGGGGCCGCGACGGCCGGTCCCCGAACACCTTCGCCGAGCCCCGTAAACTCTCGCGCTGATCCGTCCTCCGGAGTAAGCCCCAATGCGCGCCGTCGTCCTCTCCTACAGTCATCACGGGTTTGGGATGGGCCGCACCGCGGTCCAGCTTGGGCACGAACTGGTTGGCGCGTTCGACCCGCTGGAGTCGGAACGCGCGACGATGGCCGAGACTTTCGGCTGCCCGGTCTTCGATACGGCCGCCGAGTGCCTGGAGGCCGCGAGACCCGATGTGGCGCTGGTCTCCGGCCGCCATACGCTGGCGCCCAGCTACCTGCAAGCCTGCGTGGACGTCGGCGTGCCGGCTTTGTTCGACAAGCCCTGGGCCGACTGCGCCGACCGCCTGCGACCCGCGGTGGACGCCGCCGAGGCCGCCGGCGTGTGGGGCGCGCTCACCCTGCCCACGCGTGAACTCAAAGTGTTTGACGTAATTGCCCAGTCGATTGCCGACGGCACGCTCGGCGACCTGGCCCACTTCCACAGCCGCTTGAGCACATCAACGCCTTCGCGCTACGACAACATGCCCTCCGCCTGGCACAACGACCCGTCCATCTCGGGCGGCGGCTGCTGGGCGGTGGAGTGCCAGCACGGCATCGACATCATGCTGGACGCCATGGGTGGACAGCCGGTGCAGGCCGTGGCGGGCGTGATCTCCAACGCCATGTTCCAGCGCCCGTTCGACGACTACGCCGCCGGCCTGTTCCGGGCCGCCGACGGCAGCACCGGCCTGGTGGAATGCAGCTACGCCTACCCGCTGGGCGACCACTCCGGCGAGTACGTCATCCGCGCCGTGGGGACCAACGCCATCATCCTCGGCCAGTACACGGCCGACCTGGTCGGCCAGGTCCAGGTGCACACCAGCCAGGGCGTCAAGGTCTACGCCGAAACGCCGCGGGCCGACATGATGGCCAGCATCATGGGCCGCTCCATCCAGGCCCTGGAAAACGGCGACCCGCCGCCCATCCCCCTGCGCCAGGCCGTCCGCGTCCTGGAACTCCAGGACGCCGTGTACGACCTCGCCCGCCAGTCATCGGAGACCAACGGGCCGCACCTGATGGCGGCGCCCGCGCCGCGACCCTAGGCCCCTCCAGGCGTTGCCTGGGCGGCGTAGAGACGCTGGTAGGGACCTTCGGCAGCCATGAGCTGGTCGTGCGTTCCGGCTTCAGCAACCCGACCGTCTTCGAGAACGAAGATGCGGTCGGCGTTGCGCACGGTGGACAGGCGGTGGGCGATGACCAGCACGGTGCGGCTGTCTGAATCGGCCAGCACGCCGTCGTAGACCTCGCGCTCGGTCACGGAATCCAGGGCGGAGGTCGCCTCGTCCAGGATCAGGACGTCGGGGTCGGTGAGCAGCGCGCGAGCGATCGCCAGGCGCTGGCGCTCGCCGCCGGAGAGGTG